>JAFUOM010000020.1 GCA_017481885.1 Ruminococcus sp.
AATGCTCACTACCTTGTCAGCACGCTTGCACAGCTCGTGAGTAAGCACGCCAAATCCCGGACCGACTTCAATAACGCCGACGCCCTGAGCAGCACCACAAAACTCAGCCATTCTCGGGCACACGGACGGATTGATAAGAAAGTTCTGTCCCAGTGCCTTCGAAAACGAAAATCCGTGGCGATTGAGCAAATCTTTAATTGTTAAAATGTTAGTTAAATTTTCCATTATTCCTTAACCCCTTAGGGTACTTATTCTTAAGATTACCACCACTGCATTTGCCAAACGACAGTGGAATATCGTTAACACAAACGAGGGTGTAGCCTTTCAAACTCGGGTCAGCGCTTATCTCTTCCCCATGTAAAAATTTATACAATTTTTCGTCGTTTATGTCAAGGTTCAAAACGTTTTTTGCACTGTCCTTATCGCACGCAGTGAAGGCATTGTGCAAAGGCTCGTAACGTTTACCTAAGTTTTCGAGCACCTCAACACCCATCTTGATAACACACAGCTTTTTGAAATCAAGGTTATAGTCAAACAACTCGACCATACTGTCGGTAAGAGAGTACACCTTGCCCCCTACTGTGTATAAATTGTTGTACTCATTTTCTTTAAAAACAGTGTGTAAAAATTCGTACGCTTGTTTATCAGCTTTTTGCAAAGAAGGTTTCACATCACGCTTTTTGCCCTTGCTTTTCTTTTTATCTTTTGAAATCACACACTCGTTTTCAGGTGTGTAGTTCTTTTTAAATTTTGCGGCAAAGTGTCCCTCTCCGCCGTCCATCGGGAAAATACGCTTTGCAAAGCTAAGAGTATTTCGACCGAAAGTTTTACCGCTGTCAACAAGCTCAAACTCAGGGTTCTGCTCTAAAAATTTCTGCACAACGCCTTCGTTTTCTTCAACAGAATAGGTGCAGGTTGAGTACACAAGCTCGCCACCTGCTTTTATACACACCTTGGCACTGTTCAATATATGTAGCTGTCGCACAGCGCAGGAGTTGACGTGTTCCACACTCCACTCAGCCTTAGCGTTTTCGTCTTTTCGAAACATACCTTCGCCTGAACACGGCGCATCGACTAAAACTTTGTCGAAAAACCCGCTTAGTGCTGGGCACAGATTTTCAGGAGAGTTTGACGACACAACAGCGTTTTTCACACCGCAACGCTCAAGATTTTGAACGAGTATCGACGCTCTGTTTCTGACAATTTCGTTTGACCACAAAAGACCTGTCCCCTGAAGAAGCTGTGCAATCTGGGTCGTCTTAGACCCTGGTGCGGCACAAAGGTCAAGCACCCTGTCGCCTTTTTGTACAGAAAGCATAGACACAGCCGACATAGCTGATGGTTCCTGCATATATATAGCTCCTGCGTGGTGAAGCGGATGTGAGCCGATATGCTCAACTTTATCCTCTATATAATACCCGTCTTCAAAAAACGGAGTCTTTTTCACATTAAACGGCAAAAGCTTTAAAAACGCTTCGCTTTTTGCTTTAAGCGTGTTCACTCGCACACCTTTAAACGCAGGCTGTGACATAGACTCTAAAAAAGCATCAAAGTCGCCGTCAAGCAAATCGCGCATTTTATTTAAAAAAATATCCATACGAATAATCCTTCTATTTGTGCTAATGCTAAGTTCAAAGGGAGGTGTTTTTCATGAACAATAACTACAACAACCAGAACAACAACAGCAACCAGAATAAAAATCAGAACAGAAACCAGAACAACCAGTCAAATAACCAGAACAAAAATCAGAATAACAACCAGAATCAGAACAGAAATCAGAACAACAACCAGAACAGAAACCAGTCTAACAATCAGTCAAGATAAGTTTATGCAGTCCTCAGTGAGGACTGCATACATAGTTACATAACATCAATATCCTAAGCTTTCGCCAACAATGATAACCTTAATTCTATCCTTGTGACGTTGCTGAGCACAAACAACGTAGTTACAGCAGATTCTGCCATCACCGCGGCAACCGTCACACATAAATGAACCGTCACTACCGCAAGACAGGCACTCACCTGCTGCTTCGCAGTATGCACCTGTGTGCAGACGCTTTGTGTTTGGTGGAGCCGCCTTTGTCTTTACTCTGTATACAGCTTCGTCAAAATTCTTTACGATTTTATTGTAACCGCATACAACAACAACGCTCTTAGGACCATAAAGGATAGCAGACACACGGTTTGAGTTGCCGTCAACGTTGTACAACTCGCCGTGCTGGGTAACAGCATTTGAGCTTGTTAAATACACATCGGCAAAGTAAGCCTCACGCATAAGCTCTTCTGCTTCTTCTCTGCTTTCTGCAAGACTTCTGTCAACGTAGTTGTAGTTGCCGGATTTAACGGCATCAATCACGCCAACCTCTTTGAGTGTTTCAGAGCCACCATTTGTAACAGTGTCACCCTCTTCTATAAACTCCAGCACCTTTTTGAGTGCCTCTTCCTTTGTCTCGCAGTAAAAGCCGAGCATATTGTTACGCTTTAAATTAGCAATTGTTTTTTCAATAATTTTAATATCAGGTGTTTTCATAGTATTCCCCCGCAAATTCAGTATACTGATTATTATACATCATTTGCTACATATTTCAAGCATTACGTCGAATTAGGTTCAACAAATGGTACATTAAAATACTCAGCTATACTTTTTGCAAAACTACGGGCGATGTTGTCGATATTATCCCTGATGAATTGAGCGTCAGCCACATTGTCGTGGTACGCAACCTCAGCAAGCACAGACGGTGCAGATGTTCGCCTTGTTTCGGCTAAACTTGTTGTACCAAGTGTTTTTATCTTATCTTTAAGCGGATATACATCTTTATAATTCTCTTTTAGAATTTCAGAAAAACGTTCGCCGTTGTCACTGGTCGGATAGTAGTAAAACTCAACTCCTCGCACCTCCCCTTGGTTTGCCTGACCGGCGGCGTTTGAGTGGATGGCAAAATGCAAATCAGAGCCAGACGCATTTGACTGGGCAATCGCCTGCGACAAGGTCTGCGACGGGTCGTTTCGCTCAAAATCAATCCCCGATGCCCTCAAGTACGGCTCCATTGCATCTGCAACCAGATTCATATAGTATTCCTCGTTACCGCCGCCTACATACGGATTAAACTCCTGCAACGACGGACTCAAAAAAACTTTCGGCATATAATCCTCCAAAGCTGATGTGTAAAAGGCTTTAGCATATTTTTGCACTTTTACCAATAGATTATATGAAGAAAAATAGAAAAAAATTCCAAAAACCACTTTACAAATGTTTCGATGTATGGTATAGTTGTGACAGAAAACAGGAATGATTACTGTTTTTAAGGAGGTGGCCCGATATGACAGGTCACAATTTCAGCTCCAAACGCGAAGCTATTTTCAAAAAAATCGCGAGCACAAAGTCCCATCCAAGTGCAAAATGGGTGTACGAAGAACTAAAAGATGAAATTCCAAACCTGAGTCTTGGCACAGTTTATCGCAATATTGCACTGTTCAAGGAACAAGGCAGAGTGATAACGGTTGCCAACGTTAACGGTGAAGAACGAATCGACGCAGACACTTCCGACCACGCCCACTTTGTGTGCGAATGTTGCAACAGTGTTTACGATTTAATAAGCTCAGAACAGAGTCCGCTTGAAAAACAGCTTGTGCAAAACGGATTTGAAATAAAAAGAAAAAACGTTGTATTTTACGGCATTTGTAAAAAATGTTCGACAAACTAATTTATGAATTTGGAGGAAATTAATTATGAAATGGGTTTGCAGTGTATGTGGTTATGTTCACGAAGGAGATGTAGCACCTGATTATTGTCCGGTATGTAAGGTACCAAGCGATAAATTCAACAAGATGGCTGATGACGCAGGCTTTGCTTGCGAGCACGTTGTAGGTGTTGCAAAGGACGCTCCTGAAGATATCATCATGGACCTTAGAGCTAACTTTGAGGGCGAGTGCAGTGAGGTTGGTATGTACCTTGCTATGGCAAGAGTTGCTCACAGAGAAGGCTATCCTGAAATCGGTCTTTACTGGGAAAAGGCAGCTTGGGAAGAAGCTGAGCACGCAGCAAAGTTTGCTGAGCTCTTAGGCGAAGTTGTAACAGACTCAACAAAGAAGAACTTAGAGCTTAGAGTTGACGCTGAAACAGGTGCTTGTGCAGGTAAGCTTGACCTTGCTACAAGAGCTAAGGCTTTAGGACTCGACGCTATCCATGACACAGTTCACGAGATGGCTAAGGACGAAGCTAGACACGGCGCTGGCTTCAAGGGTTTACTCAAGAGATATTTTGGCTAAAAATCTGCAGGAAGGTATTCCCTTCCTGCTTTTTTAGTTATATAATAATCCTACAAAATAACGGAGGCGATAATATGAAAAGACTTATTGCAATCACTTTAGCTGTACTGATGTGTGCTGCTTTTGTCGGATGCAGAAAAGCACAACCTGTTTCTCAGCCTGATATCCACGACTATGAAAAAGCCAACAACCAGTCGGTAAACGAGACCGTTTCTAACGCCCCTGCCACTACAGAAACATTTTCACCAAACCCAAACGCCCCTACCCTACCTGAGGGTGCAATAACAAGCGACGAAGCTGTTGATGTGGCCCTCAAAAAAGCAAATCTTAAAAAAGCAGATGTTATTGGTCTGTGGTGCGAGCTTGATTACGACGACGGCAGATTGATATATGAAGTTGACTTTTCAGACGGAAAGTATGACTACGATTGTGACGTAGATGCAAAAAGCGGAAAAATCCTTAAATATGACAAAGAGTTTGATGATTAATTGCTGTTAACCCTGATGTACGTTTACATCGGGGTTTACTTTTTTACACAAAATGGTATAATTGATAAAAACTAAGGAGTGATACTATGTTAGAAAAAGGGCTCAAAAATACATTAACTATAAAAGTTACTACTGACAAAACAGCAAAGGTTATGGGAAGCGGCACACTCGATGTTTTTGCTACTCCGTCTATGGTAGCATTAATGGAACAGACAGCGGCAGAAAGCGTACAGCCGTTACTCGATGCAGGCGTTACAAGCGTAGGCACAAAGATTAATGTTGAGCATCTGGCGGCTGACCCTGTCGGCATTGAAGTAGTTTGTGAATCAACACTCACAGAAATTGACGGCAGAAAGCTGTGCTTTGATATTATTGTACGTGATTCACACGGCATTGTAGGCAAAGCTTACCACGAGCGTTTTCTCATCAAATCAGAAAGCTTTATGAGCAAAACAAACGCAAAATTGTAATGCAACACAAACTACCAAAACGCAAGCCAACACGTTTAAAGGATTATAATTACAGTAGTGCAGGTGCGTACTTTATAACAATATGCACTAAAGATAGGAAAAGACTTTTGTGTAACATCAGCGTAGGGTTCGGCATTTATGACGAACCGAGAATCATCCTTTCTGAATATGGAAAAATCGCCGATAAATACATACAAAAAATGTCTAATGACTATGATGACATAACTGTTGATAATTATGTTATTATGCCTAATCACAGCCATATGCTTATATCTATACACGAAAATCACGGTGCGTCACAAGTGCCGCACCCTACGAATGAAACAATCCCTAAGTTTGTATCTCTGTTTAAACGGTACTGCAACAGGGAATTCAAAGTAAATATTTGGCAAAAATCCTATAATGACCATATAATACGTGACGAGCAGGATTATCTTAACAGATGGAAATACATTGAGCATAATCCATTTAATTGGTCACAAGACGATTACTATTAACAAAAAAGCGATGCAGATTGTGTGTTCTGCATCGCTTTAATTTTTATTCGATAGATTTCAGACTTTCAACCATATCGATTGCTTTGATTCTGAAATACATTATGAAGTTAACAAGTAACGCAAACGCTCCTGTCAGAGCAAATGCAAAGAAATAGCTGATAGTATGAATCTGTCTGCCGAACATTACGGTGTCAACTTCGACCGTCGTAACAACAAAGCTCCACAAGAATACACCGAGTATAAGTCCGAGCACCATACCAAGCAACGTCAAGATGATATTCTCTCTGTATACAAACGCTGAGGTTTCGTTGTAATTGAAGCCGAGAACCTTGATTGTGGCAATCTCTCGGTTTCTTTCAGCGAGGTTGATGTTTGTGAGGTTGTAAAGTACAACAATTGCAAGCGCACCTGCACTGATAATCATAACAAGAACAACGATATTCATTGAGCTTATCGTATCCTTGAAATCGTTGATAATCGTCGTTGTAAACGAAACAGCGGTTGTGTCGTCACGCTTTAAATAATCAGAGTCTATCTCCTTTTCCAAAGCGGTGTCAAGGTCTTTTGAGCACGCATAAATTGTGCTGTAAAGCGGTGCTTTTGAGTATATCTGATTGTAAGCTTTATCAGTCATATACACGTAGTTATAAACGTAGTTTTCAGCGATACCGATTACCTTTGCTGTGTCGCCGCCCTCACCTAGTGTGATTTCATCACCGACAGAAACTGAAAGCTTGTTTGCAAGCTTCTCAGTAAGGATAACCCCGTCATCTGACAGCGTTAACTCCTCTTTGGTTTCTCTGTTTCTGAGCGTAATAAGCTTTTGTAAATCCTCAGGACTGTTTGTTACCATCAGGTAAACGTCGCTGTTAACACTCTTCTTACTGTGTGACACAGCAATCTGCTTTTGAGAAACAAGAGCACTGCCATCAAAACGCTTATCGCTGTCAACAGCATCTTTCAGCTCTTTAATATCCTCAATCGGCTTTTCCTTGTCAGATACGATGATGGTATTGTAGCTGTTAAGCTCACCGAACTGCAAATCAACAACGTCATTGATAGAATCGTACAAACCAAACGCAGCAAGCATCAACGCTGTACATCCCGCAACACCAACGACCGTCATAAACAGTCGTGACTTGTATCTGAAAAGATTTCGCCAGGTAACTTTCTGCGAGAAGTTGAAGCATTTCCAAAGCGGTGTGATTCGCTCAAGCAAGATTCGTTTTCCTGCTTTTGGAGCTTTTGGTCGCATCAGAGATGCAGGCTTGTGTCTGAGACTTTTGTAACAAACAAAAAGTGTAACAAGTGCACAGCACGCAAACGCCGCAACAATCGCTACAACAAAGCTCACATTATCAACAACAATGTCGATAGTAGAGCTCATATTGTACATCATACCATAAGCGTTATAAATAACTCTCGGCAAGGTAGGAATACAGGTAGCACAACCCAGTGCACAACCGAGCAGTGATGCAAGGCAAGCATAGGTTACAAACTTTGAAATTATAGCTCTGTCCGAATAACCGAGAGCTTTGAATGTGCCGATTTCGGTACGTTTTTCTTCAACAAGACGTGTCATTGTTGTAAGACAAACAAGCAACGCAACCAACAAGAAGAACAACGGGAACACGGACGCTACAGCATCAATTCGGTTGGTGTTATCTACAAAACCTGAATATCCCGGATTATCGTCGCGGTCAAAAATATACCACTCAGGTAGTGGCACCTCGTCAAGCTTTTTCTGAGCATCTGCAAGCTCTTTCTCGGCTTTTGCAAATTCTTCCTCTGCTTTTTTCTTGCCGTCACTATACTCAGCCTTACCGCTGTTGAGCTTTTGAAGTCCGTCAGTCTTTGCTTTTTCGAGCTCAGAGCGTGATTTTGTCAAGGTTGCAGAAGCGGTGTCAAGCTCACTTTGTGCTTTGTCAAGCTCTGATTTGTATCCGTCGAGCTCTTGTTGTCCCTCTTGCTCTTTTGTATCAAGCTCAGCGTAGCCGTTTTCGAGTTCTTCTCTGGCAGGAGCAAACTGAGCTTCGGCTTTTTCAATCTGAGCATCGAGTTCACCGATACCCCTGTAAATAACATCAATTGCCGCAATCGCACCAGCGAAGGCATAGTCATACCATCCCGGATAAATCGACGACATATAGTTCTTCGCTTCAATCAAAACGTCTTTCGCATTGGAATATGTAACGCTTGCAGCGTAAGCATTGAGCGTTTGTGCAACCTCAGGGTCAGCAGAGCTTGGCAGAAACTTTGCAACACCGTAGATTGCTACGCTTGCAGCTTCACCAATTTCATTTTCTAAGGCTGTTTTTGATTCTTTGAGTTTATTGACAGGAGCGTAGGCTTCGTCAAACTGAGCCTGAGCGTTTTTGAGCTCTTCTTTCGCTTTGCTTATTTCACTTTCAAAAAGCTCAACCGCTTTGTCATATTCTACCCACTTTGTGTCAAGCTCTTTTTTGCCTGAAGTAATCTGAGCCTCGGCGGTCTTAATCTGAGCCTGAGCAGAATCAATCTGGGAGTAATATTCTTTCTCGCCTTGTTCTATCTCTTTTTTTGCATCATTGAGTTCTTTGTTGACCTTGGCTTTTTCTTCTTCGAGTTCCTTGTAACCGTCGTCAATTTCCTTTTGAGCATCAGCTAAATTCTCGTCGTAAAAAGCATCGGCTCTCAAATCTGCAGTTTTTTCAAGATTTTCAGTCACCGCATTTACAAGTTTAGTGTACTTCTTTGAAAACGGAGAAATCTCCTCGCCGTTTGTATCAAGGGTAGTGTACACAACGGTGTATCTTTCAATATTAAAATCATCTTCAATGATATACGCAAATTCGTCAATTTTGCCGTTACCGACTGTTGTAGTGCCACGCTCGATGGAAATATACATCGGAGATTTAACCACACCGACAACGGTATATTCAAACGTTTTGAGCTTATCAGACACGTCGGTATCGCCGACGTTTTTTTCAATTATGATTTTATCACCGAGTTCATGGGATGCGAATGTGCCTGTTTCGACCGCAATCTCACCTGATTTTTGAGGCAGTCTACCCTCTATGACAATCGGTGAACTTATCTCGTTGTTGTCCTTGTAAGCGGTAGGTGCTGACAGCAAACGAATCGTACTGCCTGTTCCACCTGAGTTTTCTGCGACATCCAGAAAATACGATGGCATAACGTCTTTAACACCATCGGTGTTGCCGATTGCAATAACATCGTCCTCGTCAAATCCGAGAGTGGACACAAGTCTGAAATCCATCAGATTAGTACCGCTGTAATAATCAACAGCCATACGCTCCATTGATGGAGAAGTTGACTTTACGCCTGCAAAAAAACCAACGCCCAAAGCGACAATCATCATAATTGAAATAAATCTTGCTTTGGTGTTTTTAATCTCTCGAAAAGTATTTTTCAGCAAAGCTGTTTTCATATTACCCCTCCTTTGCTGCAATCTTTCTTAGTTACCATTCTATCTCATCTACAGTTTTAGGATTTTCATTGATTCTGTTCTCAACAACCTTACCGGATTTCATACGGATGACTCTGTCAGCCATCGGAGTTATAGCCTGGTTGTGGGTAATGAGAACAACAGTCATCTTTTCTTTTCTGCAAGTTTCCTGCAAAAGCTTTAAAATCGCACGTCCTGTGTTGTCATCGAGAGCACCTGTAGGCTCGTCGCAAAGCAAAAGCTTAGGTCTTTTTGCTAACGCTCTTGCAATGGATACACGCTGTTGCTCACCGCCAGACAGCTGAGCAGGGAAATTATTCTTACGCTCGCTTAGTCCAACGCTGTCAAGGGCTGTGTCAACATCGAGCGGATTTTTGCTAATCTGGGTTGCAAGCTCAACGTTCTCACTTGCAGTAAGATTCGGAATAAGGTTATAAAACTGAAAAACAAATCCTATATCAAAACGGCGATAGTCAATCAGCTCTCTGTCAGAAAGCTTTGAAACATTTTTGCCTGAAACAATAACCTCGCCTTTTGTGGCACTGTCCATACCGCCTAAGATATTAAGCACGGTTGTTTTGCCTGCACCTGAAGAACCGACAACAACAGCAAACTCGCCTTCTTCAATATTAAACGAAATTCCATCAACCGCGTTGATTTTAACCTCGCCCATTTTATATTGTTTGTATACGTCCTTAAATTCTACTAAACTCATAAACTCACCTGATTTTGTGATAAAAATTCAAATTCACATAAGAAGTATTTTACCACAGTTTCGACTTGTTTTTCAATAGACAATATTAACAACATAGGAACAAAACAGGACAACTAAATTATAATAGTTTGAATTGCTATGTAATACACACGCCGGTTTACTGATAATAACAATTCAATTTCACTAAAAATTATTCTTTTCGCAAGGGAAACTACACCCGACACTAAACGAAATAAGCACAAACAAAGCCCTCGGAAAATCCGAGGGCTTTTTGTTAAAGCTTACGCTTTTGAGTATTTAACTTTAAGTATGAATTACTTTAAGTATGTCTGACCATCAGGACCGATAGCACCTGTGATGCCCTGGAAGCCTGAAGCACAGCATACATAAACAGCCATATCACCCTTACCGGATACACTTACTGTGAGAGTGCCGTCTGTTACGTTCTTAACATCACCGGAAACAGCGTCGATGTACTTGCCGTTAGGGATGTTCTTGAATGTAGCGCCGCTTGTAATAGCAACGAGTGCAAGAGAGTCAACGCCTTCGCCTGTGTATCTCTTAACAAATGCCATATTACCTGATACATAGTTTGAAGAAACTGTGTACTGACCCTTCTGGAGAGCAGGAACTGCACGTCTGATAGCGTTGAGCTTCTGGATGTGCTTAGCAAGTGGGTAGTTAAGAGTTTCAGCAACTGTACCTGAAGCTGTGTACTCGCTAAAGTCAGTAGCTGTTACTGTACCTTCAATGTTCTCACCGAAGTAAGCACGGCCTGTCTGAGCGAGAGGCTTGTTAGGACCTACGTCGATAACAACGCCCTTCTGGAACTCAACTTCTGAGCCATAGTACAGACAAGGGATACCACGGAATGTGAACATAAGGTTGAGGTTTTCAGCCCATGTCTGAGTACCGCCTGCAAATCTGTTCTGCTGGCCACGGTCAGGAGCATAGTCGTGAGAGTCAACGTAAACAACGTTCCAAGTAGAGTCATTGTAATACTTGTCAGAAGCCTTACCAACGCCAAATGCGCCAGAAGCATCGTCGAAGCACCAGTGCATCTGGAAGTCAATAGCACCCATACCTGAGCTCTTTGAGTAGTCAGGTGTGTGGTATTTGATACCATCAAGGAATGCGTTGTCAGATGTTGGCTGGTTAGAAACATCGTCATACTGCTTGTAGTGGTCAAATGTGAGGTTCATATTCTCGTTGATCTGCTCAGCAGTTGCATTAACGTCTGTAACCCAGTTGCTCTTGTACTTAGGATCTGTTTCATCCCATGTGTAGAACTGAGCTGACTCACAAGCGTGTTCACGGTACCATACCTGAGAATAACGACAGCAGATTTCACCGAACATATAGAAGTGCTCGTTGCCAACCTTCTTAGCATAGTCATTGAGAGCGTCGTTGTACATCATATTAAGAGAAAGTCTTGAAATATGTCTTACTGTATCAACACGGAATGCGTCAACGCCCATATCGATGTAGTTAGAATATGCGTCTACAATGTACTTAGCAACTGCAGGGTTTTCTGTGTTAAGGTCAACACAGTCGCCTGCAATCTGGCAGTACTTACAGGTCCAGTCGTCCCAGTTAAGGCTCTGGAAGTAACCTGTGTGGTAATAGTTGTGAGGGTTACATACAGCGTCTGTAGAAACCTTAGCCATACCATAGTCAACCTCATCCGGATGTGTACCTGTTGAGTTGTTAGCACCTGCTGCAGAAGAAGTGTTCTTCATAAGGTTAAGTCTTGAATCGTACTGCTGCTGTGGTTTTAAAGCATAGTACTCTGCAGGTGTTGAAACATTGCTGTAATCGAGAAGAGTTTTTGTAGGAACCATACACTTCTCAATGTCAGCGAGGTCCTGATAATCGTCGTACTCTTTTGTAAAGAGTGGAGCGAGGTAGTTTTCGCCGAAGTTACCTGTGTGCTGCCATACAACGTCCTGGATAATCTTCATATCCTTTTCGTGAGCTTCCTGAATGAAGTCTTCGTATGTATAGTCAGAGCTTTCGTAACGAACGTCTACTTTTGCAAAGTCCATTGCATGGTAGCCGTGGTAGTCGTAACCTGAAGCGTTTTCTACAACAGGAGTAATCCAGATAGCACTAAAGCCTAAAGCCTTGATGTAATCAAGTTTTTCAGCAAGACCCTTGAAGTCACCACGCCATGCAGGGTCAGAGTCAGGGTTGTTAGCTTTCTGGTCATCCCAACAGTGAATGTTGTTGCCTGTATCGCCATCGTAGAAACGAGTTGTGATTACAAAGTAGATTGTGTCTTCTCTCATATCTGAGAACTCATAGTCAAAACCATCGTATGGGTTTCTGCTCTTCCACTTGCCGTCGATAAAGAACCACTCACCTATTGTACGGGAGGTTTCGTCAGAAATCTGACCGTCAAGTGTGTTAGTACCGTCTGTGAAGAGAAGATTGATTTTATCAGCATCAGGGAACTTGTATGTGTACCAGTTGCCACCTGTTAAAGCTGTATCCTTGGTCATCTTAACACCAGGGTATGCTGTTTCTAAATCCTGTGGAAGTGCGTTCCAGTAGTAAACGTATGGAACACAGTCTTCTGATTCAACGTGGATTGTGATACCGCCGTCTGCTGAAGTCTCAGCAGCGTCTGTCTGTGTTGCAGTAGCAGAGATAGCCGCAACGGACACAATCATCATAACTGCGAGCAAAATAGCCGCGATTTTCTTAATAGTATTCATTTACGTTACCTCCTTTACCAGTTTGGATCAAGTTTTGCAAGATGGAGCTGGATAGCTGTAGCATCCATAATGGAGAGCTCACCGTTTAAGTCAGCGTCAGCATTGTCAAGATTGATATATATATTTTCCATCTTAGCAAGGTAGCACTGAATTGTTGTTGTATCGATGATAGTTACATCACCGTTTGCGTCAGCGTCGCCTCTGAGGTAATCACCACTTGATGTTGGAGGAGCTATTGTAGGATATGTTGGATCGTCAACAATAGTATCAACACTTGAGTAAGTGAATGTACGCTCGATAACGTCGTTCATTGAGTTCTGAACAGAAATTGTAACTGTGTATGTGCCAAGAGCTGTAGGTGTGAAGTTGTAGCTTGCGTTCTTTGTGTAGTAAGGAACGTTTACAACAACGCCGTTAGCATCCTTAACTGTAAACTTGTAGAAGAGAAGGTTTGTGCCAATCTTACCGCCAGCTGCGTTTGCTGTAAAGCTAATTGGTGTGCCCTTCTTAACCTGACCCGGCTTTGGAGATACGCCCTTTAAGATTGGATCTTCAATACCAGCGTCGTCTTTAACTTCATATGTAGCAGTTCTCTGGTTTAAGTTACCTACTGTGTCCATATAATCGTAAGTGATTGTATAAGTACCAGCTACTGTTGGTGTCCAAGCAACTTTGTTGTTTGAAGAAAAATCTGAAAGAACAGTTGTCTGAGCACCGTTTGTAACGCTGAACTTATAGAAAACATCACCTTCGTCAGATTTAGCTGTAGTTGTCAGCAAAATGTCTGTGCCCTTGTACTGAGGAGCTGCTAAATCAGAACCGAAAGCAGTAATCTTGATTGGAGAATCGTCATACACATCCCACTGACCTGTTTTGTTATCATACAAAGCACCGTCACCAGGATAAGAAAGGTCGCCTGTCTGGGAACCTGAGCCATTGTTAAAGATAATGTTCTCCCAGTTGCCTGTAACCTCATACTGCCACATACCGTCGCCAATATCTGTCATTCTCACGCCAGGCCACTCTGCGTTCTTAGAAGAACCTGAGCCAGACCACATATAAACGTTTACAGAACCCCAACCAGCTGAATCTTTGCAGTAAACCATCTTGGTTTTGGTGTCGCCACCCTGTGTTGGAGCCTGAGTTGCTTGTGTTGGGTCGTCAGTTGTTGGCTCTTCCTTGTACGGACTCCAAGTACCTGTTGAGTAGTCATAAATCTGACCTGCACCAGGGATTGAAAGGTCAGCTGTCTGTGCACTACCGTTGTTAAAGATAATCATATTGTAATCACCTGAGAAGGTGTACTTGTATACATCACCTTCGTCCAGAGTCATAGCCTGACCCGGCCAAGCCTGAACTGCTGTCGAAGTACCTTGTACCCAGACATAAGCGTTAACGGTTGACCAACCTGCTGTGTTTCTAAAATACACAGTACCACTTACGCCTGTTGTAGCAACATCTGCATCAACAGCTGCGGTAGCAACAACCATGCTAAAAAGCAGAACAATCGCCATCATAAAACTGACGGCACACTTAACAGCATGCTTTTTGAATCTCATAAAAAATAACCTCCTTATTGTTAAAATGACGCTATGAACTCATCGTAATCTGCAGAAAAGGCACAAATCGCAAGCAAACGCTTACTATGAAATATTCACAAAAACGTCCGCTTTCTTTTGTGTATAACTACAAATCAAGAATAAGTTATGCACAAATCTCACAAAGTAAGCTTGTAAAATCTGCACATAATAGCATATTTTACACAACAATTATATAACAATCGTCTTTAAAAGTAAATACTTTTTTGTAATAAATTATACATTACGATAAAAAGAACTACCATATTTATACATATTACATAAACAAAAACAGCCAACCAAAAAGGCTGACTGTTTGACTTTCACCAAGTGGAATTTATTTAATTTTATCCCAGTATGCTTTGTATGCCTGTTCGACCTTGTTGTCACCGTAAGTATAATATCTGGCGTTTTTCAAGGCGTCAGGCAGATACTGCTGATAAGTGTAGTGGTTAGGATAATCGTGAGGATAGATGTAATGCTGACCCTTGTTTAGATTATCTTCGCCGTCAAAGTGCATATTCTGGAGCTGTCGCGGGATTGGTCCGCCCTTGCCTGCCCTAACATCCGCCATAGCGGCATTGATTGCGTCGTGACCTGAATTTGACTTTGGAGCAAGAGCTACCATTATAACAGCATCGGCAAGCGGAAGTCTGGCTTCAGGAAGTCCGACCTGCTGCGCTATATCCACACACGATTTTACAATCGGGATAACCTGAGGATATGCAAGTCCGACATCCTCGCACGCACAAACAAGCAATCTTCTGCACGCACTCATCATATCCCCTGCATCTAAAAGTCGTGCAAGATAATGAAGTGCTGCATCAACGTCAGAGCCTCGCATACTTTTTTGATATGCCGAAACGATGTCGTAGTGCTCGTCACCGTCACGGTCGTATCGGTTGGCACTTTTCTGGGTAAGCTCAAACACAGCCTCGTCAGACACAACAATATTTTCGCCACAAGTATCAGCAGAAAGCACCGATAATTCCACAGCGTTAAGCGATTTTCTGACATCACCGCCACAGGCGTAAGAGATATGCTCAACCGCTTTGTCGGACACTTCAATCTCCTTGTCCATTTCTTCGCCAATGATTCGGTAAGCACGTAAAACCGCTTTTTTTATCTCGTCCTTTTCAACTGCCTTGAACTCAAAAACAGTGCTACGTGACAAAATAGCATTGTACACATAAAAGTACGGGTTCTCGGTAGTGGATGCAATCAGCGTAATCTTTCCGTTTTCGATGTACTCAAGCAAGGTTTGCTGTTGCTTTTTGTTCAAATACTGAATCTCGTCAAGATAAAGCAGTATGCCGTTTATGCCCTCAAAGGTATCAAGGGACGCAAAAATATCTTTGATATCAGCGGTCGAGGCAGTTGTACCGTTAAGCTTTTTAAACTTGCGGTTAGTAACCTTTGCAATATAAGTCGCAAGGGTAGTCTTGCCAACGCCGCTCGGTCCGTAAAATATTAAATTTGGAATTTTACCGCTTTCGATAATTCGTCGAAGCGGTTTTTGCGGACTAAGCAAATGCTTTTGTCCAACAATATCGTCGAGCGACTGCGGACGCAGTCTGTCAGCAAGTGGAGATGACATAAAAAAACTCCCCAATCTTTACATTTATGCCTTAAATCAACAACTGCTGCCGCTGTAAAGCGACAGCAATTATTTTAAAATTTATTTCTTTAAAAGAATTCTACAGTAGAATTATTCGTAAAGTGGGTATTTAGCACAAAGCTCTGTTACCATAGCTCTTACCTTCTCAGCGTTAGCCTCGAAGTCCTTGATAACAAGAGAGATGCACTCTGCGATAACGTCCATATCGTCCTCTTTGAAGCCTCTGGTTGTAGCAGCTGCTGTACCGATTCTAACACCTGATGTTACGAATGGGCTAAGTGGCTCCTGTGGGATTGTGTTCTTGTTAAGTGTGATGTAGCACTCGTCAAGTTTTGCTTCGAGTTCCTTACCTGTGATGCCCTCGTTTCTTAAATCGAGAAGCATAACGTGGTTATCAGTACCACCGCTGATGAGAGTATGTCCACGCTTTACAAGACCGTCTGCAAGAGCTGCACAGTTCTTAACAATCTGCTCACCGTAAGCCTTAAACTCAGGCTTTAATGCCTCGCCAAAGCATACAGCCTTAGCAGCGATAATGTGCATAAGCGGACCACCCTGTGTACCAGGGAAAACAGCCTTGTCGATAGCCTTAGCGTACTCTTCTTTGCAAAGCACAAGACCGCCACGAGGACCTCTTAAAGTTTTGTGAGTTGTTGTTGTAACAAAGTCAGCATATGGAACAGGATTCTGGTGCACGCCAGCAGCAACTAAGCCTGCGATGTGAGCCATATCTACCATTAAGTATGCGCCAACCTCGTCAGCGATTTCTCTGAATTTTGCAAAGTCGATTTCTCTTGGGTAAGCAGAAGCACCGCAAACAATCATCTTTGGCTTGCACTCTTTAGCAAGTTCCAATACCTTATCATAGTCAATTCTATGTGTTACAGGGTCAACGCCGTATGAAACGAAGTTGAAATACTTACCTGACATATTAACAGGTGAACCATGTGTGAGGTGTCCGCCCTCTGAAAGGTTCATACCCATAACTGTGTCGCCAAGCTCGAGCATAGCAAAGTAAACAGTCATATTAGCCTGAGCACCTGAGTGTGGCTGAACGTTAGCGTGATCAGCACCGAAAAGCTCGCAAGCACGCTTTCTTGCGATATCCTCAACAACGTCAACAGCGTAGCAACCGCCATAGTAACGCTTGCCAGGATAACCCTCAGCGTATTTGTTTGTGAGCACAGAACCCATAGCAGCCATTACAGCAGGAGAAACGATGTTCTCGCTAGCGATAAGCTCGATGTTCTGTCTTTGTCTTTTGAGCTCTGAAGACATAGCATCAGCTACTTCCTTGTCGTAACCCTCAATAAAACCAATTGAATCAATAATGTCCTTATACATTTGAATTCCCCTTTATTTTCCCAGCTTTAGCTGTGTTTTATTATTTTATCTTACTGACATCTCAGCCTTTTCAATTAAAGCGTAAAGGTCAGATAGAGTTTCTACTCTACACGCATCGTTGCGCATTTTTGCAGCACCGTTAAATCCTTTTAAGTAGTGCGGAATGTGCGCTCTGGCTTCTCTCATTCCAACATACTCACCTTTGTTTTCGCAAAGATTTTCGATGTGCATTTTCATAACCTGCATCTTCTTTTCAAAATCAGGTTTTTCGTAGCTTTCACCTTTGAAGTAGGCGTTTATCTCATCAAACACAAACGGGTTTCCAAGTGAACCCCTACCGACCATAACAAGGTCGCATTTTGTGTAATCGTACATTCTCTTTGCATCATCTGCACAAAGAATATCACCGTTTCCGATAACAGGGATTGTAAGTGCTTCTTTTACATTTTTGATTATATCAAGGTCAACCTTGCCCGAATAATACTGAGCTCTGGTTCTGCCGTGAATAGTTAAAGCGGATGCACCGTTCTTCTCACAAATGGCGGCAACCTCCAAAGCATTTACATTTTCATCGTCAAAGCCCTTGCGAATTTTCACCGTAACGGGTACATTTACCGCTTTCACGACTTCTTTGACTATCTCACCGCAAAGTGCAGGGTCTTTCATCAAAGCCGCACCGGCACCGTTACCGCTGATTTTCGGAGCAGGACACCCCATATTTATATCAATAATCTCAGGATTATACCTTAGTGCAAACTGAGCAGCCTGAGCCATAGTCTGAGGTTCGTTGCCAAAAATCTGCACAGCACACGGGTGTTCCTTTTCACTTAACTCCATCAGCTTAGCAGACTTTTCGCTGTTATACGAAATGCCCTTTGAAGAAACCATTTCAGACACGCAGTAGCACGCACCGTACTTTACACAAAGCTCTCTGAAAGCTTTGTCGGCAACTCCTGCCATAGGAGCAAGCGCCGCATATCCATCAATATTAACATTACCAATTTTCATAAAGCCTTACCTTCTGTTATTTGGCTTCTGGCTAGGTGAATTTATCTGTCGTGTACGCTGGCTTACAAGCACGCCTGCAATTACAGCGATACCAAGTGCAACGCACAACCAAGCTATAACACCGCCCATCAGCGACGCATCGCTGACTTCAATCTCAGGGAGCTTTCCTGTAGTAGGAACCATAACCTCGTAGGATTCAACCTGCGGAAGTTCATCAACAGGGTTTTGGTGTTCCTGTGTCTGCTCTTCTACAACAGTTTCCTGTTCTTGTGGTTCGGTTTCTATATAAGCCTGTGTTTCTTCAGGGATGTACTCGGTTTCTGGCTCATATTCAGGTATGTACTCAGTCACCTGTTCTATCTCAGGAGTCTGAGGCTCTTCCTCGGGTATATATTCATCTGTTGCGCAAACAGTTAATGTCACCGTAAACATCATTAACATTACAGTTATCAAAGAAATAAAAGCCGTGATTAGTTTATTCTTTCTCATATTTTACACCTTTATTACACCGTAATCTTATTACAAAATTATCCTAGTGTACAGTATAACAAAGTTTTACGAATTTTGCAAGACTACTGACAAAGCATTTCCCAGTAATTTTCCCGATAAAACCGCTTCTGAGAGTGTATTTGCGTCAGTTCCCACCTCAATGAGCAACGAACCCGAGTTTGCGTTCATATTATATGTAAAGTCGCCGAAGTTCAGCGGACGTGTCATACCCTTATACATACTCTCGCAGGTGTTTTGCAAAAGCAGGGCAAATTTCAGGTTGTCTTCCCAGAAAGGAAAATACGTGTATGAGCTGTCGCGACCCGTCATTATCATAATCTGGGCGGCTTTTTCACCGTTATAAGTAAACGTTGGTTTAAGACGAGTCATATCCTCCTGCGTCATAGAGTCACGGTGGATATCCAACACAACCTTAATTGACGGATATTTTTCAAGGTAACTTTGTATTGTTTCAAAGCTTCGGTCGTACGCTCCGTCATAGGACGGGTTATCGTGCTGAGTGGTTGCATGTACTACTCCGATGTTATTTTCCTTTAAACTTTGCGCAACAGCCTGCCCAACCGCTGAAATATTCTGTTCGTTGTCTGTTGTTCGAGGATAAAAGCTCTCGTAATAAAAGCCAGAGTCAGAGTTCATATAGCTTTCGCAGGTGTGAGTGTGCACAATCAACACCTGCACCTCTCTTGTGTCGCTTATTTCAAACGGCAGACCATCTTTCAAAAGCTCTTTTGGGTCAACCGTGAACGATGTTTTGTTATTAATAGCAATGTTTTCGTAAAGTTTATTGTTTGAACTTAAATCGATTTCTTTAATGGGATAAGTGGCTTCGTTGCTGTCCACAACAGCTTCACTGAGCTTTTTTTCTGTTTTGTCAACGCTTTGTGTCGGCTTTGAGTTTTTGGGTTTATACACGTTTTTTTCGTCACCGTAGTTGTTCTCAAGCTCGCCGTCGGGCATTGTCAAAAAAACCGCCGCCAGTGCCGTGTCTGTGCTAAGTTGTGGCACCTGAGAAGCCCGCTTATAAACACAGAACACCGCAAGCACGGTTATGCACAACGATATAGTTATACACAGCACTTTTTTGAGCTTATCTGTAAAGTTCATCATACCACCACCATTTACAGATATCTATGCAAAACAAAAACGTTTTATTCTTACAGCAAGGCTACCAAATCGGACAAATCAAAGTCTTTTTGCAACGCATAGTTTATTGCAAGGGAAATAAGCTTTGCGGCTCTTTCGACAAGCAAGTCTATTTCCTTTGGCGTTACAACCATCGAGCGACCTTTTGGCGACACCTTGTCTTTCACATTAATACAGTCGCTCTCAAAATCAAGACTCAGCAAATCTGTGGCAAGTGTCATAGCATCAACAACCGTCGGAACACCCAACGCAATTACAGGCACGCCCATTGACTCTTCGTTGATTTTTGTTCGGTGGTTGAGCACTCCCGCACCGGGTGCAATGCCTGTGTTTGAAATCTGCAAGGTGCACCCAAGACGCTCAAGCCTGCGAGATGCAAGGGCATCAATTACAATAACAGCACTCGGTCTTATACGCTTTACAACGCTGAGTAGGTGCTCGCCTGTTTCAATTCCCGTCTGACCGGTGACCCCGGTTTTTAGCACAGCAACAGGTCTTAATTTATCAAGTCCCGTGCTTCTTGCTATCTCTCCCGAAATGTGTCGTGTTGCAAGAATTCCGTTTGCGGTTTTAGGTCCAAGCGCATCAGGCGTTATATCAACATTTCCAAGTCCAGCAACAAGCACTAACCCGTTGACAGGCAAAAGCGAGCGTATCTCCTCTCCTATTGCAAGCAGTCTTTTGTCGGTGTCTTCAAAATTGTCTGTGAGCGGTGGCAGTTCAATTGTTATATACGTGCCGACAGGCTTTTTCAGCAGCTGTCCTGCACGCTTAGTTTTAATCACCATTTTTTCAATTTCGATTTCATCTTTCTGCGTAATTGAATAGTCAACACCCTGTATATCGTCGCCTGCAAGCTCTCTCGCTTCAAGCGCAAGGTCTGTTCTTAATTCCATAGTTCCCCCTGTGTGCAAAATAAATATATTTAGTATTTACATTCCCTGTTTTTTTGATATAATAAACTTGTATTAGTTTGTGCAATTATAAGTATAAATACAGGTGGAATTTATGAAATTTTTTACAAAACTTCTTACTTTTACATTAGCGTTTAGCATTGTATTTTCGACAACACTCACAGCTTTTTCTGCTGAAATAGAAAAAGCAAACACATCTGCAAAAGCCGACGTGTCACTGCTTGCAGGTGACTTTGACGTAAACGGAACAGTGCTGTCTTCAGATGTATCGCTCCCATCATATTACAGTTCAAGGGATGAAGGCTATACACTTTCTGTCAAAAACCAGCTTTACAACACCTGCTGGGCGTATGGTTCTTGCTCAACGCTCGAGAGTGTTCTTATGAAAAGCAGTTACAACGTTTCTGATTTTTCTCCGATACATATGAACCACTGGGGAACAAAACGCAGTGACGGCACAGGATGGGACAGAGAACACACAGCAGGCGGTTATGCTTACATTTCACTTGCTTACTTCACATCGTGGCAGGGTCCAAGACTTATGAGTGATTACCCCGTACACACACCGCTTCTTCTCTACTCTCAGTTAGACCAAACCGCCAAAAAGCAGTTTTCTGTAAACAGCATTATTTACCTTGATGCAAATGACAGAGAAACAATCAAAACCGCTATCTACGAATACGGTGCGGTTGTCGGCAACTACCACGTTAACGACAACTTCTATAACGAAACAACCTACGGCTACTATTGCAACACCGAGGGACTTCTGACACATCAGCTCAACGGTCACTGTATTTCTATAGTTGGTTGGGACGATAATTACAGCAAAGAAAACTTCACCCAGTCAGCACAGCCAAAAGAAAACGGTGCTTGGTTGTGTAAAAACAGCTGGGACAGCAACTGGGGCGACGGCGGTTACTTCTGGATTTCTTACGAAGACTTCTATATGTTCGACACAAGATTCGGTAACAGCTACGCATTCAAAGATGTTCAGCCTTACAACGACAGAAAAACACTGTATCAGAACGAAGTTGATGGTGCGACATACACCTTTGATTACATAACAAACTACAACACAATGACTTACATCAACGTTTTTGATGCTGTAAGCGAGTTTGACACAATCGAAAAGGTTCACTTTGAAACAACATCACAGGGTGCGCAGTACATCATTTTCAACATTCCGCTTGATGCTGACAATACTCCTGTAGCTGACCAGTCAAAGTGGGTTGAAATTGGAAACGGCACTGTTGATTACAAAGGATACCATAGCGTTGACACCAAAGACTTCGAAATTGATGGTTCAAAGTTTGCAATTGGTGTTCAGCTCATAGACACAAACAATTCCGGAAACTCAATCGGCGTTGACGAATGGCTCACAGTCGGAAGCAAATACATTTTCACTCCGCAGTCGAAGCCTGGTATGAGCTACTTTGTTTGCAACAACGATGTTCCAATAGATGTAATGGATTATTACAAAGAAGTAAATAATGATGAAATCGGCGGAACACTTGTTATCAAAGCAGTAGGTTCAAAGCCTGAACAAATAAGAGGTGACGTTGATTTAAGCGGAAGACTTACTATTTTTGACGCCACTCTCATTCAGCTTTACCTTGCAATGCTGGAAGATTTCACAGACGAGCAGGTAGCAATCGCTGACTTCGACGGTGACGGCGTTGTAAGCATATTTGACGCTACGCTAATTCAGTGCGAACTTGCAAATGTAGGCACTGATTTTGAAGAGCCTGATGACTTTGATGACTTTGAGTAAATCTAAAAACTATCGCAAACACAAAAAGGCATAAGAAAACGGACTATCGTAATTGATAGTCCGTTATTTTTATGCATTGTTCAATTGTGATTAATCGATGCCTGCAAGTTGCAAAAGAATTTTTGTTGAATCCATAATGCTGAGATGTCCGTCGCAATCAACATCAGACAAAGCTCTCTGCTGAGTTGTTGGTGTGATAATCGAAGCCAGATAAAGCTGTATCTGGGTTGCATCTATAACAGACACTTCGCCGTCAAGGTCGGCATCACCCATAACACCCTCAACAGGCTGAGTTGGCTGTGTCTCAGGTTCTGTTGGGATTGTCGGGTCGTCTTTTGATGAGCTTATAAGTTCTGCAAAATCTGTAACGAACCATCCGCACATACCCATGTAGTTTGTGTATCCCCAGAGGTAACCGTCACTTTCTTTTGTTTCAAACACCTCGACGGTTTTGCCGTATGGAATTCCGCCGATAAGTGAGTAGCTTGTCCCTGCACCCGAGCGTAAATTAACGCCCGTATCTGAGGTTATTTTGTAAATATCAACATCTTCTTCACCCGAAGCATATTCACCAAGATAAATAAATCCCTGGAAAATCCATCCGCTGTAGCCATCTGTAGGGTCATCAATCGGCGAAGATGTTATGTAAAACTCACGTCCACCCCACGCTGAATTTGAATAGTAAACCGTGTCGCCCACAATCTTCTCAACAACCGCCACGTGACCTGAGTTATAATCTCTGTATTTATAGCACACTATAGCACCAACCTTTGGTGTTGTACCATAAGCGTAGATTCCGTTGTCCTTGTTATAATCAAACCAATTCTGAGCGTCATAAATACAAAGCTGTGGCTCTTTTCCTAAAATCTCGTACGCCCTGCCGTAGGCATAAGCTGTACAGTTAGGCATACCGTAGCCATGCTTGTAAAATACGTTCTTATTACTATAGTAGCAAGGGTTATCCTTTGCAGGAGCAGTAAGTCTTGGTGAAAACTCATCTGTATCGTCAAGTGGCATAGGTACATCCTCTATATCAATAGGCTCACCTGCAAAAATATTCTCTTCTGTATCTGAAATCTCAACGAGGTTTTCGTCTGTCGCCAAAGCAGTGCAAACAACAGTCACAGCCAGCATACAGAACACCAGCATAAACGCAACTGCACTTTTCATAATACGCATAAACACATCCCCTATCCTATTTTAATTCCAATACCGAAATTATAATATATATATTCTTGCATTAAAAGATTTATGACAACTTTGTAATCAAAGCTTAATAAACCGTTAAAAAAGCCCTGAAAAAAAATCAGGGCTTTTTTACATATTGCAAACTAATGCAAAATTTTTCTATTGTTTAACAATCGGATAGTTATCGTAGTATCCTTTTTCGACTTCCTCTTTAGGTACTACCACACTGTTTTTTTCAATGTGCAAAATATAATCTCCGTTTTCATTAGGCACAAGATATCCGTTATCAACAGTTGTGCCATATGCTCCATTGATATCAGCAACAGCATCCTTGCTATTTGAATAATCAGGCTGCCAGATAAACAAGTACGACGCCATACAAATAACAATCATAATGCCTAATACAATAGCGGTAGGAATCAGAGGTTTTTTCGTTTTCGGTTTAAGCATACTGTTCATCCTGCAAATATGGCGTAACGTCGAAGTAGACGCAAAACCAAAAGTCACCAATGCACCACGCTTACGTTTTACAACACAACATCTTGCAGTATCGTTGACAAGCTTTGCGTAATCAAGCTTTTTTTCTTCGCTCAATCTTCTGCACACAGCGCTATCGCATTTAACTTCAAGCAGAAAATCTATATCCGATTTCAAAAGATAAACAATCGGATTGAACCAGTACACACAGCAATATATATGTACAAGCAGTTTCAACCACAAGTCGTGGTTCTTCAGATGCGTGCACTCGTGGTACAAAATAAACTCAAGTTCTTCGTTTTTATAGTTCTTATCAGGAATTATAACTGTACTTCTCAGCACTCCAACAACCATTGGTGACGAAACATCTCTACTCTTAATAAGCCTCATCATAGTTTTTCTACCAAAAACTTCTCTCGAGATATCTTTGAGCATTTTCTGTTCCTTTTTAGTTGCATAGTTCTTTGTGCGGACAACTGACAAAACAAACCTGAGCTGTTTTATCGTGAACGCTAAAAGCAAAATCAGTGTCACCAAAAGCGACAAACTGCCTAAAATATGCAACATACTGCACGGAAGTCCCGCTGTCAACGGTGAACGATTCTCCAGCACATCCATAATCTTTGTCAGCACTACGCTATCGCTAATCACCTGCACCTGAGGTAACTCAATAGGTACAAACAGTCTGACCAAAGACAACAGGTAAAGCATCGCCATAAAGGCTACACCGAAAGTATTGTTAAAATATTTAATCTTTTTCAGAAAGTAGATGACAACAATCATAGCACTGCTCGCAATCATTGCCATCAGACACGAGTAAAAACTAAGTTGCATTACTAACCCTTGGAAAGCTCCTGCTTTCTCTCTTTAATCATCTGGTCAAACTGGTCGAGCACCTCAACGCTGGCTTCGTTCTTAACAAAAGCCGCAAAAAGCGGAGGCATTTTGTCGTTAGTCCATACTTTCTCACTCATAAGAGTTTTCACAATATACTCATCTTTAGAAAGTGCAGGACCGAATTTTCGAGCATAGTTCTTGCATACAAGCTCAACACCACTGACCTTAATCATACCTTTATCGAGCAATGACCTGATCATAATGTGTATGTAGCTGTCTTTCCAACGCTTGTCCTCACATCTGTCGATAATTTCAAGACAAGTGAGCGGTTCGTCGATACTCCACAGCAACTCCATAATCTGCTTTTCACTTCTGGTTAACATTCAAAATCTCCCCTTTTTTGCCCAGTTAACGCCAAAAAACAAGCGATACATCAAGCTTATTTTATTATACAATATCGTATAAACCCTTGTCAAATTCACATTTCTATGAACAGATTACTTTTACTATCTGTGGTAAACACAGTAAAATCAACGCTTGTTGACAAAACTTTTTGTATATGCTATACTCTGCTCAAATTCCACGCAATTAACGTACGGTTGTCCGATTTTGTTTTAATTTTTTTATTAGAAAGCACGTATGGGTGAGCTATGCCTTTAGTGTTTTCAGAAAAAATTTTTTCAAAAACGACAGCCTTTTCTTTTTATATAGGGAAATGAGCTAATAAGGAGGAACAAAATGCAGATAGAAAAAGCAAAAATGATTTTAGAAAAAGTCCGCTTCATCGCAAAGTACAACCTTGATATGAAACCATTTATGGAAGCAAGACCGGAAATCATCTTCAAAGAAAAAGACGGCGACATCGTGTTCAGCCACATCACATTCAACACAGATGACACACTTATGGTGTGCGATACAGGAATTATTATTTACCCACAAAAAGGTATGTCAAAAACACTGTTTGCATACAACAGCTTTGATGAACTACTCTATATGTGAGTACAAAATTAAAACACACAGATTAACAGCAGTTAATAAACACCCCCCTATGGCAGCATTAAAACAACTGCCATAGGGGGTTTGTTTTTCAGAAAAGTATTCACATATAACTGTATAAAAACTTATAATTCATCCGCTTTAAATGTAGTGTAATCTTCGTAATAATAGCTATGGTCAACGCCCTTCATAAACATTTCACGATCGTTTATTTTATCAGTATTTTAAGTTTATTATACCATACCAAAAAATGTTCGCAAACAAAAATCCCCACTGGAAAACCAGTGGGGACGATTTGTTTATATGGACGGACGAGCGATGCTCGCCCCTACGAATCATACTAATTCAGAATATCACGCCTCGTTGTGCTGTGCTGTTCCTCAAAAGTCCACATACTCTCTCGCCCTGTCTTGTTCACTTGCGTGAACTGCATAGGTCGGGTTCGTATTCGACTTTATGAGGGCTACGCACCTCGGACGCTTAATTAGTTGTTGATTGCAGCCTGTGGTGTATAGATGAGCTGGATGACTCGGCAACACACTCATTTCTCCCTATAAGTACAGAATTCAGATTTTCATTTTCTAACAATTTTGCAGGTGATTGTTGCAATTCAGCAAAGCTAACAACATCACCAATATGTAGAGGAGGTTTATCCTCCTCGTTGTCATCAAAAGCGATAACAGGATTATTCTTTCTTCCATCAACAACCATATCTATAATGGTTGTTTCTTCCCCATCCAAATTCATATACCATCTAAAATGATTCTTCCCGTTAGGCACAATCTTAGACACAAATTTCCTAATCATATCTCTGTCAATCTGTGGTTTAGAAAAATCAAACATAGCATTAAGTGATGATTTTATTTTTGTCCAACACACATCAAGCTCTATTGGTTTATTTTCTCTATTAAGAGCACTCTCATATTCCGTAGTTAATTCACCAAGTACTTTTTCAATTATATCTTTTTGCTCCTTGAATTCCTCCTTAGTAATCTCACCGTCAGTTCTCATTTCAAACAGCGTATTCTTTTTGTTCTTATATCGCTCTATCTGAGAAACTATACCTGTTAGATTAACTTTCTTTGGTCGTTCACTCTGATAACACGCCTCTATTAAATCACAGACTTTCTCAATAATCTCTTTTTTATCTTGCCATATATTTTCGAAAATCACCTTAGCCATCATTTCTAGTTTCCAGTCAGCTATCATAGGTTGGTCGCAATACCCCTCATCATCAAGTCCAGATTCTCTTATCTGTTTAGCAGAACCATTATTAAGTTGATTGTAGCATTGATAACCATAAGACCAAGGCTTATCTTTATTCTTATGCCATCTATTCTTCCTGAACGAATGACCACAAGAACACCTAAGTTTACTTCCCCATAAATCCTTGTTCTCTTTTATACCATGCAACTTCTTTCTTTGTATAGCCTCACTTGCTCCTTTAAATTTAGTAGTCACACGCTTGGATTTAATTTCCTGACACTTATACCACTCCTCCTCAGAGACAATAGGTTCGAAATCTGCTTTAACACACATATATGTAGAAGAATCCGAGTTATTAACTCGCCTTTGTTCTAAATAATTATTACTGTATGATTTGCCATATGCCATAACTCCCATATATGTTTGGTTATTTAAAATACGAGAAACCACCCCAGCGCTCCACTTAACTTTTCCTGATGCATTTAATCTCTGCAAGCGAGTTAACTCTTTAGATATAACTGTAGTTCCTTTTCCATCTAAATACATATCATATATCATTCTGACTGTTTCAGCCTGTTCTGGATTTTGTACATATGACTTACCATCTCTGTCATATCCAAGAATATTACCGCAACCATAAACAGTTCCATTCATCCTGCTTATTTGTTGCCCAGCTTTTACTCTTTCTGAAACCTTGCGACTTTCTTCCTGAGCCAATGTTGCCATAATAGTTAAACGAAGCTCACCATCTCCATCCATAGTCCAAATATTATCCTCAACAAAATACACCTCTACCCCAATATTTTTTAGCTCTCTTGTAGTCACCAATGTATCAACAGTATTTCGAGCGAATCGACAAACTTCTCGAGTAACTATAAGGTCAAATTTACCAGCCTTTGCATCTTCAATCATCTTTAAAA
>JAFUOM010000021.1 GCA_017481885.1 Ruminococcus sp.
AAGCTCTACGAGCTTGCTAAAAAGTACAATGTGCTTATTATCGAAGATAACCCATACGGAGACCTCAGATACTCAGGCGAAGATGTTGCTTGCATCAAGAGCTTTGATACAGACGGCATTGTTATCTACTCTGGTTCATTCTCAAAGGTAGTAGCTCCTGGTATCAGAGTCGGCTATATGGTTGCGGACTGTGCTGCTATGGCAAAGATGATTGTCTGCAAGCAGGGTCAGGACGTTCACACAGCAATGTGGTCACAGATGGTTTGCAACGAATTTATGACAAAGTACGACTTCAAGGGTCACCTACAGATGCTCCGCAACTTGTATGCAAAGAAAGCTCAACTTTGTATGGACTTACTCGATGAGTATGTTGTACCTGCAGGCATTACATACAACAAAATCGAGGGTGGTCTGTTCATCTGGTGTACACTCCCTCAAAACGTTGATATGCTCAACTTCTGCAAGGCTCTCACTGAGCGTAAGGTTTGCGTAGTACCTGGTAACGCATTTATGACAGACGGTTCTATCCCTTGCGATTCGTTCAGAATCAACTTCTCAACTCCGACTGACGAAGAGCTCACAAAGGGCATCAAGGCTATCGGCGAAATGGCAAAAGAATTTATCAAATAATTTACATATACACAGGTGATTAATATGAGTGAAACAACACAAGTTCAGGCTAAAAAGAAAGTAGTCCTTTCCGCTATCCAGCCAAGCGGTACAATAACACTTGGCAACTACCTCGGTGCTATCAGAAACTGGGTAAAAATGCAGGAAAACGACGAGTACAACTGCCTTTACGCTCTCGCTGACTTACACACCATCACTGTAAGGCAGGAGACTGCAACTTTCAGAAAAAATCTTTACGATGCTTACGCTTCAATTCTTGCGTGCGGTATCGACACAGAAAAATCTCCGTTCTTTATTCAGAGCCACGTTCCAGCTCATTCACAGCTTGCGTGGATTTTAAACTGCTACACTCAGTACGGCGAGCTTTCACGTATGACACAGTTCAAGGACAAGAGCTTAAAGCACGCTGACAATATCAACGCAGGTCTTTTCACCTACCCTGTTCTTATGGCTGGTGACATCCTGCTTTATCAGGCTGATTTGGTTCCAATCGGTGCTGACCAGAAACAACATCTTGAGCTCGCACGTGATATTGCTGCTCGTTTCAACGGTATCTATGGCAACACATTCAAAGTTCCTGACGGCTTTATTCCAAAGAACGGTGCAAGAGTTATGAGCTTGCAGAACCCAACATCTAAGATGAGCAAGTCAGACACAAACGCTAACGGTTGCGTACTTTTAACTGACTCTGACGACGTTATTATGAAGAAGTTCAAGCGTGCCGTTACTGACAACGACGCTAAGGTATTCTACGGCGAAGGCAAACACGGCATCAACAACCTTATGTCAATTTACTCAGCTGTTACAGGTCTTACATTCGAGCAGATTGAGCACGACTTTGATGGTAAGGGCTACGGCGATTTCAAAACCGCTGTCGGCGAAGCTGTTGTTGCTGAGCTTTCTCCAATCCGCAAGCGTTACGAAGAATTTGTTAAAGATAAAGCATACCTTACAGAGTGCTATGGCAAGTCAGACGAGTTTGCTAACCGTCTTGCTCAGCGTACGCTCGACAAGTGTATGAAGAAAATCGGCTTTATTAAATAAGACAGAAAAACACTAAAACCGCAGAGTGCATTTGATTTGCACCCTGCGGTTTTATTATGCTTTGATATTAACAGAAAAATCAGCCTTTAACAATAACAGCGTTTCTGCCGTTAAGTGTGAGCATTTTGCCGTCGAGATTGTAATCGCCAAGAGCAAAAACAACTTCGCCTGTTGCATCGAGTTCAACAACCTTTTCATCCTTTGAAACATTGAAGCAAACTGTGAAACTGCCACGCTTGTAAACAAGGAGATTGTCGCCCTTTTCTGCAAAAACGAGTTCAAAATCAGAACCGTTACTGAGTTCCTCATTCTCGTGACGTAAAGCGATGAGAGTTTTTAAATTCTCGTAAATGCTACCCTCTACACCCTTGTTGTTTTCAACAGTTGGAGCATCCTCGCTCTTATCAACAGGAAGGTAGAGCTTGCACTCGTCAGCTGTTGAAAAACCGAGGTTCTTTGAACTATCCCACTGCATTGGAGTACGTGAGCCTGTACGGGAGTATCCGCCCTCTTTTGACACAAGACCAGTCTGGTAACGCATACCGATTTCGTCGCCGTAGTAAACAAATGGTACACCAGGCATTGTCATCATAAATGTGTGTGAAAGCTTAATCATCTCGTTACTCATATAGAATGTAGCACGTGGCATATCGTGGTTGTTAGTCATAAAACAGATATAGCCGTTGTCCTTTGTAACAGGGTAGTTAGTGAGATACTCGTCAAGGAACACTGACAAATCACCCTGTGCATTATCAGAGAAGAAGCTCTTGTTCTCGTCATCAACCAGATAACGGAAAAGTGTTGAGTAACCGTTTCCGTAGTGGTCAAGGTAGAAGTCCATATGGAAACCGCCATCGTTGATTGAACGCTGAGGGTTGCACCACTCAGAAACGAGAGCACACTCAGGATAATCAGCATCCATCATCTTTCTGATGTCAGCCCAGATTTTTGATGTAGCAGTTTTCTTATCATCGTTTTTAACAAGAGAATCAGCCATATCAACTCTGAAACCATCAACGCCCAAGTCAAGCCAGTAACGCATAATTTCTTTAAGACGAGCTACAGTTGACTTTGCAGCATCGCAGTCGCAAGGCATCTGCCACTGTGGGTGAGTAATCTCGTTAAAGCCGTAGTTAAGTGCAGGCTGGGATGAGAAATAGTTAATAAGATAGTTGCCGTCTCGCTCGCACATACCGCAAACTAAACGATACTCAGGTGGAGCATCCCACACGCTTTTTGTGAAAATATAGTTATCTGAGTACTCGTTTTTCTCAGCCTTTTTAGCCTGTAAAAACCACTCGTTCTGGTCACTTGTATGTCCAGGCACAAGGTCAAACAGAACCTTGATACCCATAGCGTGAGCTTTTTCGAGTAACTCTTTAACGTCATCAAGTGTACCGTAACGCTGTGCTACCTTTTTATGGTCTCTGACATCATAGCCTGCGTCCATAAACGGTGAATCGTAGATAGGGTTAATCCACAAAGCGTTACAACCAAGCTCTTTGATGTAACTTAGTTTTGAGATAATACCCTGCAAATCACCGATACCGTCACCGTTTGTATCACAGTAACTCTGAGGATAAATTTCGTAGAAAACAGCATTTGAAAGCCAGTTTGGCATAGTAAAAAACTCCTTTGCAAATTTATAAATTATACACCTTGATTTTATCATTACCTACCTATAGTGTCAATAAACACATCACATTTTTTAACATCCAAAAACTCACCATTGCATAGAAAAGCCTTTTCGCATAGTATGTTATATAGCACTTTCAAAGGAGGTTTCACTTTTGAAGATTTCACAAATATCGCACGATAAGGTGCTTATTTCACTGTGCAGTGATGATATGAAGAATTTCGACCTTGATTTTTACGATATGGGGTTTTCTGACCCACATTCAAAGAAGATACTCAGCAGACTGCTAAATCTTGCGTGCACAAGCAACTCTATTCCTACCGAAAACAAAAAGATACTGTGTGAAGCTTTAAAAAGCGGTGATGGTTGTGTGCTTCTTGTATCATTAAGCGATAAAAATGAGCGTAAAAAGTACCGCATAAAGCGAATAAAAGAGTACCCGTGCTACAAATTTACGGACACGGAAAATATGCTTACAACCATTGAAAAGCTCTACAACACCGACACGTTGTACTTCAACAACTCGGCTTATTTATATAACGACAGCTACTACCTTGTGTTTGACTACCCACTGGTGCCAAAAAAGGCTAAAGAGGTGCTGTCGGAATTCGCACAAGCGGTCAGAGGCTCAAAAACCTTTATCGCAAGATTATCCGAAAGCGGCAAAACAATCTCAAGCGGTAACGCTATAGTCAACATTGGTACCTCACTTTAGTATTGAAAATAAAAACTCAGGGCAGTATAATAGTAGAGGATTTTTATAGCACAGGTGATAAAAAATGTTTGAATTAATAAAAGTTACTGACTACTGTTATTATATCGAAAGCCCGTCTAAGGTTGGCATATATAAAAGAAACGACACCGACGTTTATTTAATCGACTCAGGCTCCGACAAAAACTCAGCCAAGAAAACGCTGAAGATTTGCGATGAACAAGGATGGGTTATTAAAGGCATTATCAATACTCACGCACACGCTGACCACATCGGCGGTAACGCTTACATTCAGGAAAAAACAGGTTGCGATATTTTTTGCTCTACAATTGACCGCCCTTTTATTGAGCACACAATAATTAATCCGCTACACATCTACGGCGGATATATTCCGCAGGAAATGGAGCACAAGTTCTTTTTAGCAAAACCGAGTGTAACAAAGAATATCAGTTCACCTGATTTCCCAAGCGAGCTTAAAACCTACGATATTTCAGGTCATTCGCTTGGTATGATTGCGATAGTCACCCCTGACAATGTAGCGTTTGTAGGCGATATTGTGTCAAGTGAAGATATAATTAAAAAGTACGGCATAACCTACCTGCTTGACATAAAGAAGCATCTTCTGTCCCTCGATTTTGTCGAGAATATGAGTGCAGATACATTCATTATGTCGCACGTTGAAACTGTCAGCGACATTAAACCGCTGATAAAGCTCAACCGAGATAAACTATACGAAATCTGTGATAAGATACTGGAGCTTACAAAAGAGCCGATAACTTTTGAAAGCTTACTTCAAAAGTTGTTTTATCACTATGAGCTTAGAATGAGCATTCGCCAACACTCGCTTGTTGGCAGCACCGTAAGGTCATATCTCAGCTACCTCAAAAACGAGGGCAAGGTTGACGTTATCATCGACGGTAACCTGATACTTTGGAAAAGTGTATAATAATAAAAACGGAGCAATTGTACAGTGAACAATTGCTCCGTTTCATTTTCTTTTTGGTACTAATTCATACGGACGACCACTGGTCGCCCCTACAATTTACAATTCAATTTTAAAAAGCTTTTGCACGTTCTTTGAAAAGATGATTTCGTTTTCTTCATCAGTTAAACCGATTGCCATAAAACGTTCTATCTCTTCGCTTGGCTCCCACATAGGGTAGTCAGTAGCAAAGAGCACGTGCTCTGCACCGTAGGTGCGGACTACCTTTTTAGCAGTTTCAGGAGTGATAGCGTAAAGGCTTGAGCTACAATCAACGTAGAAATTAGGGATGCCTTTGTACACGTTGCACGCTTCGTCCCACATTGACCAACCGCCAAAGTGAGCACCGATAACAGTCAAATCCTTGTACTTTTTGAGCACCGGCAAAAGTCTGTTAGGGTTAGAGTAATCGTAGCGATTGTCTCCTGTGTGCATCAGGATTGGTAGTCCCTTTTCCTGACACAAGTCGTAGATTTTCAGACATCTTTCGTCATCAATCGCAAACTGCTGGATATCAGGGTGAAGCTTTACACCCTGCAAGCCAAGTGAGATAAGGTGCTCAACGTCGCCAGCTTGGTCTTCGCTGTCTGGGTGGAGTGTGCCAAGTCCTGTTAAAAGGTCCTTGTGCTCTGCAACGCTTTGTGCGATGAACTCGTTTATTTTTCTGACCTGCTGTGGAGTTGTGGCAACCGACTGAACAATGAAGTGGTCAACACCTGCTTTTTTGCCTCTTGCGATTAAGTCATCAATTGTGCCCTCGCACTTTGAAACTATGTCGTAAAAGCGGTCAGTACCTCCAACCGCTTTTGAGGCAATCTTCTCAGGATAAATATGACAATGTGAGTCAATAACAGTAAAATTCTTATACATTACGCTGTCTCCACGCTGTTAGCCTTTTGGAGTCCGAGCTTCTCTACAGCCTGCTCACGCATCTTATACTTCATAATCTTACCAGCGGCATTTGTAGGGAATGAGTCTACAAAGTCAATGTAACGTGGCACCTTGTGGCGTGCCATATTAGCAAGTATGTAGTCTTTCATTTCCTGCTCGGTCATAGTCTCGCCATCTTTAAGAATGATGCAAGCCATAATCTCTTCGCCGTACTGTTCATCAGGAACACCGATAACCTGTACGTCAGACACCTTTTCGTGAGTGTAGATAAACTCTTCAATCTCCTTAGGATAGATGTTCTCACCACCGCGGATAATCATATCCTTTAAACGGCCTGTGATACGGTAGTTGCCCTCTTTTGTACGGCAAGCAAGGTCACCGGTATGGAGCCAGCCGTCCTTATCAATAGCAGCAGCGGTAGCCTGTGGCATCTTGTAGTAGCCCTTCATAATGTTGTAGCCCCTAGCCAAGAATTCACCAGGAACTTCGTCAGGGCAATCCTCACCTGTTTCCGGGTCAACAATACGACACTCAATCTCAGGAAGCGCACGACCTACTGTTGCAACTCGAACTTCAATCGGGTCGTCAGTAGAGCTCATTGTACAACCAGGAGAAGCCTCTGTCTGACCGTAAACGATGGTGATTTCTTTCATATTCATTTTATCGACAACATCCTGCATAACAGAGATAGGACAAGGAGAACCTGCCATAATACCTGTACGCATATAGGAGAAGTCTGTTTTATCAAAGTCTTCGTGCTCAAGCAAAGCAATAAACATTGTAGGAACACCGTGGAAAGCTGTGATGTGCTCGTTGTTAATGCACGCAAGAGCAGGCTTCGGTGAGAAGTATGGCAGTGGCAAAAGTGTTCCGCCGTGTGTCATAGTAGCTGTCATAGCGAGCACCATACCGAAGCAGTGGAACATAGGCACCTGAACCATCATTCTGTCAGCAGTTGAAAGGTCCATTCTGTCGCCGATACACTTACCATCATTTACAATGTTGTAGTGAGTGAGCATTACGCCCTTAGGGAAGCCTGTAGTACCTGATGTGTACTGCATATTACATACATCATCTTTGTCAACCTGGGCAGCCATACGGTGAACCTCAGAAAGCGGAACTTTGTTTGAAAACTCTAATGCCTGATTCCAGGTCATACAGCCTTTCTGCTTAAAGCCTACTGTGATAACATTTCGTAAGAATGGCAGACGCTTTGAGTGAACCTGATTGCCCTCTTTTGTATTTTCAAGCTCAGGGCAGAGCTTTGCAACGATTTCGCCGTAGTTTGTATCCTTGGCACCCTGAGTCATAATCAGAGTATGAGTGTCAGACTGACGGAAGAGATACTCAGCCTCGTGGATTTTGTAGGCTGTGTTAACTGTAACTAAAATAGCACCGATTTTTACAGTTGCCCAGAAAGCGATGTACCACTGTGGTACGTTAGACGCCCAGACAGCTACCTTTGTACCTGCTTTAACGCCCATTGCAATCAGCGCACGAGCAAAGGTATCAACGTCATCTCTAAACTCTGAGTATGTACGTGTATAGTCATGAGTTGTGTATTTGAACGCATACTGGTCAGGGAATTCCTCAACCATTCTGTCGAGTACATCACCGAATGTAGCGTCAATCAGTAAGTCCTTTTTCCAGACATATTTACCTGTGTGGCGGTTATTTGAATAGAGAGTTTTCTTGTTCTTTGAAGTGTCGTCAAACTGCTTCATAAACTCTTTGTACTGAGCAAAAATGATTTCCATATCATCAAGCTCCTGACACCAGCTTGGGTCCCAGATAAGTGAGATATAGCCGTCGTAGTTAACTGAGCTTAAAGCGAGCATCATCTCTTTGATTGGCAGCTCGCCCTCACCTGCTAAGCAGTACTCAATCTTATCCTCTACCTTTTTAGCGTCAGAGAAATGAACATGCTTTACGTACGCACCAAGGTTTTTGATAACCTGCTCAGGAGATTCTTTGCCTGCAAAATATGCGTGTGAAAGATGCCACAGTGCAGCAACGTTATCGCTTGCAAAAGAATCAAGCACTTCGCACAAAGCCTTTGTATCAGCAAAAAGACCTGATGTTTCAACAAGCAAAGTAACGTTGTTGTCAATAGCTGTAAAATGAACTGCTTCGATAGTTTTAACAACCTGAGCAGTAGCAGTTTCTTTATCTGTAGAGTTATTTGCACGCAAGCGGATGTATGGGATGCGTAAGTTGTTAGCAATCTCAATGCAACGCTTGATTTCGTCAATTGTATCAGTTTCAATCTCGCTGTCAGCAACGTCAGCTACAACATCGATACAAGGAATCTCGAGCTTTTTCTCAAAAAGTCTGCGTAATGTAGCCGCAGAAGTGTAATCGTGGAAAGCACCGTCTTTCTCAGTGAAAAGGCGGTTGTGTATATTGTGCAGCTCTATACCTGAAAAACCGATATAGGTAGCCGCTTCGCAAAAATCGTCAAAATTGCTGTCGTGCCAGCCTTTAGTAGAAAATGAGAGTTTCATGCTCACGCCTCCTCGTAAACAATCTTGTTAACAGCGTTTAAGTACGCTCTGATGCTTGCACCCATAATATCGGTTGAAATACCGTTACCTGAGTAAAGCTTTGAACCGTTTCTAAGCTTTACAAGAGCAGAACCCATCGCTTCTTTGCCCTGAGTTACTGACTGAATCTGGAAATCGTCAAGCTCATAGTGGTGGCCGACAATCTGGTCAATAGCAAGGAAAGATGCATCAACAGGACCATCGCCAATACAAATACCCTGTAACTGCTCGCCGTCTTTTTCTAAAGTAATCTGGGCAGTTGAGTTGATAATGTTACCGTTGTTGATAACGTAGGAAATGAGTTTATATGTTGCAGGAACCTGTAAAGCGACAGAAGCAACGATTGCATCGAGCTCTTTAGCACCAACGTTCTTCTTCTCAGCAACGCGGATGAACTCTTCATACACCTTGGCTTCGTCTTCTTCGGATAAATCGTAGCCAAGCTTTTTAACAGCTACTGCGATATCCTCCTGAGTGTCCTTAACATCAAGATGGATTGATGTTTCGTCAGCATCAGTTAAAGTTACTGCCGCGTTTTCGTTGTTAGCGTTTTCAGAAATACGGTTAATCTGCTTGATGATTCTGTGCATCTCAGTGAAACGAATATTACAGTAGAAGTCGTATGAATCACCGCAGTTTTTAGCCATAGTTGCGAATGTTTCGAGTGGTGTGCAATCGCCGTCAACAGCCGTCTTTACGATTTTAACGCCCTTTCTGGCTGACAAAATAGCCTGAGCAACAGCTAAACCGTTTTTGTCATCACACTTAACGCCAACAGGAACGTCTGCCTTTTTAGCAATCTTTTCTGCAAACTCAGCAAAATCGTCAGGAAGCATTGAAGATGCTGAATCACAGATAGAAATTGTTGTAGCACCGGCATCAACCGCAACCTTGATTGCGTCTTTTAAGAAATCTTTCTCGGCACGAGTTGCATCTACTGCACAGAACTCAACGTTGTCGCAACCGTCTTTTGCTGTCTCGATGCACTTTTTGATATAGTCGAGCATTTTTGCATCCTTTTTGTGGAGATTGTACTCCATCAAAGCAGGAGAAACAGGAAGCTCAATTCGAATACAAGGATGAGCTGTGTTTGACAGCGCAATCTTTGCATTTTCGATGCTCTCGAGAGTTGTGCCTGCGGCAACTGAGATAACGCTTTTCTTAACAAAAGATGCCACTGTGCGTACAAAAAGGATGTCTGTTCTTTCATTTATAATTTCAGGAAGCTCAATAACATCAACACAAAGTCGCTCAAGCTGACGAGCGATTTCGAGCTTCTCTTTAAAGCTGAATGTAGAATTTTCTTTGCATAAAGTTGTGTCTGCAATTCTCACGTGTTTCATAAAATAACCTCTCTCTTACTAAAGTTTTAGTAAAATAAAAAGTCCCCAAGGCTAATGCCTCAGGGACGAAATAAATCGCGGTACCACCCTGTTTACCGAAAAATCGGTCAACTCAGTAAGGCTCCAACAAGCCTTTTGCTATGATAACGGTGCATGCCGTAATCGCTTAATCAGTTCAGCGATTCTGCTCCAAAATGAGACTTCTTTGGCCGTTCCTGCTGTCTTACACCAACCGACAGCTCTCTGAAAAGAACCTTGGACAAAGAATAATTTCTTCATCGCATTTAAAAAATATGCTACTAATATATCACAGTGAAATTGAGTTGTCAACAACTTTATGTTAATTTTTTCACTTTGACGATAAGCACTCAAAAACAGGTTTGTACATATGTAAAAAATGCTAAAACAAAGCTCCCTGAAAACAGGGAGCTCTTAAAAAACATATTTGTTTGAAATTATAATTCAACAACCCAGCCGAATTTGTCTTCAACCTTACCCCACTGGATGCCGGTGAGTGTGTCATAAAGATGCTGTGTTGTTTCGCCGATTTCGCCGTTGTTTACAGTGTGCTTCTTACCTTTGTAGCAAAGCTCACCGATTGGAGAAATAACAGCTGCTGTACCGCAACCCCAAGCCTCTTCAAGTTTGCCGTTTTCCATAGCCTCTTCGAGCTCATCAATTGAGAGTAAACGCTCAGAAACGTTGTAACCCTCGCTTCTGAGAACCTCTAAACAGCTCATACGAGTGATACCAGGTAAGATTGAACCTGAAAGCATTGGAGTAACAACTTCGCCGTCGATTTTGAACATAACGTTCATAGCGCCAACTTCTTCGATGTACTTTCTATGAACACCGTCAAGCCAGAGAACCTGTGAGTAACCCTGCTGAGCAGCACGCTCGCCGGCACGGTTAGAAGCCGCATAGTTACCGCCACACTTAGCGTAACCTGTACCGCCCTTAACAGCTCTTACGTCCTCGTCTTCAATCATAATCTTAACCGGATTGATGCCCTCTGGGTAGTAAGAACCTACAGGAGAAGCGATGATAACGAATGTTGCGTTAGCTACAGCGTGAACGCCTAAAGACTCATCGTTACCAAAAAGGAATGGTCGAAGGTAAAGTGATGTGCCATCTGATGATGGAGTCCAGTCCTGCTCAACCTCAACGAATTTGAGGAGTGCTTCTAAAGCATCTTCCTCTGGAATCTCAGGTAAGCAAAGACGCTCAGCACTTCTGTTCATTCTGCGGATGTTTTCGATTGGTCTGAAAAGCTGAACCTTGCCGTCAGCTCTTCTGTATGCTTTTAAGCCCTCAAAAATCTCAGAGCCGTAGTGGAGTACAGTTGAAGCAGGGTGGATTGAAAGGTTCTCAAATGGAACGATTCTGGCATTTGTCCAGCCTGTCTCCTTGTTGTAATCCATCATAAACATATGGTCTGTGAAAATCTTACCAAAACCTAAAGCACTTTCATCAGGTTTAGCTTTTGGTGCAGTTGTCTTTGTGATTGTGATATTCAATTGAAACACCTTCTTAATGTTTAACTATATAAATTAGTTGCTTGCACCGATTTCGAGAGCCTTTACGTTAAGACCCATCATATCAGCACGCTTTGCAGAAATAACTTTCTTCAAGCCGTTTTCGATACCCTCTGCTGTGTAGTCGTTAAGCTCTTTGAGCATCTTGCCCATAACAATCATATTAGCCAGAGTTGGCATACCGTTATCACTTGCAAGCTGTGTAGCAGGAATGTAGAAAACGTTAACGTCGTCACGCTCAACCTTACGCTCAATGAGTGTTGAGTCAGCGAAAATGAATCCGCCCGGCTTAACGTCTTTTTCGAAACGGTCGAGTGAAGGAAGGTTAAGAGCAACTAAAACGTCAGGCTGTGATACGATTGGTGAACCAACAGGCTCGTCAGAAACGATTACTGAACAAGAAGCTGTACCACCACGCATTTCAGGACCGTAAGATGGAAGCCAACTTACCTGCTTGCCGGCTGTAAGACCTTTGTAAGCGACGAACTTACCTGCAAAGAGGATGCCCTGACCGCCAAAACCTGAGAATAAAAACTGTGTTGTAGCCATTATGCTTCCTCCTTTTCTGCTGAACGGTCTTTATAAACGCCGAGTGGGTAGTATGGGAGCATATTGTCGTCAATCCACTTTAATGCATCAATTGGAGTCATACCCCAGTTTGTTGGACAAGATGATACAACTTCAACGAGTGAGAAGCCTTTACCGTCAATCTGGTTCTGGAATGCCTTTTTGATAGCTTTCTTAGCGTTTTTGATATTCTTAACGTTGTTTACTGTAACACGCTCGAGGTACTCAGGACCTTCAAGCTCAGAGAGCATCTCGCAAACACGGATTGGATAACCGCAGTGGTTAACATCTCTGCCGTATGGAGAAGTCTGTGTTACCTGACCAGGAAGTGATGTTGGAGCCATCTGACCGCCTGTCATACCGTAAATAGCGTTGTTGATAAAGATAATTGTGATATTCTCGTTTCTAGCAGCTGAGTGAACTGTTTCAGCCATACCGATTGACGCTAAATCACCGTCACCCTGATATGTAAATACGATGTTGTTCTCAGGGTCTGAACGCTTAACACCTGTTGCAACTGCAGGAGCACGACCGTGAGCCGCCTCAATCATATCGCAGTTGAAATAATTATATGCCATAACTGAGCAACCAACCGGAGCAATACCGATTGTTCTGCCTTCGATGCCGAGCTCGTCGATAACCTCAGCAACAAGACGGTGTACAACACCGTGTAAACAACCCGGACAATAGTGCATAGGCACGTCTGCCAGAGCGTGTGGTTTATCAAATACTACTGCCATTAGTTTGCACCTCCGTTTGCCTTAATAATAGCTTCTAACACCTGCTCAGGGGATGGAATCATACCACCAACACGGTTGCAAAGTGTTACAGGAACCTTGCACTGTGTAGCAAGCTTAACGTCTTCAATCATCTGACCCATTGAAAGCTCAACTGAGATAACAGCCTTTGCTGTGTCTGCAATCTTCTCAAATGGAGCCTTAGGGAATGGCCAGAGTGTGATTGGACGGATAAGACCAACCTTGATGCCCTGTTTTCTAGCTTCAACGATAGCGTTCTTTGAAACACGGGCAGCGATACCAAATGCTGCGATGATGATGTCAGCATCCTCTGTCATATACTCTTCGTACATAGCTTCGTTTGCTTCAACCTGTGCGTAACGCTCGTAGCGTGCAAAGTTTAACTGCTCAAGCTCTTCAGCTACAAGGGACAGTGAGTTAACGATGTTGTGCTCACGCTCCATCTTTGTACCTGTTGTAGCCCAAGGAGTAGCCGGACGCTCTTTTATGTCAAAGTCAAGCTCTACAGGTTCCATCATCTGACCCATTGTACCGTCAGCTAAAATCATAGAAGTCATTCTGTATTTGTCAGCAAGCTCAAAGCCTTTTACTGTGAGCTCAGCCATTTCCTGAACTGATGCAGGAGCTAAAACGATCATTTTGAAGTCGCCGTGACCGCCGCCCTTTGTAGCCTGGAAATAGTCTGCCTGAGAAGGCTGGATACCACCAAGACCAGGACCGCCACGCTGTACGTTTACTACTAAACAAGGGAGATCTGAACCTGCCATATAAGACAGACCCTCACTCTTAAGCGAAATTCCCGGTGAAGATGAAGATGTCATTACACGCTTACCGGTTGAAGCTACGCCGTATACCATATTGATAGCGGCAACTTCACTTTCAGCCTGTAAGAAGCAACCGCCGATTTTTGGCATTTTCTTAGCCATATATGCAGCAATTTCTGTCTGTGGAGTAATAGGATAACCGAAGTAGTGCTTGCAACCAGCTAAAATAGCAGCCTCAGCAATAGCTTCGTTACCTTTCATCAAAACTTTCTCTGCCATTTTTCTCACCTCTCTACCTTAATAACGCAGTCAGGGCACATTGTTGCACAGAAAGCACAACCGATACAACTGCTCTCGTCAGTGATAACAGCCGGATGGTGACCCTTTTTGTTAATTTCGTCTTTTGCAAGGATGAGCAAGTTCTTTGGACAAGCCTGTACGCACAGTCCGCAACCCTTGCAGTTGTCTGTTTTAAATGTTAATTTTGCCATAAAAAACTCTCCCTTTCCTTTCTCTTATATAGGCTTATACTGGTCTTGCCTGAAGACTCAGTGGCAAGAGATTTTCAATCTTGTCGCATAAGTCATTATATATGTTGTCATTTACAGTTGTATACACAACAGGAAGTCCTGATTGTTCTGACACTTCTCTTGCGTATTCTACTGATTTTAACACATCTTCGGGTGTTGTTGCAACACCTAAATTGGAATTATTGACTATTCCTGTGAATTTGATATGTCCTGCATACTCAATTTCACGCATAACCTCGATGGTTGACTCTGCATCTCTAGTCAGCGGACGGTAGCAGTTTATAACCATCAGCATTTCGTAGTCGTTTTCTTCAATAATCTTTGGCGCTAAACGACCAAGAGCTAGTGCTCCTCTGTCGTCACCACCAACGTCGATGATAACAGAAAGCTCTTTATCATCGGTTATTGCGTACATATCCTGAGGTAAAGCAGGAATGTCAACGTTTGAGTTAGCATACTCTGAACAGATAAGGCGGATGCCGTTATCCTGAAAATCAGCAATGCTATCTTTTGAGCGGAAGTACGGATTGACAATATCAAGGTCGGCAATAGCAACCCTGTCACGCTGTTTTCTTAAACTTAGTGCCATATTTACAGCGACGTTTGTTTTGCCACTGCCGTAATGTCCGCATAAAAGTGTGATTCTTTTAAACTCTTTCATAACTGTTATATATCAAATTAAAGCTTGTTTCTCTGGATTTTACCGCTGACTGTCTTTGGAAGTTCATCTCTGAACACAACAAGTCGTGGGTACTTGTAAGGGGCTGTACGGCTCTTTACGTAAGTCTGGATTTCTTTCTTCAAGTCATCACTTGCTACTGTGCCCTTTGTAAGAACGATAGAAGCCTTGACAATCTGACCTCTTACGTCATCAGGTGCAGCAGAAACACCGCACTCTAATACGTATGGAAGTTCCATAATAACAGACTCAATCTCAAATGGTCCGATACGATAACCTGAAGACTTAATAACATCGTCAACACGACCTTCGTAGAAGAAGAAGCCGTCTTCGTCACGCCAAGCAACGTCGCCTGTGTGGTAGATACCGTCGTGCATAACTTCTCTTGTTTTCTCTTCGTCGCCGTAGTAACCAACGAACAGACCGCAAGGGTGACCGTTCTTGAGGTTAACAACGATTTCACCAGGTTCACCGTCCGGTACTTCGTTGCCGTCGCTATCCACGAGCATAACGTCGTAGATTGGAGCAGGCTTACCCATTGAGCCGATTTTATGAGGAGCACCTGTCATATTACCGACAATCATTGTGCTCTCGGTCTGACCGAAGCCCTCGATAATCTGGAGGCCTGTAGCCTTTTCAAACTGACGATAAACCTCAGGGTTAAGCGCTTCGCCTGCAGTTGTCATATGCTGAACTGAGGAGAAATCGTACTTTGAAATATCCTGCTTTACCATCATTCGAAGCATTGTTGGTGGTGCACAGAATGTTGTAATCTTGTATTTTGCAAACATAGGCAGGATATCAGCAGCGTCAAAGCGGTCAAAGTCATAAACAAATGTTGCCGCCTCGCACAGCCACTGGCCGTAGAGTTTACCCCACATAGCCTTTGCCCAGCCTGTGTCTGAAATTGTGTAGTGAAGACCCTCAGGGTCAACGTTGTGCCAATACTTGGCTGTATGGAAATGACCGAGTGGATAACGATAGTTGTGAGCGGCAATCTTTGGATAACCTGATGTACCTGATGTGAAGTACATAAGCATTAAATCGTCGCCACAAGGAGAATCCTCGGTTCTGTTGTAGTGTGTTGAGTAAAGTGTGTACTCATCGTCAAAGCTACGCCAACCCTCACGCTCACCGTTAACGATGAGCTTGTTCTTAAGTCCATCATAGCCCTCTGAAGCAATATCAACCTGATGAGCAACATCATCATCGGCAGTACAGATAACTGTGCAGATGCCTGCACTCTTGAGTCTGTACTCAAGGTCGTGAGCCTGCAACTGGTTAGGAGCAGGGATAGCGATAGCGCCGAGCTTGTTAAGACCGAGCATAGCAAACCAGAACTGGTAGTGACGCTTTAAGATAAGCATAACTCTGTCGCCTTTTTTGATGCCTAAAGACTTGAAGTAGTTAGCACACTGAGCAGATGCTTTTTTCATATCTTTGAATGTAAATCTGCGCTCGGTGTGGTCTTTAGAAATATGTAACATAGCGAGCTTGTCAGGCTTTTTGTCTGCAAGAGCATCAACT
>JAFUOM010000022.1 GCA_017481885.1 Ruminococcus sp.
TGAAATCAGGTATTCCCTTGATAAGGGAAATGTCCGAAGGACAAAGGGTTTGCCGTTCCTGCAAGGAAAGGCTCCGCCGTAGGCGGTGGTGAGGTAAAAAACGCTTGATAACAGCAATTTAATTGTTAAGCTATCAACGCTTTCAACCTCATCCGTCACCTATCGGTGCCACCTTCCCCAATCTCGGGGAAGGCTTTTTACACTAAACTATAATTTAACACAATTGTTAGTCAAATAATTCCTTATGCATACGGGAATAATGGAAAATGTACTGCTGGGCGATACCGCCGTAAACTCCGAATTCGTCACCTTTGTAGCCTTCAAAAAGCACCGACAAAGCTCGCTTCATCCACACATCAAGCGGAAAAGACTCGAGTCTGTGCAAACCGTAGAGCAGCACACAATCGGCAACTTTTACACCGACACCCGTGATTTTCATCAGCTCTTTTTGAGCGTCAAAGTAATCCATTTCACGCAAGCTTTCAAGGTCAATTTCGCCCGAATGAACCTTTTGTGCGGCGTCGATTATGTAGCGATGACGAAAGCCAGCACGGATTGGTGTCAAATCATCAACCGACAGTTTTGCAAGTGTTTCTGCACTCGGGAAAGTGTAGTTTTGTGAGTCTATGCACTCGCCGAAATTTTCGCACAAACGCTCAACTATCCCTTTAATTCGGCTGATGTTGTTGTTCTGCGAAATTATAAATGTAATCAACGCTTCAAACGGATGTTGGTTTAGAATTCGGATACCGCCTGCGTATGATGATGCCTCGGCTAAAACAGGGTGCATCTTCGACAAATCGCTTTTTATTTTGGCGTAGTCCAAATCCAAATCAAAGTAATCACGCCACATTTTTTCATCTAAATCGCTGTTGCTTTTTATTTTAAGCGTGCCATTATCAAAAGAAACAGTCGCTACAACATCCGCTACAACTCCCCAAAAACTGCCGTCTGCATTTTCTTTCCATCTAAATGACTGTCCGCAATCGAGCGTCTGAGCTAAATCAAACGGACACACATTTTCAAAAACAAGTTCACTCATAACAAAACCTCTTCATAAAATCTGAATTCAGTATACCACAACGGCGAATAATATGCTATAATAAATAGTTGTAAAATCCCTCAGTCAGCTACGCTGACAGCTCCCTTAAATCAAAGGAGCCTGAAAAGTAATCCAAATTGGAGTTGATAAAATGAAAGAAACAATTTGCACCATTCCGATTAACGATATATTTAACGAAGTTGGCGGTTGTCCAATCTGCCGTATGCGTGATTTGATTGAAAAGCAGTACGTTGAGTACATCACAGGTGCGGCTATGATGGCGCCTAACATCAGGGTTATCACAAACGAAAAAGGCTTTTGTCACCACCACTACGAGATGATGCTAAGTAGTGGCCCTAAGCTATCAAACGCACTGCTTATGCAGACAAGACTGCAATTCATACAAGACAAAATGATGCCGAAAGGCTCTGCAAAGCCGAGCAAAGCTCAGCTTGATAATATCAAAAATGCACGTTCTTCGTGCTATGTATGCGACAGAATTGAATTTGACATAAACCATCTGCTCAGAACTTTTTTTGTTCAGTTTGCAGAAGACCCAAACTTCCGTGAACTTTTAAAAAAGCAGGAGTATATCTGTCTGAACCACTACGAGTTGTTGCACCGTGGAGCTGTAGCAAAAGGTGGCATAAAATCAAAGGATATGAAAGCGTTCTGCGAAATTACAAACGCTTTGTGCAGGAATTATCTTGATACTCTTTACGGCGACGTCACACATTTTACAACTATGTTTGACTACCGAAATGCAGGCGGTGACTGGAAAAACTCTAAGGATTCAGTTGAGCGAAGTGTGAAGTTTCTTACATCAAAAGATGTTGAAGAAATTAAATAAACGCATATAAAAGAAGGCTTCCGACATAAAAATCGGAAGCCTTTTGTGTTTGATTGATTTGTAGTTTTATGGGTGCAAGCACGATGGACGAGCAGTGAGTTTCCCCTGTTAGGGGAAGTGGCGTGTAACGCCGAAAGGGTTGCCGTTCCTGCTTAAGGAACGCCCCTACATCTTGTTGTCAATTTGCATTTATCTTATTCCGTACTTCTCGATGATGTAATCCATATCCTTGTCGCCACGGCCTGAAAGGTTAATCAGCACTGAACCGTGGTCCATACGCTGAGCAAGCTTCATACCATAAGCGATAGCGTGGGAGCTTTCAATCGCTGGGATGATACCCTCTAAACGAGAAAGCTTATAGAAAGCGTCGATTGTTTCTTCGTCGTCGATAACGTCGTATTTTACTCTGCCGATTTCTTGCAAGAATGCGTGCTCAGGGCCACTAGACGGATAGTCAAGACCACTTGCTACTGAATAAACAGGAGCAGGGTCGCCGTTTTCGTCTTTAAGCATAATTGAGTTGAAGCCGTGCATAACGCCCTCTGAGCCGTACTTTAAAGATGCGGCGTGGTCGCCGAGTTTTTCGCCTCTGCCTAAAGGCTCGATGCCGTAAATATCAACAGGGTCGTTCAAAAATCCTGAGAAAAGACCTGCCGCGTTTGAACCACCGCCAACACAAGCTACAACAGCATCAGGCAGATGACCTGTCATCTCAACGAACTGCTCACGTGCTTCGATACCAATAACACTCTGGAAATCACGCACCATCATTGGGAATGGATGAGGTCCTAAGACTGAACCGATGCAGTAAATTGCATCTTCGTACTCCTTGCTGTAAGCGTCAAAAGCCGCGTCAACAGCTTCTTTTAATGTCTGCAAGCCGTGAGTAACCTCAACAACGTTTGCACCTAAAATCTTCATTCTAGCAACGTTTGGAGCCTGCTTTTTGATGTCAACAGCACCCATATAAATGTCGCACTCAAGTCCAAAGTAAGCGGCAGCAGTAGCTAACGCTACGCCGTGCTGACCTGCGCCTGTTTCAGCGATAACCTTTTTCTTGCCCATATATTTAGCAAGCAGAGCTTCGCCCATACAGTGGTTAAGCTTGTGAGCACCTGAGTGGTTTAAATCCTCACGCTTAGCGTAAAGCTGAACTCTGCCACCCATAGCATCAGACAAACGCTCAAGATGAGAAACCGGAGTTGGTCTGCCCTGAAACTCCTTACGAATTCTTCTTAATTCTGCGATAAATTTACGTGACTGGCAAATTGTAAAGTAAGCCTGAGAAATCTCAGCCATAGCGGCTTTGAGTTTGTCGTCGATGTAAACACCGCCGTACTTGCCAAAATAACCTTCTTTGTCAGGATAGTGTCTGAAATATGTGTCGAAATCAATATTATTAAATACCATAATTACCTCCGAAATATGTGTTAACGTCTTATTTTCGGACGAGCTATGCTCGCCTCTACTATTATATTTTCATAAAAGCTGTGATATAAATCAGGCGTTACGCCATCGTTTGGTTAAAAGTATCATAAAATCACCTTGAATAAAAAAGTCCTCGACTCGTCGTCACAAAGCTTCTTGATTGCGATTTGCATTTTCTGCAAATCTTCATATTTTGCTTTGCTCCTCCTCTCCCCAAAACCACAGATTTCGGGGACCCCAAATACTGTCGGGACTACAAAAAAGTCCTCGACAGTATTACTACTGTCAAGGACGAATAAACTTTATTATCCGCGGTGCCACCTTGATTCACGATGAACGTGCACTTTACCGGATACTGACATATCCGAGGCAACTGACGTATGCCCTACGTTGCAGAATACTCTGCGGAAAATCCGCATTTGACTGCACCCTCAGCGGTCCATTTGACAACCTGTTTCTTACCCGAATTTCAGCACCTCGGGCTCTCTGTAAAGGCGTTTGCTGTCTTTATCTCCGCGTCAACGGTTTAAAATCTATGTGACATATTATACAGATAAATAATATGTGTGTCAAGAATTATTTAATTAACAATAAATTACCAGTCAGAATCCCAGTCGGTATCGTTGCTGTCCCAACTATCGCCTGAGTCCCAATCGTAATCGGAATCAGAGTCGTAGCTGTCGTTTCTTTCGTTAAGATGTTGCTGATACGCTGACTCGTTTGACTGATAAGAGTTGTACCACGAAGTATCTTCAAAACCTGACGGTGTCCATGTTGCAAGGTACTCATCAGCTCCGTAGACATCCTCAATGGCACTGCCTGCACGATAGTCACTTTCGCTGTACCACAAGTCGTTGCCGAGTGAATCTTTGTCATCAACAGAGCAATAGTATTCCCAATCACTGCTCTTTGTATTGTATCTATACCAGCCTGTGTTGTCTTTGCTTCCGTAAGAGCTGTGCTCGTCATCAATGAAGTAGTACAAGTCATCGTTGTAGTAATAATACGATGTGCTTGGATTTTTGTGATGACCTGCGTCTATGTACTCTTTTGCATTGTCAATAGGGAATTTGTCTGACTCGAGTTTGAGGTGCTCTTTTACATCATAGTAAGAAGTGTAAAGAATGTAGTTGCTTTCATCGCTTAAAGCGGCAGGCTTGTACTTTGCTTTGTCAAACGTTTTGTAAAGCTCCCACATATCATCCTGCGGGTCGTAAAACCACCACTCGTAGCCCTTGTCGTATTCCTTGCCGTCTGAGTAGTAAATGTCACTTGTATTTGTAACGTAGTAGCCTTGCTCTCTGTTAAAATAGCGTGTCACATCAAATACTGTAAACAGCGTAGTGAAAATTGTCGGCAAGAACACAACTGCCAGCATAAAAATCAGGAACGCCGATTTGAACTTTCCTGAACGTCTTTTCGGTGTGCCGTAAGGGTTTTTCACACTGTATCCCGGGCGGTTGCCAATGCCTCTTTTTGCGATATTCTGACTCTTTTGGTGCAAAATTTCCTCTTTGAGTCGAAGATAAAGCTCGTTTACGGCGTATGCTTCGTCTGTACCCTGATAACGGATTGCACGAGAACCGTTCGCTTTGTTTTTATAAACAGTGAAGGTGCCGTTTTCTTCGTAAATACCGAACGCTTTCGGCTCTTTTACGTCCTTGCCAATGAAAAATCTGGTTGTTTCCTCAGGCGGAAGCCCTCTTGTTTTGTACCACGTCTGCAATTGTGCAATCGTTTTCGGAGTACCGCTAACTATACGCTGGTGGTTTTCATTGACCGCACCGCAATTAGGACAGGTACTCTCGGTATCCAAAATAAAATTACCGCAATATTCGCATTTAACCTTTGCCATAATTACCTCTCATAAATAATATCATCGTTATTATATATGAAATGACACATTTTTACAATGTCAAAAGCACCCCAAAAGCGTTGGTCTTTTGGAGTGCAATATATACATCTTTGTTAATTTCAGCCTTCAAAGTAGTATCTGAGGATGTGCTCGAGCAGTTCATCTCTGTCAACTGCTTTTAACATTGCACGGGCGTTGTTGTGTGATGTAAGGTATGACGGGTCATCGCTGAATATAAAACCTGCAAGCTGACCGATAGCATTGTAGCCTTTTTCCTTTAATGCGTTATATGCAACCTCCAGTACCTCGTTAATACACTGGTCCTTGATGTCGTCAAATTGTTTTGTTTTCATTGTAGTACCCCCTTGAATAAGTCATTTTATTATAAAATTAATGCGTATTTATTGCAAGGATTAATTTGTGTTTTATGGGTAAAAGCACTCGGGTCGTCAGGAATTCCGACCCATACGAGCCTCAAACGCTTAAATATCACGTTTCGCTCACCTCGCATCTTTTCCAAATCTCTACTGCTCCTTGCTCTCTTGCTAAACTCACGAAAAAAAGTAACTTCCTGAGTTTTTACGCGAGAACTCGGTCGCTTTGAGATTTGGAAAGCTCGATGGCTCAACGCTTAAAACAAACAAAAAGCGTTGAGTCTTGCGGAAACTCAACGCTTTTGTTTTTGTTTTGGGATTTTTCCCATATAAAAATGAGGGGTACAATGATAGGCCTAACGCCTACATTGAGGAGGGTAGAACAATACAAAATCAAGTTGCGGTCCTTAACTTTGTACAACCATATTATATCACCTGTTTTTTAAAAAATGTGAATTAGCTGTGAACTACCTTTGAACTTTCTGCATACATTCTGTGAAAATTCTGTCACATTGTTTACAAACGTAAAAAATCAAAAATACCCGTTACAAAAATCTCGATACCTATCAGTATCAGGATTATTCCACCAAAAATTGTAGCCTTGTTCGACAGCTTTGTGCCAAAGCGTTTACCAATAAGAAGTCCTGCAACGCAAATCACAAAGGTTACAAGTGCAATGATAACAGCTGACACAAGTGCCATTACAAAGTTATAGCTTGCAATTGTAAAGCCTACCGAAAGTGCATCGATTGAAGTTGCAACGCCCTGCACCATCAATGTGACAAATGTAAGTTTCTTTAAATCATCATCGTCGCCGTCCTTGTTTTTGATGCCGTCAATGAGCATTGAACTACCTATGTAGCATAACAAAATGAGCGCTATCCACGGGATGAACTTTTCAAATGATTTGAAACACTCAACCACGGTATGGACGCAAATCCAGCCGATAAGTGGCATTGCCGCCTGGAAAAATGCAAAGGTGAGTGCTACAAGTCCCATCTTGCCTTTTTTCATTTTAGGGTCATTGAGGCCATTAGCAAGCGACACGGAAAACGCATCCATTGCTAGTCCCACACCGAGCAACGCATTATTAAAGAAAAACACAAAATTAAACATAACAGTTACCTACACAAGTGTCATAATATATTCAGCAAGCGGACAAAGTAAAATAGGCATAAATATCGCAGGGACGTAATTCATCACCTTGAGCTTTGTAATACCCAGCATATTGAGTGAAAGCCCAATGATAATTATGTAACCCACGCAGTTCATTGTGTTTACAGTAACCATAAACGGAGTGAGCTGTGCAGTTTCTACGAGCATATCAGCACCACCCGAGAAAATGCTACCGATAAGGTACGAACCAAAGGACATAACTCCCTGATATAAGAACACAAATGCTGCCGAGAACAGCACACCTGCACCAAGTGAGCTTGCAAAAATTATAGCCGCTACAAAGTCCAGAATACTTTTTGTAAACAGCGTGGTGTGGTCACCCACAAGACCGCTCTGGAGCGAACCGACTATCGTCATAGCTCCAACACAGAAAAGCAAGCTTGCTGACACAAACCCCTGTGCAATACTAACCTTGCCGTTTTCCTTGTCACCTTTGTTAACCTTGTTTTCAAGCCACTTGCCAAGATTATTTACTCTTTTGTCAAGGTCAACACCCTCGCCGATTACAGCACCGAGCACAATGGACATAATAACAACCAGAGTATTGACGCCATCCTGGAAAACACCGGTGATACCGATAAACGCAGTACAAAGACCCAAGCCTTTGAACACTGTATCCGATAATCGCTTCGGTATTGCCTTTTTAAACAACAAACCGATAGCACCGCCTATGAGCACCGCTATGGTGTTGACAATTGTTCCTGTCATTCCAAACATAATTTAACCTGCCTTTTAGCGTGCGTTAATATAAAGTTTCGCATTTAACGCACGTGCACTACGCATTATACATCAATTATCAAATATCTTCAATAAAGCTTCAATAATTTTTGCATATTATTTATTGCAGTTTTTGCGACTATATGTTATTATGTAAGTAATTATAATGTGTAATTATGATTATTTTTAGAAATAAACAGTTTTGGCTTATGCTTTAACGAAAGGAGTTTTGCTGTATGTGCGGAATCTGTGGCTTCACAGGACAAATAGAACAGCGTGAAAACACCCTGAAAAAGATGACTGAAGTCATCACACACCGTGGCCCTGACTCAGACGGCTTCTTCACTGACAACTATGTCAATATGGGTTTCAGACGACTGAGCATCATCGACCTTGACGAAGGCCACCAGCCTATTTACAACGAGGACAAGACTCTGGTCCTCACTTTTAACGGCGAAATTTACAACTACAAAGACCTTAGAAAAGAACTTATCGAGCTTGGACACTCTTTCTACACCGACACTGACTCTGAGGTGTTAATCCACTCATTTGAGCAGTGGGGCGAGGATATGTTTGAGCACTTACGCGGAATGTTCGGCTTTGCTATTTATAACAGAGAAACAAAGGCTCTGTTTTTAGCAAGGGATTTCTTTGGTATCAAACCGCTTCATTACACAATGATTGGCGACAACCTGTGCTATGCTTCTGAAATCAAGAGTATTTTGGAGCACCCGCAGTTTGAAAAGGAATTCAACGAAACTGCACTGGACCACTACCTTTCATTCCAGTACTGCCCACAGCCGCTCACTTTCTTCAAGGGCGTTTACTGCTTATTACCTGGTCACTATATGTGGTTTAGGGACGGCGTTGTTGAAACTCAGCGTTACTTTGAAGCAAAGTTCAAGCCTGACCCTGAGATGACAGAAGACGAGGCTGTTGACAAGATTGAGGCAGTTTTCGAAAACTCTGTAAATGCTCACAAAATCGCTGACGTTGAGGTTGGTTGCTTTCTATCAAGTGGTGTTGACTCAAGCTACGTTTCAACATACTTTAAAGACCAGAAGACATTCACAGTAGGCTTTGACTTTGGCGAAAGATACAACGAAATCAGCTGGGCTGAAAACCTTTCAAAAGAGCTCGGTGTTGAACACCACACAAAGCTCATTTCAAGTGAAGAATTCTGGGCTGCTGTGCCAAAGGTTCAGTACCATATGGACCAGCCACTTGCTGACCCAAGCTGTATTGCACTTTACTTTGTTGCAAAGCTTGCAAGCGAATACGTAAAGGTTGTACTTTCAGGTGAGGGTGCTGACGAATTGTTCGGCGGTTACACCTGCTACAACGACCCACGAGTTTTCAAATGGTACCAGAAGATTGTGCCTTACTGCATCAGAAAGGCTATCTGTGCTGTGTGCAAAAAGCTCCCTGACATCAAGGGCAGAGACTACCTCATCCGTGCTACTCATCCGCTGGAGAAACGCTTCATCGGTAACGCATATATGTACGACGAAAAGCAGAAAAAGCAGTTGCTCAAAAATTCTGCTCTCGCTACTGACCCTACAAAGTTTGTCAGACGCCACTACACTCGTGCACGTAGATATGACGATGTTACAAAGATGCAGTATCTTGACATCAATATGTGGATGGTTGGCGACATCCTCTTAAAAGCTGACAGAATGAGTATGGCAAACTCACTTGAGCTTAGAGTTCCGTTCCTTGACAAAGAAGTGTTCAAGGTTGCATCAACTATTCCAACAGATTTAAGAGTTAACAAGTACAACACAAAATACGCTATGCGTCAGGCTGCACTTAGACACCTGCCACAGGCTACTGCTGAAAAAGAGAAGCTTGGCTTCCCTGTTCCAACACGAGTATGGCTCAAGGACGAGCACTACTACTCAGTTGTAAAAGACCTCTTCACATCACCTACTGCTGAGAAGTTCTTCAACACCGACATTCTTATCGGTTATCTTGACGAGCATTTCCACGAGAAAGAGGACAACTCTCGTAAAATCTGGACAATCTACGTTTTCCTTATCTGGTACCAGATTTACTTTGGTGCTGTACAGGTTGAAGACCTCCAGAAACAGTCTGCAAAGCCTGAGCCTGAACAAGAGCCTGAAACTGAACAGCCATTTGAGCATCAGCCAATTGAACAGGACCCTGCTGATTCGCCATTTGACGATGGTGATGACGAGGACGAACAGTTTGATGTTGTTCAGCCACAGCAGGAAATTGCTCAGAGCGATGACACATCAGACGGCTCAACAAAGGTTTTCCGTCCTGTTGACGAGACAAAAGCTCAGCAGATTGTTGAAAACAACAGTGACGACGATGTTGCAATCTTCTCAAATGCAAAGACAGCTAAGCGTGTTAACCTTTCATCAGGCGCAAAAGCTGACGAAACACAGGACAACACAAAGGTTAAGCCTTCTTTCAAGCCTGTGCTTGAAGACCACAACGACTTTTTCGAAAGCTTAAAGAAAAGCCTTCAGGAAGACATTGAGGAATAATTAAATTAGCATTTATGAATAATGATATTGAAAAGCTAGGAGTTATCGGTACTGAAATTGTTAAACTATTCAGCTTACCGATTTCTCCTGATACACCTATTTTGATAGGCCTTAGTAACAAAATACATATGGAAAACCGTCATAGAGAAATTTACCAATTGTATTCTGAAAAAATGAGTGAAATTATCTGCCATCCAGATTACGTTGGTGTAAATCCGCATGACAATTCATTAGAGTACTACAAGGATTACGGTGACATAACGCTCCATATCAAACTTGCTGTTCGTCCAACAAAAAGCGGTGTCTACTTTGCGAAAACTATGTATGATATAAATGAACATAGTTTACAAAGCTATATAAGCAAGGGCAGAGTTAAAGCGGTTTGATTAACAATATTGACAAAATCAATTTTTGAATGTATAATTTAATTACAGGATAATATACTGTAGTGTATGGATTTGAGGACGGAACGGGCAGCCGTAGCCCCTCGTAAGAGGTTTGGAGATGTGGGAGTGTCGCCCCACCAAAAACATACGCTTATCAGGCAGATTGAGTAATCAATCTGCCTTTCTTTTTTATTACAACATTAAACACAATTATTTATAACCAATAATAAACACAGATTTCAACACACAGGAAAGCCCTTAAAACACCTGATGTACACTGCGTTTTTCACTCTAAGAACTCAAAGCATCAACACGCACTTCAACAAACGAGTAACAAACGAATAACAAACGAGCAACCAGCAACTAACCACAATATAATAAATATAAGAAATATAATAAGAATAATAAAGTAATAATTATATATGACTAATTGTTTTTAATCTTTTTATTTTTCATTTCAGTTGTTGGTGGTGCACAGATAGAATGTGGATTTACAGGAAGGTTTTCCGGTTATTTGTAGTTCTTTTGGTGCTACGCACAGCGGACGATTAATAATCGCCCCTACAAATCTTTATCAGCGTTTTTGTTCATTATTGTGTAGTCCAGTAGATACCACAGCATTGTGGTGACTTTTTCGTACTCGGTGTCGAAAATGTCGGGTGAGAGCGGATTTTCACCCAAGCCTACTTCCAAAGTAAACGCCGGGCGGTGGAAGTGTTCAATAAACCAATCTTTGAAACCACCACCAACAGCTATACCCTGCGGATGCGACACCGCATAACCTGAAAGCTCTGCCATTTTATAGGCGAGTTTTCGGCTTTCACTCGGTGTGTTATTGCCATAATCGTAGTAAATTTCCCTGCCCTGTGAGTGCAGTGCAACGGCAAGAGAATAGTCACTATCCCTGCACAAGTCGCACAGTGCACTGCTTTCACGCTCACTTTCAGGATATTCACCACCGTAGCGTGTTGGTGATGGAGATAAAATGCCTAGCTCACGCTCTCTTTGCTTAACATGATAAAAGCCTGCGTCAAAATTGTGGTTTATATCAACACCATTTGCGTTTGCCTGCCACTTTTTATGGGGCAAGCCTGCTTTTATCAAACACTCGCTTACAAATTCAGCTTTGTTGCCTGCCGTGTGCACTCCGTTACAGCTTATCTCAACTGAGTCGGGATTTACCATAGGCACAACCGTCAGCCCTGTTTTAATAACCGCATCGTAAAACTTACTGTCGCTATCCATTTTGCTACACACTTCATCTAAGAATTTATACAACATCATTGCCGTTATTCGCTCTGCACCGTGGAAAGCTCCCGCTAAAATAAGTCCGCCTTTTGACAGCGTGAACGCTACAATTTTGCGACTAAGCTGAGTTTTTCCGATTACAAGCCGCCTTAAAAAGCAATACTTACCTGTGAGATACTTTTGTAGCTCCTCACATTTTTTCACATCACACTCACCGCTATACAAATAAGCTCAACTCCTTGCATTAAATCAGCTTTTGTTCTATAATCATTGTATGACACAAAAGGAGCATACTATGCAGATTTTTGACACGTTGAAAAAAACTGAATACAAAACGTCACTTGCACTCGGTTTTTTTGACGGTGTGCACCTTGGGCATCAAAATGTCATCAAAACCGCCGTAAAAAACGCTCACGGACACTGCAAGTCTGCGGTGCTGACCTTCAAAAAAAGTCCGTCTGCTACTTTGAACAAAGCCTGTAAACCAATGCTGAGCACAAACGAGGAGAAGTTTCGACTATTTGAAAAGCTCGGTGTTGAAATTGTTTTCTGCATAGATTTTGAGGAAATCTGTCATTTGTCAGCTCAAGAGTTTGTGAAAACCGTTTTGTGTGACACCTTAAACGCTGAGTTTGCAAGTGTAGGATTTAACTATCATTTTGGCAAAGGCGGTACTGCTACTGCTGATGACCTTGTAGCTATGTGCAAAAAGCTTTGCATAAAATCACAGATGTGTGTGCCTGTTACCTACAAGGGTGAGGCTGTGTCGTCAACAAGAATCCGTGAGTGTATACAAAACGGTGAAATTGAGGACGCAAACGCTATGCTCGGATATGAGTTTGCAGTCAGCGGTGAAATAAAAAGCGGTAACCACATCGGCACAAAAATCAGCTCACCTACAATTAATCAACCGCTAAACCCTGAGGTCATCACACCAAAATTCGGAGTTTACGCAACAAAAGTGACTATTGACTGCAAGACCTACATCGGTGCTACCAACATCGGTGTGCATCCGACTGTCGGCGAGTGCTCGCCTGTGTGCGAAACTCACTTGCTTGATTTTTCGGGCGGTAACCTGTACTCACTTGATGCGACCACTCGTCTTATTCATTTCATCCGACCTGAACAAAATTTTTCAAGTCTGTCAGACCTTAAAGACCAGATTGAAAAAGACAAGCTACAAATACTCAGCTACCTGCAAAAATAAGCACGAAAGTTTGATATAAAGCCTTCGTGCTTTTGATTTTTGTGAACATCTTTAGTAGCCATTTATATAATATCTGTATTGATATTTGTTGCAATGATGATTTTTTTGTAGTATAATAATACTAATAGTAACTTGGGGAAGTTGGGTAGAATAGTGATTGATGTAAACAGTGGGCAGAACCTCAACCAAGTGCATGTGCGAAAGTTTGACCACAGGCATATTGATGACGGTAAAAAGCCTTTCTTAATACTAAAACGAATATCGGATATTATCCTATCTGTTTTGGGTATTATCATTTTATCTCCTGTTTTTTTAATAACATCACTCGTTGTTTTCTTGGAGTGTCCGAAATGTAATCCTATTTTTACACAGGACAGAGTCGGCAAAAACGGCAAGCATTTCCGTTTTTACAAGTTCCGCTCTATGGTGCCTGACGCTGAGGACAAGCTCTGCGACCTGTTGGAGTACAACGAAATGGAAGGACACGCTTTCAAAATCAAGGACGACCCTCGCATAACCAAGGTAGGAAAGTTCCTTCGCAAAACTAGTATCGACGAATTACCTCAGTTATTCAATGTGTTAAAAGGAGATATGTCGCTCGTTGGTCCACGACCTCCTCTGCCACGAGAGGTTGAAAACTACAACGAATACGAACTTCAACGTCTTTTAGTTACTCCGGGAATCACCTGCTACTGGCAAACTAACACCAACCGTAACGATATGACTTTCAGTGAGTGGCTGGAATTGGATCTTGATTACATAGAACACCGCTCCCTAAAAACTGATTTTGGAATTATTCTCAGCACTTTTGTGGCTGTATTCAGAATGAAAGGAATATGATTTTTTGGGTTGTCTCGCAACATAGCGAGGCAACTTTTTTTGTTTTTGCAACTGAAAATATATTTTTTAAAAATTGTTTGCAGAAAATTGCATAAAAGTATGCAATTTTTCCCGGTTTTTTCCCTATAAGTGGGAGGGGATTTTTTTGATATCAATTAATTCGGGAAAATTAATCATTCCTGAAGATGAAAGATTCATCGGCTTTGCCGGTGACAATCTTCACTCACACAAGCAGTTTGTGGTCAACAATGTTGCTGACCCTGACTGTATTTACAGACTGTACCTGAAGTTTGACGATGGTTCAGTGAACTACTTTGTACTCGACAGCAAAGTAGAAAACGGCTCGACAATCCTTGACTGGAACATATTAGAAGAACATATTTTTAAAAGCGGTATTGTTGCCGCCCAGATTAAATCTATATCTGGCAGTGGCGAAACTTATCACACAAACTGGGATTACTTTTTAGCAGGCAATTCTGCTGAATTCTCAGGCGAGTTTAAGGACAACGCGAACTCCGAGTTCTTACGCTATGAAAAAGAGCTCAACGAAATCTATTCAAAAATAAATGACACTGACTTACAGTCTTTTGTCAGCAAAGGTCGAACTATCGCTGGCTATGACCTTTCAGCAGATATTACGGTTAATCAGCTACAATCTGCTTTGAAAACTTATCCTCTTAAGATTCTGGCATCAGTTCCGACGTCATCAGTTGCAGGCAAGGTTGGTCAGTTTGGTGCTCTGCTTTCTTATGATGTTAATGCTGAGCTGAACTCAGCAGAGCTGTATCTGTGCTTTAACAGTGACGATACAAACAATGTCTACAAATGGGCACACGTAAACAGCGGCTCTATATCAGACTCTCAGCTTGCTACAGTAATCGCAGAATATCTTGAGAATCATCCTGTTGTTGGCAAGGATGGTGAAAACGGTGCAAGTGCGTATGAGATTGCCCAAAAAAACGGCTTTGAGGGTACAGAAGAAGAATGGCTAAATAGTTTACACGGCGAAGATGGTTTTGACGGCATAGACGGTACGGATGGCAAAGATGGTTATTCTCCAACCATAAGCGTCGCTCCGACCGACACAGGCTATATGCTTACCATCACAAACGCAGAAAACCAAATTGAAAACGTTCCTATTAATCACGGTGTTGACGGCAAAGACGGCGAAAAAGGTGATACTGGTCTACAGGGCAAAAAAGGTGAAGACGGCAAGACTCCTGTTTTAGGCGTTGACTACTATACTGATGAGGACAAAGCCCAAATCAAAGCTGATAGTATTGAGTTTATATCCTCAGAGCTTGCAAAACGTGGTCAAATAAGACCTGAATTTGCAAACTCAATTAGTGAATGTACAGACACTTCAAAGCTTTATGTATTGCCTGACGGTTACATTTATGCTTATGTCACAAAAACCGGTGCCCTGTTTACTAACCAGATTGCAAACGCCATTGGCTCAGATGGAAAGCCATATAATGGCGGTTTAGGTTATAAGTCGGGTTACCGATTTGTAGCCAGCAGTGAGACTACCAACACATTCGAAACACTGGTGGAAGAGAAATCAAACTCTTTGGTAACCGGTTTGATTCCTTACAATCAAGAGACGGTCATTCGTGCCTGTGGTTGGACTGCCGACCTTACAAACGATGACTACATTAATTTTTTTGACGAAAACTTCACGCTGCTTGCATATCAGCGTGGCAGAGTAAGTTATTATGTAAACGATTACGATATACCTTTCGAAGATGAACCAGCGTTTGACAACAACGAGAAAACGTTCACACTTGACAGAACCTTCTTTGCTACAAAATCGAATTGGTATAACAGCGAGCTGAATAAAGCTAAATACGTAGCGTTCTCCGTTCAGTCACCTAGCATTGAACATCTTATAGTAACTTTTGATGAAGAAATTGCCTTTGGTACTACACAACAGTGGGAGAACACAGGACACGCTTTTGTTCCTGCTGATTATGAAGACAGAATTATTGATGTAGAGAATACAGCCGAAAACCACGAACAGCGACTCAAAGCGGTTGAAACCTATGGTACAGGTTCGGTATCAGGTGAAGACGTACCAGCGTATATCAAAGCCGAAGTGGACACTATGCTACAAAGAGCTATGGAAAAGCAGGGTAACCGCTCGTTTAATATGGTTGCGTTATCGGATTTTCATTACGGTGGTATGGGAGATAATAAAGATAACCTTATCAGAGCTTGCAAGGCGATTTCCTATTTGAACAGCAGAATCCATATTGATGCTGTTGCTACTCTTGGAGATAATACACCTGGTGGTAAAAGCTCAGACGAAATAATGACAACAACCCATAGATGGTTTAAGGAAATTAACGAGATTCTGGGTTTGACCGAAGGCGAAGGCATAACAATGTTCCGCACTCCGGGTAATCATGACAGACTGGGTGCCAGGGATGAAAACGATAACCCTACAGCTTTTATGCCTGATAACGCTATATATTCATACATCTGCGGATATAATCGTCAATGTAAACTCGGTGATGTGCCGTCAGGTTATGGATACCGTGATTTTGACAGCTACAAGTTGAGAGTAATTGTCCTTAACACAGCAGAGTGTGAGGGTCAGGGCAGATTCAGCGACCATTCAGGCTTTTATATTAGTAACAAGCAGTACAACTGGCTTGCAGACACTCTTGATATGAGTAGCAAAGAGGATGCACAAGACTGGCAGATTCTTTTACTCTCTCATCACAGAGCGGATGACTACCAATTAGGCACACAAGGCAATGATTGGAGTCCGAACTCTTATCTGTTACCGAATATTCTGAACGCTTATCGTGGTGGAAGTTCATATTCTGCAACGATAGACGAGTATGGTGTATCTGTATCCTGTGACTTTAACGGTAAAAATCAAGCAAAGCTGATTGCAAACATCCACGGACATCATCACGACTATGGCTTTAGCAGTTTATGTTTAGGCAATCCTGAAAACAGCGACCCGATGGGCTTAATGGCTGTCGGTACACCAACCACAAGCTTCATCACTAACGGCAACGAGGATAACGACGGCAACACATATTCAAGTGTTAGAGATACAGCATCTGAAACCGCTTTTTGCCTTTACTGTATTGATTTGGATAACAACAAAATTCAGGCTATCCACTACGGAAACGGCATTGACAGAGAGATTGAGTATTAATTAACCTTTACTATACCAACACCAAAACTGTTAGTAATACTCGGTACTAAACTCTCAATGATTTCAAAAGGCAGTTAATGTTTTAAAACTACAAAAATCATCTTAATTTAATTTCCTCTTATAATAACAAAACGAGGCTGTCTTCACTTCATACGAAATGTAAGACAGCCTCAATTTTTTATTTTTCAACATAAAACATATCGAGCATAAGCTTCTGAAGCTCAGCTTCGTCAACGTAAAATTCCATATAGTTGCCACTGAGAACATTCTCTCCCTTTGGGGTTACAACCTCTCTGAGTGTGTAATCAGCATAGCGATTGAGCATAGCATTCATAGAATTTACAGAGCAATCCGAGACAATATACGGAGCAATATCTTCGTATGTTTCAAAAATGAACGTGTCGCTTTCTTTAACCTTTGCGTTAAATGCTGACACAAAATTCTCCATATACTCCTTGTGTCTGTCCATACGGGAAATGTTCATCTGGTCAGAGATGTCTTTTCGGGTCTGAACATATGCAAGAGCCTGCTCGCCACTCAAGGTGACTTCGCCCTTAGGAATTGTGCTGTCAACCTGTGAAAAATCGTCCACCACGTTAACGGTTACTCCACCGACAGCGTCGTTGAGAATAGAAATTGCGTCCATATTCATAGACAGGTAGTAATCAATTGTAAGTCCCGACAAAAAGTCAGATACTGTACGCACTGTGTTCTCGCAACTGTCCTCAAGTCCTGTGCCGTAGGTATGGGCAAGGGCGAGCTGAGCGAAAATAGTGCCTGCGTTCTGACCGCCTATGCCTAAGACGTGAACATCCATCATTGTGTCACGGTTTAAAACCAACACGCTGTACGACTTATCGACTTCATCGAACACCGCAAGTGCTACCATATCGTTTTCACCTGTGTTTGTGTATGACTCGCTGGACACAACAGGTCCACGTTCGTCAATACCCATAAGCATCAACACAGTAATATCCTGTCTTGGGAAATAGTCAACCCCGTCAACGGTGATGGTTTTGGTTGTGGTAGTAGAAGCGTTTTGCTCCTCTTTATTTGTGGCTATAGCTTCATTCAATTTAAATGCCGAAAACACAATAACTGCTATCAACACAAAAATCAACACTAAAGTCACAAATTTGGTCTTAGAATTATTTTTTGCCATAAAATCAGCCGTTTACTCTACGACGATAAACAATAAGAGCTACGATAGCAAGAAGAGATGCAACCATCACACTACCCCAGAGGATAATACCTGACATATCGCTTGTTGTAGGTGAAACGATGTCTATGTTCTGGCCATTGCCAGGTACGAGGAAAGCAACAGGACAAATTTCTGTAAACTTAACTGTAACTGTGCCGTCACCGTTGTTGATGCAATCCTTTACAGGAACCCACTTGCCGTCAATATAAACGATAGCTGTGATAAATGTACCGCCTGAGATACCTAAATCGAAGGTGAGGTCAAGCATATTGCCGTTGTTGAAGTGATTTGCGATATCGTCGCAATCGTGTGAAATATCAAAGAGGTCCTTGATTACAAGGTCATCAGGAGTCTTGTCTTTGTCCCAACCTTCTTTAACAATATCAGAAAGCTCAGGACAAGCATCAGAAAGCTTCTTGCCGTCCTTGAACTCGTTGTAAACATCGATAAGTGGCACTCTGATTTTATCAGGAATATCATCGTTGTTGAGCGCTTCTGTGATAGATGTGATAATCAGACAGTCCTTGTACTCAGTGGAAATCTTGTTTCCGTCAGGATCTGTAATGAAACCAACAACGTCTTTGCCATTAATGGTGTCGATAACAATAAGATCAGGTGCTCCCTTGTTTGTGATACTTGGTACAAACGGTGCAGCAGAAACAGACACTGTAAGCACAAGCGCTAAAATGAGTGCAAGTGATAATGTGAATAATTTTTTCATCTTAATCATCTCCATATGATTATATATTGATTAACAAAAAATTTTAATTATTTTTCTCTGCGTCTTCTTTCTTCCTGCGCTCTTTTGCTTGCCTTTGCGTAAGCTGATGCGTAGGAATACTTGGAATATTTTGAATAGTAGCCCTTGCCGTAACGGGAATACTTTCCGCCGTCTTCAACAACACAGTTTACAACAACACCTAAAATTCGTGTTTCAATAAACTCAAACTGCGAAACAGCACTGGACAAAGCAACTGTGTTACAGTAATCCTGTCTTACAACGAGGAGGATTCCGTCAGCAAGCTTTGAAGCAACGAGTGCATCGGACACCTCACATACTGGAGGCAAATCCATAATGATATAGTCGTATGCGTTTCTGAGCTCTTTAAGAACATTAGCCATTTTTGTTGAGCTTAAAAGCTCAATCGGGTTAGGAGGTGTGTCACCTGATGAAATAACATCAAAGTGGTTCTCGCTGTCAAGCGCACAGTTTTGTATCACCATACCGATATCCAAGTGACCTGTCAGATAATTGGAAAGACCAGGCTTTCTGTCTACAGGCAATTTGTATGAAATAGACGGTCTTCTCAAGTCACAGTCAACGAGAAGCACACGCTTTTCAAGCTGAGCAAGTGAGTAAGCAAGGTTAGCTGCGGTCAAGCTCTTACCCTCACCTGCAAGTGCCGAAGAAACACCGATTATCGGGCATTTAACCTCATCAACGAATGAGAACTGCAACTTGGTACGCAAAAGCTTGTATGCTTCTGAAGCAACGAAGCTGATATCTTTGCCGACAACGCTTTTTCTGCTGTTGCTTGTGTGATTAGTAGTATTCTTTTTATTAGAATAGCCGTAGTACTCACCTTGCTTGTGAGAAGAAAGCATATCAGGCACCTGAGCAAGGATAGGATGTGAGCAACATCTTTCAATGTCCTCCTGCTTGCAGATGGTAACATCGAACAGCTCTCTGACAGCTACAAAAATAACTGTTCCTATAAGTCCGATTATAAATCCGAGAATCGCATTTTTCGGATAACTCGGTGAAGCAGGCTTTGAAGCCTTTATAGCATAGTCAACGATGTTAGCGGATGTTCCCTCAACGATGCTGGAAATACGCTTAGGCAGAATGTACGCAATTGCGTTAGCTATTTCTTCAGCCTGTGCCGCATCGGAGCTGGTAACCACAACCTCGAAAACCTCGGTTTCGTTAACCGAAGAAGCGGATATCATTTTTCTCAGCTCAACATCGGTGAGGTCGATTCCCGAGTAATCAATAACGTCGTTAAGACACGCTCTTGATTTCAAAATTACTATATAAGTGTCAACAAGACTCTTGGCAGCGGTGATATCACCCTGCGAAATACTGAACGAAGTATCGCCCACCGACAAAGAGTTGTTGTTTACATAAAACATTGCTGAGGACTCATACTGTGGTGTAATCAGATAGAAAGTTCCTGCAACAGTAATAACGGCACACAAAACAGACACGATACAAATCAGCCATATTTTTTTGCATACAGCTTTCCAGATACGTCCGAAATCTATTTCAATCACGTCATTAGCGTTATTACTCGCATCATAAGCCTTTTCGTTCATAAGCCCTCCTTATGTGTAAATTTTTTTACATAGATATGCAAAAGCACACACTACAAACCATTTCAATTCCCCATATTAATTTAGCACAATTATGTCAATACGTCAATAAAAACTTGTGGTACAAAGCAATTTTTGAGTGATTATTTTTATCAAAACTACAGTTCAAACGCTGACTTATCGGGTAGCAATTGCTCAAAAGCTTCTATTATCTGCTTTTTATGAAGTTCAAAGTTGTCTTCGTTTTCGGTATCGTTAAGGCAAATCACCTTGCCCTTTTGCTTTTTAAGATACTCAAGCGGTTCGTCGCTATAATTCATCTCATGAGTATGAAACAGCCTGCCTATCTGTTTTTTCGGATAA
>JAFUOM010000023.1 GCA_017481885.1 Ruminococcus sp.
CCCGTGTACAGGCAACACGCTGTCAAAAATAACGCTCGGTATTACAGATACGCCTGTTACTATGGCGGTCAAATCTCATTTGAGAATTCTGCGACCTGTACTGCTGAGTGTCGCAACAAACGATGCGCTGGGCGCATCAGCCCAGAACATCGGAAGACTTTTAAACACAAAGAATATCTACTTTGTACCTCTGTCACAGGATGACCCTGAAAATAAACCAAACTCGCTTGTGTCGCATTTTGAGCTTATTCCACAGTGTGTAGAGCTTGCTTTGAAAGGTCAGCAACTTCAACCTGTGTTCAGATAGATAATTCTGTATTAGAATAATAAATTTGTAAGGCTGTCTTGCAATCGCAAGGCAGTTTCTTTTGCGTTTTGCAGAAAAATATTAGTGTTGCAAAGTTCCTTTTTGAAAGCTCCTTCGCACATTTTTGCAAAGATTTATTGAAAAGATTTTTTATGTGTGATATATTAGATGTATTATATGTGAATTTTTGAGGTGTTACGATGAAATATTGTAGCGAATGCAAGAAACTGCACAACGGTAATGATGCCGTTTGCTCTGATTGCAAAAAGAAATTTAAGGAGATTTCGGACATCAACGAGCCTGTGCTGTTGTGCGTAATCGGTGGCGTTGACCGCAGTGTTGTCAATGGCGCTTTAAATGACGCCGATATCCCTTTTGTTGAACAGCAGTATGGTAAGCTTGGTGTTGTAAACGAAACCGTTACCGGTTACGATGCTAAACTTTTGAATATCGCCGTTCTTGTTCCGTATTCCGCTTTGCCAAAAGCGTATGAAGTTATAACAAGCGTTGGCGTTGATGCTCGCTTTGATGAAACAATCTTAGAAACAGCAAAGGCTGACATTGAAAAGTACAAGCTTAGTTTAAAAGATAACGAAGAAAACACAATGAGTAACGCAAAGCGTACAACCGTTAAGGTGCTTTCTGCAATTGCTTTCCTTATTTTGGTTGCTTTGGTTGTTTTCGGGACAGACTATGTAATGGAACTGATTAAGAATTTATTTGGAGGTTGATAATATGAATATCAATACATTATGTGTACAGGCTGGTTATGAGCCTAAAAATGGTGAGGCAAGAGTTGTGCCTATTTGCCAGAGCACAACATTCGCTTATGACAGTGCTGAGACAATGGGTAAGCTGTTCGATTTGGAAGAGGACGGATTTTTCTACACTCGTCTTGCTAACCCAACATTAGATGCAGTTGAAAAGAAAATTGCAGCTTTAGAAGGCGGTGTTGGTGCTATGCTTACATCTGCAGGACAGGCTGCGTCTTTAATTTCTATCACAAATATCTGTAAAACAGGTGACCACGTTATCTGTGCAGCTGCTATTTATGGCGGTACTTTCAATTTGTTTAACAAAACTCTCCGTGACTTAGGTATTGAGTTTTCTTTTGTTGACCCTGCAGCTAGTGAAGAAGAACTTAATAGTGCTTTTAAAGAAAATACAAAGGCTGTATTTACAGAAACACTTTCAAACCCATCACTCGACGTTTGCGATTTAGAGCTTTACGCTAAGTGCGCTCACGCTCACGGCTGTCCGCTCATCGTTGACAACACATTTGCTACTCCTGTAAACTGCAGACCTTTTGAGTGGGGTGCTGACATTGTTGTTCATTCTACTTCAAAATATATGGACGGCCACGCAGTAGCTCTTGGCGGTTGTATCGTTGACAGCGGTAACTTTGACTGGAACAACGGCAGATACACTATGCTCACAACTCCTGACGAAACTTACCACGGTGTAACATACACTGAGCATTTCGGCAAGGCTGCTTATATCGCTAAGGCAAGAGTTCACTTAATGCGTGACCTTGGCACACAGATGTCACCACAGAACGCATTTTTACTCAATCTTGGTCTTGAGACACTTCACCTGAGAATGGCTCGTCACTGCGAGAACGCTATGGCTGTTGCTAAGTTTTTAGAGAACCACGAAAAGGTAGAGTGGGTTAACTTCCCAGGCTTAGAATCAAACAAATACTTTGACCTTGCTAACAAATATATGCCACAGGGCACTTGCGGTGTTATTTCCTTCGGTGTTAAGGGTGGCAAGGCTGAGGCTGCTAAAATGATGGAAGGCTTAAAGCTTGCTAAAATCGTTGTACACGTTGCTGATGCTCGTACTTGTGTGCTTCACCCGGCGTCAACTACTCACCGTCAGCTCACTGACCAGCAGCTTATTGATGCAGGCATTATGCCTAATATGATTCGTCTGTCTGTTGGTATCGAGGATGTTGAGGACATCATCGCTGACTTTGCTCAGGCTTTAGATAACGTATAATTTTTTCTACTTATCCGCAGTGCGTTTGTACTGCGGATAAAATATAGGTGCATTATGAAATATTTTACAAGTGCAATTATTGCCGCTTCGGGTAACTCAACACGAATGGGTCTGTCTGTTTCAAAACAGCTGATTGATTTGTGTGGCAAGCCTGTTATAGAGAGAACTCTGACCGCTTTTGAAAACTGCGATGTGATTGACGAAATCGTTGTTGTGTGTCGTGAATGCGATATGGAAAGCATCAAAGCGATTGCAAACGATTTTTCAAAGGTGAAAGCTGTTGTAACAGGTGGAGATACAAGAGATAAGTCTGTATCAAACGGTGTTAACGCCTGTAGCGGTGATGCTCAGTTTTTTGCTGTGCACGATGGTGCAAGACCTCTTGTGACAGTTAGCGATATTGAGAAAGTTGTGCATACTGCTTTTGAGAAAAAAGCGTGCACACTCGGTACTATGGTAACTGATACAATCAAGGTGGTTGATGGTGGAAATGTGATACTCAACACACCTGACAGAGCATCTTTGCGAGCTGTACAGACACCACAGGTTTTTGAACGTGAGCTGTATTTAAAAGCGATTGATTACACTGTTAAAAATAAGCTCAGCGTAACCGATGATTGCTCGATGGTCGAAGCTATGGGTGAGAGGGTAGAGGTTGTGCTCGGCAGTGCTGAGAATATTAAACTCACAACTGTAACAGACATCCAGTTTGCCAAGGCGATTTTAAATTCGAGAAAATAATTCTGCAACAGAATTCTGATAAAGAAATATATAGGAGGCTTATTATGAGAATCGGACACGGATATGACGTACACAAGCTAGTTGAAGACAGACTGCTCATTTTAGGCGGTGAGCAGATTCCGTACAAAAAAGGTCTGCTCGGACATTCTGACGCAGACGTACTGCTACACGCTATTATGGATGCTCTTTTGGGTGCTGCCGCTATGCACGACATCGGCTACCATTTTCCTGATACAGACGAGCGTTTCAAGGATGCCGACAGTATGATGCTTCTGCGTGAAGTTGTTTTTAAGCTCAAAGACAAGGGCTACAAAATCGTCAATATCGACGCAACCGTTATCGCACAGGCACCAAAGCTAAAGCCGTTTATCGAGAATATGCGTGAGAACATTGCGTACACCTGCAAGATTGACGTTGACTGCGTAAATGTCAAGGCTACAACCGAGGAACACCTCGGCTTTACGGGAGCTGGCGAGGGTATAGCCGCTCACGCTGTCTGCCTTATTGATTAAATATGAATAGAAATAGCACCTTTTTCATACTTTTGTAGTAATGAAAGAGGTGCTTTTTATGTTAAAAAAACAATGTATTGCAGTGGTGCTTTGTGTTGCTTTGATGATGTCGTTTTGCTGTGTGAATGTATCGGCTTTGAGCGAAGAAGAAATAAGCTCACCGAGTGCTGTTCTGATTGAGCCTGTGACGGGTAAAGTTCTTTTCGAGAAAAATGCACACGAGCAACGTGCTTGTGCATCTATCACAAAAGTAATGACTTTACTGCTTATAATGGAAGCTATTGAGCAGGGCGTTATTTCTTATGACGACGTTGTTACAACTTCTGAACACGCAAAAAGTATGGGCGGTTCGGATATCTGGCTCGAAGTTGGGGAGCAAATGACAGTTGATGAAATGATAAAAGCCACAGCCGTTGCATCTGCAAACGATGCCGCTGTAGCACTTGCTGAGCATCTGTGCGGTACTGAAGACGAGTTTGTAAATAAAATGAACGAGCGTGCCAAAGAGCTTAAAATGGAGAATACAGTGTTCAAAAACTGCAACGGTCTTGACGAAGAAGGACACCTGACAAGTGCTTACGATGTCGCTTTGATGAGTGCCGAGCTTATGAAACACGAGAAGATATTTGAGTATACCAATATCTGGATTGATACTCTGTGTGGTGGCGAAACCCAGATTGTAAATACAAATAAATTGCTGAAATCCTACGACGGCATCACAGGTCTTAAAACAGGAACAACAGGGGACGCAGGCTCGTGTATTTCGGCAACTGCAACTCGAAACGGATTGTCACTTTGTGCTGTGGTGCTTGGTGCAACAACGGGCACCGAGCGTTTCAAAGATGCGGCAACCTTGCTTGACTTTGGCTTTGCAAATTACGAAATGCTGAGTTTTAACGCAGATGATAGTTCTTTTAGCGAAATATCAGTAAAAAACGGAATGAAAAAAACTGCACAACTTGAGTGTAGTGGTGCATCGGATATGGTAGTTGCAAAGGGTAGCTCAGACAAAGTCGAGCAAAGTGTCAGTTTACAGGAGTTTGTTGAGGCACCTGTCAAAAAGGGTCAGAAAGTAGGCACACTCAGTTTTAGTTTGGACGGTAAAAATGTTGCTACCTTCGATGTTGTGACTACTCAGGCGGTCGAAAAAATAACCTTCAAAGCAGTGCTTTTTGAGCTGTTTTGTGCATTGTCTGCATTATAACAGGGGTGATTTAGGACATAATGCACAAAAAACAAACGCTAAAATCGTTACATTAAATACTCAAACTCCCCAATATGCCTATTGCAAAAAAACTCAATTTATTGTATAATAAACCCATCAGTATGACTATAGATTGTTATACTTCTTTTACGGAAATATGAAAGGAAGGATCACTAATGCCAACAACACTCAGTGATAAACACTTACAAGGCTTTGTGAGTCAGGAGGAATACACAGGTATTGCACCTCAGGTTAAAGCCGCTCACGAAGCACTCCACACAGGAACAGGTCTTGGAAACGACTTTATCGGCTGGCTCACACTGCCAACTGACTATGATAAGGAAGAGTTTGCAAGAATCAAAGCAGCTGCCGAGAAAATCAAGAAAGACACAGACGTTTTTGTTGTAATCGGTATCGGCGGTTCATATTTAGGTGCTCGTGCTGCTATTGAGTTTGTTAAGTCACCAAACTACAACGCTTTAGCTAAGGACACACCTCAGATTTACTACGCAGGTAACTCAATCAGCTCAACAGCTCTTGCTGAGCTTCTCGAAATCTGCGAGGGCAAAGACGTTTCTATCAATATGATTTCAAAGTCAGGTACTACAACAGAGCCTGCTATCGCTTTCAGAGTTTTCAGAGAGCTTCTTGAGAAAAAGTACGGCAAAGAGGGTGCAAAAGAGCGTATCTACTGCACAACTGACAAAGCTAAGGGAACGCTCAAACAGCTCGCTGACAAGGAAGGCTATCAGACATTTGTTGTTCCTGATGATGTAGGCGGTCGTTTCTCAGTTTTAACAGCTGTTGGTCTTCTTCCAATCGCTGTTTCAGGTGCTGACATCGACGCTCTTATGAACGGTGCAAAGGCTGCTCAGGATGAGTTTGACAACGCTGACCTTTTCACAAACGATTGCTACAAGTACGCAGCAATCCGCAACATCCTTTACCGCAAGGGCAAGTCAACAGAGGTGCTCGTTTCTTATGAGCCTGCGTTCACAATGATGAACGAGTGGTTCAAGCAGCTCTACGGCGAGTCTGAAGGTAAAGACAACAAAGGTATTTTCCCTGCAAGTGTAATTTTCTCAACAGACTTACACTCAATGGGTCAGTATATTCAGGACGGAAGACGTAACCTCTTCGAGACAGTTGTTCTCTTTGACAAGTGCAAGAAGGAAATTGTTCTTGGCACAGACGAGGAGAATGTTGATGGTCTTAACTTCCTTTCAGGCAAGACAATGGACTTTGTCAACAGAAAAGCTTTTGAGGGTACAGTTCTTGCTCACAACGACGGTGGCGTTCCAAACGTGGTTCTCACTCTTGCTGATATGAGCGAGTACGAACTTGGTTACCTTATCTACTTCTTCGAAAAGGCTTGTGCAATTTCTGGCTATCTCCTTGGCGTTAATCCATTTAACCAGCCGGGTGTTGAGAGCTACAAGAAGAATATGTTTGCACTTTTAGGTAAGCCTGGTTACGAAGATGCAAAGGCAGAGCTCGAAAAGAGATTACAGTAATCTACTTTGACTTTCCCTTTGCGGGAAAGGGACACAAAGCGGCAGATGACAAAATCATCTTCCAAAAAATCTAAACACAGGAGGCTATATAATTATGGTAACATTAATTATTGGTAAAAAAGGCTCAGGCAAAACAAAGAAACTCATTCAGCTTGCTAACGAGGCTGTTGCTAAATCTCAGGGCAACGTTGTTGTTATCGAGAAAGGCGCAAAGCTTACATACGATGTAACTCACAAGGCAAGACTTATCGATACAGACGTATACGGCATCAGTGGCTACAATATGCTTTTAGGTTTTATCAGCGGTATCTGTGCTGGTAACTACGACGTTACTGACATTTTCGTTGATTCAACATTCAAGATTTGTGAAGAGGGTGTTGACGGCATCGCTGCTTTCGTTGAGAAGCTCAACGCTCTTTCTGAAGAAGCTCAGGCTAACATCACTATGCTTGTTTCAGCAGCAGAAGCTGACCTTCCTGCTGGTCTTAAAGCAGAGTGCGTTGAAATTTAATCGCTGAGTCAAATATTCTTTTTAAGAACTAAACGGCAGAACTACTACTATGGTAGCTCTGCCGTTTTTGTGTTTCTTTGGATGCAATTTGTTATAAATGTCAAACTGTATAGGGGCTACAGCACTTGAAACTCTGTGTTTAATATCATGCCTCGTTGTGCTTTGCTGTTCCTCAAAAGCTCCACAGTCTCGCATTGTTTTTCTGCGTTGACTTTGTAAACTACGAAAATACAGACTCGACTTTGACTTTAAGTGTTACGCATCCCTTTAAAGTCTCTACTGTTCCTCTATCCCTTGATAAAATCAAGAAAGACATTATATTCTTGATTTTTTATCTCGGAATTTTGCCCACATTGAGATTTTAAGGGCTCGGACATTCGGCGTTTAAATAAATGAAAAAAGTCCCCGTTATTACGGAGACTTAACTTTCATTACTTTGCTTAGATTGCGCGAGTAACTTTGCCTGAACGTAAGCAACGTGTGCATGCGTGTACTCTCTTTGGAGAACCATCAACGATAGCCTTTACGCGCTGTACGTTTGGCTTCCAAGTTCTGTTTGAACGTCTGTGTGAGTGAGAAACCTTGATGCCGAACTTAACATCCTTACCACAGAAATCACATTTTGCCATTTTCCCACACCTCCTTAGTGCTTATTACAAAATGCTTTGTTAACTTGTCCATAATAACAGAAATGAAAACAAATTGCAATACTTTTTTAAAAATTCTTTTTACTTGTTTTTTTAGTGCCTATAATGTATAATGTAGTATGTCTAATTATAAGTGGCAGTTTGCCGTTTTGGAGGCTATAAAATTGATTAGTGAACTTTTAGCATTATTTAGGGGACAGGGCGATTTTGTTTCTATCCTTATTGAGGTTCTGGCTATATTAATGGTCATCTTTCTGGTTTTGCCGTTCCACGAATGGGCTCACGCCTGGGTGGCATCCCTTTTGGGTGATACATCAATCAAATATAGAGGAAGACTTTCTTTAAATCCGATGTCGCATATTGACTATATGGGTGCTTTGTGCTTACTGCTTTTCGGTTTCGGTTGGGCAAAGCCTGTGCCTGTTGACGACAGAAATTTCAAAAACCCTAAGGTCGGTATGGCTATAACAGCTCTTGCAGGTCCAGTTGCGAATATTGTTGCGGCTATGGCTGGCGGTTTTATTTTTTACGGTGTTATGTATCTTGCACCAGGGGTGCTTATTAGCAAAGCAGGGGCATATTTTATGCTGTTTTTGCAGTATTACATTTTACTCAACTGTTCGCTTGCGGTGTTCAATCTTATTCCTATTCCACCGCTTGACGGCTCAAAGATTATGTTTGCGTTTATGTCTGACAAAGCTGTGTACAAGTTTTACCAGTATCAGCAGTATTTTACAATTGCTTTGTTTGCACTCATTATGCTTGGTGTGCTCGACATTCCGCTGAGCTTTTTACAGTCATTGTTATCAAATTTAGTCAGCACTGTTTGTTCGTTCCCGTTCAAACTTTTCGTAGCTTGATAAAAGGAGGCAATAAATGGCTGAAAATATGAATATCGACAACCTTTTGTTGCCACAGACCGATGCGACCACGGTTGTTGATGAAGATTTAAAGCTTACTTACAGATTTGAGGCTTTTGAGGGTCCGCTTGATTTGCTTTTGAGCCTCATTACAAAAAATAAAATAGATATTTATGATATCTGCATCGAGGAACTGCTCGCTCAGTATATGGAGCAGATTAACGCTATGAAGGAAGAGGATATGGATATCGCCTCGGAATTCCTTGAAATGGCTTCCCGTCTTGTGTACATCAAGTCGGTTATGCTTTTGCCAAAATATGAGGAAGAAGCAGAAGAACTTAAAAAGGAACTCACAGGACAGTTGCTTGAATATCAGGAATGTCGCAAGGTTGCAAAAATGCTTTCTGAAATTGTGTCTTTCGATACTTTTTCAAAAGAGCCGTCGCCTGTTGAGTTTGACCTTACATATAACAGAATTCACCCGAGCGAGGATATCGCTACAGCGTACATTTCGGCAGTTGGCAGAGGAAAAAGAAGACTTCCGCCTCCAAGAGAGGCTTTTTCGGGAATTGTCAGCAGAAAAATCGTTTCTGTAAGTTCTCGTATCATTCATGTAATGCGTAAACTGTGGAGAGGCAGAACTGTTACATACAAAGAATTGTTTACTGCAAGCAAAGAGAAAAGTGAGCTTGTTGCCACTTTCCTTGCTGTGCTTGAGCTTGTAAAAGGTAAGCGTGTTGTTATCGACGGTGACGGTGATGACGCTAGAGTTTCAATGATTGAGAGGGACGGAAAATGACAAGAGAAGAATATAAAGCAGCCATCGAGGCAATACTTTTTGCGTCGGGTAGCTCTGTCCCTGTGACAAGACTTGCCCAGACTCTTGAGATTACAGAGAAAAAGGCGGCAGATTTAGCAGACGAGCTGTGCAAAGAGTTTGAAGAAAGCAACCACGGTGTTACTGTAATTAAGCTTGAGAAAAGCTACCAGATGGTTTCTAAAAAAGCGTATGCACCACAGATTAGAACAGCGATGGATTTAAGACGTAACGTTCCGCTTTCGCAGGCAGCACTCGAGGTGCTCGCTGTAGTTGCGTACAACCAGCCTGTTACAAAGTCGTTTATCGAGCAGGTCAGAGGTGTTGATTGTTCGGGTGTTATCGGCTCGCTGACAACAAAAGACTTGATTGAAGAAAAGGGTAGACTTGAGCTTCCTGGCAGACCGCTTTTGTACGGCACAACCGAAAACTTCCTCAGATGTTTCTCAATTTCATCTTTGGACGAACTCCCTGAACTTCCGCAAAAGCAGGCAAATTCTGACGAAAACGCTCTTGATAAAGACGACTCACAGCTTTCGATTTTTGAAAGCGAAAATGCAGAAAATGTTGACTCTGAAAAGAATAATGATGAAACAATCACCGCTACTGTCGGTGAGATTATCGAGCAGGCAACTGCTGAATAATTAGCTTAGGGAGAGTGGGCAAGTGATTGCTTTGTACATCCTTATTGTTCTTGCGTTGCTGATTACCTTACTGTGTCTTATCAAACTCAGGTTTGAGGCAGTGTATCACGAAAATCTCACTTTGAAACTCAAGGTGCTGTTTTTTGAGTTTACACTCGTGCCGTATAAAAAGAAGAAAAAACGCAAGAAAAAAGTTCCGGAAAAGAAAAAAGAAAATACCGATACCAAAACAAAAAAAGAGAAAAAACCATCGCTTGCAAAAAAGCTCAGCGACAAAAAAGGCGTAGATGGACTTATTTCAATGCTTTCAGAAGTCGCAAAGCTTGCAGGTGCAACGCTCAAAGGAATTTTTACAAACATCGTCATTGAACGCTTTGATTTAAGTTTTACTGTTGTTGGTGAGGATGCTGCTGATACTGCTTTGAAATACGGCAAGCTGTGTGGTGTTGTTTACTCGGCAGTTGCTGTTATCTGTGGTACTGCAAAGTGCAGTGAGTATAACGTGAATGTAGTACCCGACTTTGACGACGAAGCGAAGATGCAGGTTTTTGCTGATGCTCAGTTTTACATCCGTGTGTACTATGTGCTGAAATACGGATTGAAAGCGGCGTTAAAACTTTTGTTTATCAGATATAAGAGATAAAGAGATTTAATAAAGGAGAATTTCTATGGACCATCCAATCAATACTTTAATGGATACCACAATGAAAAAAATCAAGGAAATGATTGACGTCAACACAATCATCGGTGACCCAATCACCACACCTGACGGCACTACAATCATTCCTGTTTCCAAGGTTAGCTACGGCTTTGCGTCCGGTGGTTCTGACCTTCCTACAAAAAAGGATAACAAGGACTGTTTCGGTGGCGGTAGCGGTGCCGGTGTAACAATCAACCCTGTTGCTTTTCTTTATGTAAGCAAGGGCAATGTTAAGCTGATTCCTATCGAAAAATACGACGGTGCTGTTGACCGCATTGTTGGTATGGTACCGGAGGTACTCGACAAGGTTACAGATATGTTCAAAAAGGACAAGAGCTCTGATATTGATACCTCAGACCTTGATAAGGATATCGACGAGTTCGACCTTTAATAGTATATTTTAAGCGAAAAATTCATATATATCACTGGGTGGTATTATGAAACGAGCTTTGAGTTTCGCTCTATTTTTTGCTTTGATTACTTTTAATATTAACATCACAGCCTGTGCCGAAGAACTCAGTATATCCGCACAGGCTTATGTGCTGTATTGTGTTGAAAACGATACGGTTATTTTGCAAAAAAATGCAAATGAAAAAATGCGTGTAGCCTCTACTACAAAGATAATGACAACCTTGCTTGCACTTGAGCAGTGTGAGGCTAGCGACCCTATTGTGGAGTTTCGAGACTCGATGATAGCAGAGGGTAGTTCGATGTACTTAAAGGTGGGCGACAGTGTGCATCTGTCAGATTTAGCCACAGGAATGATGATGGCGTCGGGCAACGATGCGGCTAACGCAACGGCGCTTACTATATCTGACAGCTTTGAAAATTTCAGCGAACTTATGAACAAGCGTGCAAAAGAAATCGGAATGGCTAGTACCAATTTTGTGACAGCATCGGGACTTGACGACGACAATCACTACTCAACTGCTTTAGATATGGCTAAGCTTATGGGCGAAGCACTACAAAACGAACGCTTTTGCGAGATTACCAAAAACAAGGCTATGACGGTGGAGTTTCTGGTGCCCAGAAAACAGGTGACGTATAATAATCACAATCGTTTGTTGTCGCTTTATGAATACTGCATCGGCGGTAAAACAGGTTACACAAAAAGTGCAGGCAGGTGTCTTGTATCTGCCGCCAGAAAAGACGGAGTAACATTGATTGCTGTGACACTTAACGCACCGTCTGACTGGGATGACCACATAACACTGTATAACCATGGCTTTGCGCTTTACACAGCGGTTGCAAACGACGATAAAAACGAGACTTTCACAGCGAATGTTGTCGGCGGTGTGGCAGATAGTGTTAATCTTCACTGCAAGAAAAAGATCTCTGTAGTGGTTGAAAAAGACTGTGCTGATAAGGTCACACGCATAGTGTACATACCAAAGTTTGTTTATGCGCCGATTAAAGCTAACCAGTGTGTCGGAGTGGTTGTTTACAGGCTTGATGATGAGGTTGTGGCAAGTACACCGCTTTTTGCAAGCACCGATATAGGCAGAAAAACAGAAGATAACAAAAAAGGATTTTTCAGTAAATTATTTGATTAGGCTCTCTTAGAGAGCGGAGGAATTATGAAAAAGGAACTTGTAAGATTACAGAAAATGCTTGCTGATTGCGGAGTCGATTCACGCAGAAAATGTGAGGAATTGATTCGCAGGGGCAGTGTTAAGGTCAACGGCAAGGTTGCCGTAATAGGCGACAAGGTTGACCCATATAACGACAAGGTATATGTAAAAGGCAGACGTGTCACAGCGTCGGCAAAACCAAAGCACAGATACATAATGCTTCACAAACCACGTGGCTATGTTACAACAATGAGTGACGAGCGTGGCAGAAGATGTGTTGCAGAGCTTATTGAGGATATTGAAGAGCGTGTGTATCCAATCGGCAGACTTGATAAGGACTCCGAAGGCTTGTTGCTCTTAACAAATGACGGTGAGTTTGCAAATCACATTATGCACCCTAAAAAGCATATCAACAAGGTTTATCGTGTAACAGTGCGTCCAGCTATCACTGACGAAATGATTAACAAACTCCAGACAGGTATTGAGCTTGACGGTAGAAAAACTGCTCCTGCACAGGTGCGTGTTGTCACAAAGCAAGAGGGCAGAGTTGTGCTTGAAATCGTAATACGAGAGGGCAGAAACCGCCAAATCAGACGTATGTGCGAATCCCTGGGACTCGAGGTTGCTCGTCTTAAGAGGGTAGCTATCGGTACAGTAAAGCTCGGCGGATTGAAACAGGGAATGTACCGTGATTTATCAGAAGACGAAATCAGACGTCTTTCACACGACCCTAACCCTAATAAAAACCAGAGATAAGGAGGGGTAAAGGTGCTTAAAATTTCGCCAAAGAACGATAATTTTATTATAGAAAAATACAACAATGAGAATGCTGTTGTACTGATGTGTGATGATGACGGTGTTGAAAAAGGTTACATTGCCTTTGCTCAAAACGGCTATATCATCGATATTCTTGACTTTGAAGTTTACTACCGTGAAAAAGAGCTTAAAGGTGAGAGCTACATCATTGCTGATACGCTGATTAAAAGCCTGTGTTCTTATTCACTCAACCATTCTTGTTTTTATCTTGAATGTTCTAATGAAGAAATATTCGATTTGCTCAAAAATTTTGCCTTTGCTCAAAATGACAATAAATTAACAAGCAATTTACAACAATTATTCAAAGTGTGCAAAAATTAAAATTTGCACACTTTTTTCTTGTATTTTTCGCTTATTTGAGATATACTATATAATGACAAAAACTAGGATGTTATTTGGCGTATTTTAACATATTTTTAGGAGGAAATGACATGAGTTTTTCAGATGTTAATAAGCTTAGAGAAGAACTCAACAAGACATCTGCTGTCGAAATTTTGAACAAGTTTTTCGACGACGGAAGTTTTTGTGAAACAGACGCACTTTTAAAATCAGAAAGCGACTTTGCTGAGGCTGTAACAGGCTACGGTACCGTTATGGGGATGCCTGTGTACGCTTTCGCTCAGAATTCTGACGTTGCATCAGGTGCGATGAGTAAAGCTCAGGCTAAGAAGATTGCAAGAATTTATGACCTTGCTATGGCTACAGGTGCTCCTGTTGTTGGTTTCTACGACAGCAAGGGCGGCAGACTTAATGAGAAAAACGACCTGCTCTATGCTTATGGCGAGATTTTGTCAAAGGCATCATTAGTTTCAGGTGTTGTACCACAGATTGCTGTAGTACTCGGCACTTGCCTTTCAACCACTGCTTTGACTGCTGCTGCTTCTGACTTTATCATTATGGCTGATGGCGCTGAGCTTTCAATCGAGGTTGCTCCAAAGACTGCTGATGCTCAGTACAACGCTAAAAAGGGTATCGCAAACTTTGTGTGTGAGAACACTGACGAATGTATCAAAAAGGCTCAGGATTTAGTAACATACTTCCCATCAAATAACCTTGAATCAGCTCCAATCGACGATGCTGTTTTACCAAAAGAAAACGCTGAGTGTGAAGTTTGTGCTATCGCTGACTGTGATTCACTTTGCTTTGTAAACGAAGAGTTTACAGATATAGTTAAAACTGCTTTCGGCAGAGTTAACGGCGAGACTGTTGGTTTTGTTGCAACTTGCGGCGACGTAATCGACTGCAAAGCAGGTCAGAAGATTTCAAAGTTTGTTCGCTTCTGTGACGCTTTCTCAATCCCTGTTGTAACTGTTGTTGATGCTAAAGGCTTTTCTTCACTCAAAAGTGCAAGCAGAGTAACAGCCGCTTTCGCTGAGGCTACAACAGCTAAAATTGCTGTAATCAAGGGTGAGGCTGTTGGTGCAACATACATTGCACTTTGCGGACAGGCAACCGGTGCTGATTTCAGAATCGCACTTAATAACGCAGTTATTTCCCCTGTTAATCCAAAGGCTCTTGCATTCATTATGGACGAAGAGGGTATGAAGGTTCCTGTAGCACAGCAGGATGCAAAAGCAAACGAGTTTGCACAGCGTGAGTTCTCTGCTGTTAATGCGGCAGCAAACGGCTACGTTGACGATGTAATTGATGCTTCACTGCTCAGAGCAAAAGTTGCTCAGGCTTTAACAATGCTTTCATCAAAGCGTGTTGAAACTCTGCCTAAGAAGCACGGCACAATCTGATAAAAATTACGACTTAATTCTTGATATATTGAAAGGACGATTATTATGAAAAATCTCAGAATCACCGTTAATGGTGTAACATACGATGTTCAGGTTGAGGAAGTAAACGGCGCTGCTGCTCCAACTCCAGCTGCCGCTCCTGCTCCAGCTGCTGCTCCTGCTCCAGCTGCTGCTCCTGCTCCAACTGCTGCTCCTGCTCCTGCTGCTGCACCTGCTGCTCCTGCTGACGCTAAGCCACTTCCATCACCAATGCCTGGTACAATTTTAGCTGTTAATGTTACAGCAGGTCAGGCTGTTAAGAAGGGCGACGTTTTAGTTATCCTCGAAGCTATGAAGATGGAAAACGAAATCAAGGCTCCTGCTGACGGCACAGTTGCTACAGTAAATGTAAACAAGGGCGAGTCTGTTGACTCAGGTCAGACACTCGTTACATTATCATAATCAAAGGTGAGTTATTATGGCAAAACAGATTAAGATTACTGAAACTGCTCTGCGTGATGCTCATCAGTCATTGATTGCTACACGTATGACAACAGAACAG
>JAFUOM010000024.1 GCA_017481885.1 Ruminococcus sp.
ATCTGTGGGATACAGCATATTAAAAATGAGACAGCCGTAAGATCCGGGAAGACGGTGCAGCACAAAAGCATCCCTATACTTTTGGAAAAAGCGCCACACTTTAGTCTTCTCCCAGTTCCAACGTCGGCCCAGGGTTTCCAAAGTCATAACGGCACCGTATCTGCCAAATTGAATTGTCGGTGCCAAAAAAGAAAACGCATTGTTCTCATCCTCGGATACCGTGTGGCACCAGAGATCAAGCCATGCGTCTGCTTCCTCAAATACATAATTCTGTTGTACAAGTCTGTCTGTGATGCCACGAGGGAGGCAGAGGAAGCCATAACCCTCTGTGGCATATACTGTCCCATCCATACACTCAGCTCCGGAACAGTTGATAACCCAATCCTTGATTTCATAATTGAGTTTCTTTGTCTTACTGTCGAGCTTATAACTGACAAATCCAAGCTCAGACAGCTTATTAAGCGTCTCAAGGCTCTGTGCGCGGCTTCTGAGGCCGAGAATGCTCTTTAGCCCCACAACACCACCAGACCACATTCCCGGTCTTACAGCGTTAATATGGCCGCAATAAGAGGCTTGTCCCTTACGGAACGCAGCACGAGACGCCAGCTTCGCCCAGGCACCCATAACGCCTTTGCCTTCAGGCAGGTGGTTGCGAGGCAACTTTACCCATTGATACTTCATCAAGCATTTCATAAGGGACAACTCCTTTCTTCAGTTTGTAGGTGAGGGAATACCCTCAATCTTTAATTCTTACGTGTAAGCCGTTCAGCTTCGCTATGTAGACTCCTTTCAAATACCAGAAGTCACCAAGCTCAATCGTGGTTGGTACCCACACATCTCCGATCTTGACCTCAAGTGGCTCTCCACAGTGCAATCCACCGTAGTAATCCAGCAAATCAAATCGGATGTCCATTCGACCACTCTCGTGGTCATAAACCAATACACCTTCTCTCATAGCCTAATCGTCCTTTCTGTGAAAATAGAAAAGCCGAATGAGTTTTCACGCTCATCCGGCTTTGTGGCAGTTTGAATATTCGGTTTTATATAATCTTTACATTGATGCTTTGTTTTGAACAATATTAAAGTATGAATGTAAACAGTGGTTAAGTATCCTTTCTTAGTATTGCAAGATAATCCTCGTAGGAGAATACTCGATTTCGATTTGCATTGTTAGTCTTAATCAGGATACCCACATCAACCAATCGATTTACGGCAAGTGAAACAGTACTGAACGCAAGTTTAAGTTCCTCAGCGGTCTTGCCAATATCGATAATTGGGTTCTGCTCAAGATAATCAAAAACTGCTCGTGCGTTTTTGGCAGCACGTCCCATTGCGTTTATCTTTTCGATGTTAGCGTTGTGCAATTCTGAAAGTTTCTTTATAGTATCAACCGATTCGATTGCAGATTCCTTAATGGCATTTAGGAAGAACTTAATCCACTGCTCGTGGTTGTCTTTATTACGAACCTCACTCATACGGTCATAATACTCAATTCTGTTCTTCTTGAGATAGTATGATATATAAAGAGCTGGGGAATTTAACACCTTCTTTTCCATCAAGAAAAGAGTGATTAAAAGTCTTCCAACACGACCATTACCGTCAAGGAACGGGTGGATAGTTTCAAACTGGTAATGAAGCAATGCAGCTTGAATAAGCACATCCAGAGAATCATCAGAGTTGATATACTTCTCCAAGTCAGACATGGCATTTATCATGTCCTCCGGATTCGGCGGAATGTAACGTGCATTTTTTAGAGACGACCCTGCAGCACCAATCCAGTTTTGAGAAGTTCTAAATTCACCGGGATTTTTCTCCTGTCCACGAACACCAGACATTAACACCGCATGGGTTTCCTTAATCAGCCTGTTGCAGAGAGGAAGGGTGTTCATTCTCTCAAGTGCAAATTCTGCAGCTTTAATATAATTGACAACATCCGCAACATTTTGATTTGCATTTTTTTCGATTAGCGGATCCAAGACATCCTCAAGTGTTGCTTGTGTGCCTTCGATTTGAGAAGACAATAACGCTTCCTTGCGAACGTACATTGAAACAAAGAGATTCATATTCGGAATGAAAGATGAAAGCGTATCCAAAGTGGCCAAGGCTTTTGTTGCACTGGTCAATTGAGTAATCATCTCATCATCCATATTAAGTACCGGAGGTAAAGGAGCAGGTCTAAAAGACTTATACATTGCTTCTCCGGTTAGGTTGCTGATATATTCACCAGATCGTTGCATTACGTTTCCTCCAACTCAAAATTACAGTCTCATTATACTTGTTTTATTTTGATTTGTCAAGTGAACTCAAAATAAGAAAGACTTTTCTTTTGTTTTATTATGATTTGTTTTGTCGCAAATCTTATACAAGTTTTGCGACAGGGAATATTAAAGAAGCCGGATAAGCGAGGTTGCTCATCCGGCACATTCTATGCTTATAACACCTCGATTCCTTAGAAACTAAGGCATAAAACCGCCTGTTTTCTCGATAATTGTTTGGACATGATCAGCGAAAAACCCAGTGTTTATGCGGCTTTATAGCTCTTGGTGTTATTATACCTCATTCATCAATTCTTCTAACAATTCCTGTTGCTTTCATATATAACAAAATCTCCTTATCACATTTAATTTGTAGGGGCGATTGTTGACTCGCCCGCGGACGACCAATGGTCGCCCCTACATTTTGGTTTTTGGTAGTGATGTTAGTATCTGTATATAAAGGAGATTTATACTTTTTGATTTACATTTTAGATTGTGGTGATATAATGAATTTAAGGCGGTGAAATGATGAAAGAGTATTATAAGAAAATAGATAAATCTTTCTTTGAAGGTAAAGTAACGATTCCAAACCAGTATATAGAATGTTTTGTTGATTATAATGAGTTTGATCAACATAAAAGTCGTGATATAACTGTAAAATTTAAAAGCAAGAAATATAGTGGAAAATACTGTTTTGTCAACCAATCAAGTGGTCGAAAAGTTCTTCAGATTTCATATGAAAAAGATTTGGTGATCAAATTAAAGCAGGAATTTATACAAACTTATTTTGCAATTGAAAGCCAAAAATTATTAAAAGAAAAAGACAAAAAGTTTCAAACAAAGTTACTAGGTGGTAATCAAGAAGTTGCTATTTTCAGGGCTCTTGATAACTCGAATATTGAGCTATTAACTTTTATCAAAATTGAAACCTCATATGACAACATATTTAAAGAGTTAGTTGAACAGAATGTTTTTGGATGGCTTAGCAAAGAAAACAACTCTCAAATGATAACTAAATATTCAAAATGGAAGTCAATTAACGAACTACATAAATATGTGGATACACCATATGTGGTTTATTATCTTATTGATGAAAATAATAGGGAAATCTATATCGGTAGTGCTAAAAGGTTAGGAGATAGAGTTAAGCCAGGCAGACACGAGATACCACATTGGAATAAGTTTATGTTTGAAATTATTCATCCAGATTTTCATGCATTCCTTAAAGAAATAGAGTATCATTCAATAATGACTTTTGCAAAATTCTTAACGAATAACGGAAATCGAGAAACAATAAGTATTTCGAATTATAAATTAGTCAATAAAGACTATAAGTTTTATCGTGAATAAAATAAAGCGGAGTGAATTTCACTCCGCTTTTGTTATACAATATTTGTTTTTATATGTTTACGGCTTTTTGATTGTGAAGTTGAGGCCGAGGGCGACAACAGCTAAAGAGAGCAACATAACAAACGGTGCGATGTATGAACCTGAGTTTATGAGCAGGGTGTTTGCAAATGTTGCGATGAATGATGCGACAATGAGATTGAAGTTGATGATTGAGTAGTTCATCGGGAAGTACTTCTGACCGTAGAATGATGCTGAAAATGCTGATGTAACTGTCGGGCAAGAGCCGTAGGAAAGACCTGTAAGACAAAGACCGATGATGCACAGTGTCAGTGAGTTGTTGAGCACAGCGATTAAAGTTGTACCTGCTGCGATGATTGTTAGGATGTTTGCTGAAATCATAGTTGTTTTTCTGCCGAGTGCGTCGTAAACTGCACCTGTGAGCACTCTACCAATGCCGTTGAATACTGCGAGCACACCCACTAGTGTTGTTGCAAGAGCCGGTGCGGCGTCAACTGACAGCACAAGGTCACGTGCAAAGCTGATTACTGAGTTGCCGACAGCGGTGATAAACGCCATACAAACAAAAGCTCTCCAGAATGTGAAGCTTCTGAGCATTTCGGATGTTTTGTAGTCACGGAGAGTGAACTGCTCTTTGCTTGCGTTTTTTCTTGGTTTTGGCGCAGGTAGTGTAATGTCACTTGTTGGAGCTTTAAGGATAAGACCTGAGATGAACAGAACAACAGCGATTACTCCTGCGAGCAGAAGGTAAGTTTTTCTCCAACCAATGGTTGAGAGTTCAAACAGCTTGCTGATAGCATTGCCCATTAAAAGTGTACTGATTCCAAAACCCATCATAAGACAGCCCGAACAGAACCCTTTTTTGTCTGGAAACCACGATGTTACGGTGGAAACGATAACATTGTACGAAATACCGATGCCTGTGCCTGCAAGCAGTGCGTAGCTGACAAAAAGCATATAGAGCATATCGGCTGACAAGAAAGAAGTAAGCGAAAAACCGACACCGACAAGCACAGCGGCAATAATAAGCGTGAGTTTTGCTTTCAGCTTTTTACAAAGAATACTTCCGAAAAACGCACCTAAACAGAAGAAACACATCGTGAAAGTGAAGTTCAGAGCGAGTGATGAATCGCTCCAGTTAAATACATTCTTGAACGGAATTTTGAGAATTGACCAAGCGTATAACACGCCCGAAAAGAGCATTGCGAACACACCTGTTACAAGATATAGATTGCGTTTCTTAAGTGCTGATTGGGTTGTCATAATTTCAGATCCTTTGCATTGGTTTTTGAACAATGGAAAGTATAACACATATTCTTACAGCTTTCAACACTTTAAAGTTTTAAAAGAAAAAAGCTTTTTTGGGGGGGATTTACTGAATGCTTTTTCGTTAGTACCTTTGTAAATAAAACATCGGAGTGAATCTTTATAGAAAAAATTCACTCCGATGATATACTAGTTGTTAACTATTTGGTTTTGTGGTAACTTTTCAATTTCTTTCATAGCTTTTCTAAATACAAAGAAGAACAGTATTGCCGTGAAAGTGACCGCCAGAATATCTGCGACAGGCTCGGCTGCGTAAACCGCCATTGTTTTGTCGCTCATAAGCTTAGGCATAATGTAGATGAGTGGTAAAAGCAATACGAACTTTCGCATAACTGCGACTATGATTGAAGAGAAGGCTTTTCCGAGTGACACAAACGTCATCTGACAGGCAATCTGGATGCCGAATAAGCACAGTACACCGCAGTAGATTTTAAGTGCTTTTTGAGAGAAATCAAGCAAAGCAGGGTCTGATGTGAATATTGAAGCAAAAACCCTAGGGAACAGCATAATGCAAGCCCATAAAACAGTTGAGTAAATCAAGCTTGAGAAAAGCAACAGCTTGAATGTCTTTTTTACTCGCTGGGGGATTTTTGCGCCATAGTTGTAGCTGATGATAGGCTGTGAGCCTTGAGCAAGACCTTGAAGCGGCATCATTGCAAATTGCATTACGCTTGTCAGAATTGTCATTGCGCCGACAGCGATATCACCACCGTAAAGTAAAAGCGAAGAATTGAAGCAAGCCGAGATGATGCTCTCGCTTGATTGCATAATAAACGGAGCGAGTCCCAAAGCAAGACACGGCAGGGTGAGTTTTAAGTTGATTCTCAGATTTTTGAGTTTAAACTTGAGAATTGAATTTTTGCTACACAAAAAGCTTACTACCCAAATGCAGGAAAAGGCTTGGGAGATAATTGTTGCCAGTGCTGCACCTTTAACACCCATATCGAGAACAAAAATGAAAACAGGGTCTAAAACTATGTTAGATACAGCTCCAATCAAAACGGAGAGCATACCCTGTTTTGCGAAGCCTTGCGCTGTTATGTAAGAGTTCATACCGAGAGTAAGCTGAACAAAAATTGTACCCAGAGCGTATATCCCCATATAGTCGCAGGCGTAGTTTATAGTGTTGTTGCTGGCGCCAAATGAAAGGAGCATCGGTCTGTGAAAAAGTATGAGCACGGTTGTGATGACGACTGAAATAATAACCTGTAATGCAAAGCAACTTCCCATAGTTTTTTCGGCAGAATCGTTGTCACCTTTGCCCATATAGATTGAAGCTCGTGGTGCACCGCCTGCACTTATGAATGCTGCAAACGCAGACACAATCATAATAATAGGCATACACACGCCGACACCTGTTAAAGCCAAGTCACCGACGTTTTTCATATGACCAATGTAAATCCTATCTACGATGTTGTACAGCATATTAATGAGTTGGGCAGTGATTGTAGGTACCGCAAGAGTGAACAGTAGCTTGCCTATAGGAGCTTCCTTTAAGAAAGTATTGTCTTTTGTCATAATAACACCTTTTGGTTGTCTTTTTGTAAGTTTGTGTTATACTTAGTGTAGCACACTTTTTTAGCATATTAAAGGGGTATATTTATGAAAAGGCTGAGGATTCTACGCAATATTTTAGTCAGGACAAAGACGAATAGGATATTGATAATTTATTTGATTTTTGTGTTGCTTAGTGCGCTTATCATTTTTCTTGTTGACCCTGCGATTACTCGCTATGGCGATGCATTGTGGTATTGTTACGCGGTTATTTCAACTGCAGGCTTCGGCGACGTTGTGGCTACGACTATGTTGTCAAAAATACTGTCGGTGCTGGTTACTGCGTATTCGACTATCGTTATCGCGATTGTCACCGGTGTTGTTGTAAATTTTTATACACAGATAATTGAACTTCAGCGTAAGGAAACCCTGACTGCGTTTATGGATAAGCTCGAACACTTGGAAACTATGAGCAAGGAAGAGCTTAGAGAAATTTCAAGTCAGGTCAAAAAGTTTAACGATAATATGCGTAAATAGGTGAATCGTAAAAATGTAGTTTACAAAGCGAATTTGAGGGTGTAAAATACTACCAAAGATACATTTTATCATTATGGAGGAGTGGAAATGAAAAAGGTATTTAGTTTGTTGCTGGTTGCGGTTTTGTGCTTTTCGCTGTGTGCTTGTAGTGGAGATGTTAAGCAGCTTGTTTTTGCTGAGGCTAACATTGAAATGACGGTTGGCGATTCAAGAATGATTGATGTTTCTGCAGAGCCTGCAAAGGCAGTGCTGAGTAAGTTAACATGGTCGAGTTCTGACACAAATATAGTAACTGTTGAAGACGGTGTTGTAAGAGCGTTGAGTGCGGGTTCAGCGGTTGTTACTGTTAAAACCGAAAGCGGTGTTTCAAAATCGTGTAATATCACAGTTAAGGATAAAGTTATAACAGCAATTTCTTTGAACAAGTCGTCTACATCGCTCAAAATGGGTTCTACAATCCAGCTTGAAGCAAAGGTTACCCCTGTTGATGCTCCGACAGGAGACCTCAAGTGGACCAGTGAAAAAAGCGACGTTGCAACTGTTAACAGCGAGGGCTATGTTACCGGCGTATCTGAGGGAGTTACAAACATTGTTTGTGCGTCTTCAAATGGAATTGAAGCTTCCTGTACTGTTACCGTAACTGCTGATTCTAAGAAAACAAACAAATCTCAGGCTGACGAAAACACAGGTACAGTGATTAATAACTTCTATGGTTACGGACATTTCCACCCTGATTACATATACTCAGCTTCGGATTTCGTGTTCCCTGAATCATCAAGCAGAAAACTCTCAAGAGATGAAATAGCCGCAACACTTTCATATATGAGCGGATATTCACCTGCAGGTAACTATGCTCAGGATGCAATCAACGAGATTTACGCTCGTAACGGTTACGTTTTCAAAACATCTAACATCAGAGCATACTACGAATCAAAACCTTGGTACTATGCTGACTCATCGTTTACAATCAACGACTTTTCTTCTATTGAAAAGTACAACATAGCTCTGTTAGAAGAGTTTGACTAATACTACAAAAAGCAACCGCTCACCTTGTAAAAACAGGGTGAGCGGTTTTGTGTATTAAAGAAGTTTTAAAATGTCCGGGAAAGGTGCAAGGGAACGCTTTAATATTCCGTGCATATGAGCTATCGCTACGCCGTAGTTTACAATCGGAACGTTTTGAGCGTCTGATTTTTGCATACGGGCTTTCATCTCTTTTTCATTGAGCATACAGCCGCCGCAGTGAACAATCAGCTTAAACTCACTCAAATCATCAGGGAAGGTTCCGCCTGATGTAAAGGTGTAATTAGGCTTAGCGTTGGTGAAAGATTCAATCCATGCAGGCATCTTCACTGTGCCGATGTCGTTGCACTGGCGGTGGTGCGTACAACCCTCGGTGATTAAAATTTTGTCGCCGTCTTTGATTCTACTAAGCTGTGATGCACCGTTAATCAGTGTTTTTAAATCACCTTTGTAGCGTGCCATAAGAATAGAAAACGAAGTCAGTGTTATGTCGCTTGGGGTAAGCTGTGCGACTTTGCCGAAAGCCTGAGAGTCGGTTATGACAAGCTTTGGCTTTTTTGAGAGAGATTTGAGAGTTTCGGTGAGCTCTTCAACCTGAGTGCAGATACACATACAGTGGTGGTCTAAAATGTCACGGATAACCATCTGCTGTGGTAAAATCAGCCTGCCTTTTGGTGCGGCTTCGTCAATCGGAATAACGAGCACTACCAAATCACCCTCGCTTAGCAAATCTGAAACTAACGGTTTTTGAGTTTTTGCGAGTTTGCTGATTTTTGCGATAAGCTCTTTGAGCTTTTCTATGTTTTCCTTTGTGTGAGCACTGACGCAAATCTCATTTTCTTTAAGCTCTGACTTTTCGGTTATCAAGTCGGTTTTGTTGTATACCACAATGTGGGGTAACTTGCGTTCTTTGAAAATTGAGAGTAGCTCTTTATCAAGATTGCTTTTGCCTTTTGTAGCGTCTACTACCAAAATTGCGATGTCGGTTTTGGCAAGCACTTCCTTTGCTTTTTGCACACGCATTTCACCTAGTGTTCCCTCGTCATCAAGACCCGGTGTGTCGATTATAACAACAGGACCTAAAGGCAAAAGCTCCATAGCTTTTTTTACAGGGTCGGTTGTTGTACCTAGTACATCTGACACAACCGACAATTCCTGATTTGTCACGGCGTTTACTACACTTGACTTTCCTGCATTACGCATACCGAAAAAGCCGATGTGAAGTCGCTCGCCTGACGGTGTATTGTTAAGGCTCATAATGTCCTCCGTTTGTAATTAGAATCTGAAATCTCTGCGATTTGAGTTCATAATATCGTCGATGTTAGCTTCGGCGATTTCACGCACTCTATCTTTTGGAATACGCATAAGTTCCTTTTTAATAAGCTCGTAGCCGACTTTCTTTGTTTCATCACTTGCGTAGTCTTCGAGATATTCTGTTAAAGTCATCAATGCATTTGGATGGCAGCAGTTTAAAATCTGACCACTCTTGCAAAGACTCATAAAGCGGTCGCCTGTTCTGCCTTCTCTGTAGCAAGCGGTGCAGAATGACGGAATGTGGCCGTTGTCCATCAGCCATTTAACAACCTCGTCGAGTGTTCTCTGGTCAGAAACGTCAAACTGCTCAGTGTCTGTTGGACGGATTTTTTCTGTGTAGCCACCAACTGTTGTACGTGAACCACCGCTGACCTGAGAGATACCAAGTCTTAATAACTTTGAGCGGACTTCTTCGCTTTCTCTTGTTGAGATAATCATACCTGTGTATGGTACAGCAAGACGGATGCACGCTGTGATTTTAGCAAAAATCTCGTCTGAAATTGAGCTGTCAAAAGCGTCAGGGTCGATGTCGTCGGCACGCTTGATACGTGGAACAGAGATTGTGTGAGGGCCAACGCCGTGAACAGCCTCTAAGTGTTCAGCGTGCATAATAAGTCCTGCAAACTCGTATTTGTAAAGCTCAAGTCCGAACAGTACGCCCAAGCCTACGTCATCAATACCGCCCTCCATAGCTCTGTCCATAGCTTCGGTGTGGTAATCGTAATCGTGTTTTGGTCCTGTTGGGTGAAGCTTTAAGTAGCTTTCTTTGTGGTATGTTTCCTGGAAGAGGATGTATGTACCAATACCAGCGTCCTTTAACTTGCGATAGTTTTCAACTGTTGTAGCCGCAATGTTAACGTTAACACGGCGGATGTCACCGTTTTTGTGGTGCACGCTGTAGATAGTTTTGATACACTCTAAAATGTACTCGATTGGGTTGTTGACAGGGTCTTCACCTGACTCGATTGCAAGTCGCTTGTGACCCATATCCTGTAAAGCGATAACCTCAGCTTTAACTTCTTCCTGAGTGAGCTTTTTTCTAGGGATACGCTTGTTTTTAAAGTGGTAAGGGCAGTATACGCAACCGTTTACGCAGTAGTTTGAAAGATAAAGAGGTGCAAACATTACAATTCGGTTGCCGTAGAATGCGAGCTTGATTTCTTCTGCGATTTTGTAAATCTCTTCGATTTTTTCAGGAATGTCGCACGCAAGCAAAACAGATGCTTCTCGGTGTGTAAGACCAGAACAAGTGTAGCCTGTTTCGGTTTTCTTAGGACGAGCTTTTTCTAAAATCTGGTCGATAAGCTCAACGTTGTTTTTGTTTTGTTCTGCATATTCAAGAGTATCGAGAATTTCTTGGTCGTTGATGAACTCTTCTGCTTTTAATGATTTCGGATTGTAAATTGCCATATTGGTCACTCCTTAGAGAATGTATTGTTGTTTTTATTTATATCGCCACGGCTGACAACAACTTGATAGCCGATTGCTTGCATTGAGTTTTTGAGCTTTTGAAGACTTTGGGCTGACTCTTCACCTGTGCTGATTTTGCCGTCGTACAAAGCGTATTTTTTGCGGACCGACAAAGGTGAGAGGTTAGGCATAACAACGTTTGCACCGCTTAATATACCTTTTTCTCTGCCGTCATTTCTGACCGTTCCCAGGGCTGTTGTTGCCGGAAGCAGGATATTAGGCTTAATCAACCTGATGATAGATAAAAGATAACAGCAAAGGTCAACGTCGCCCGATTTTTCGTTTGCGAAAACGGTGTCTTTGTGCGGGATGAATGGTCCTACACCGCACATATCAGGCTGAAAAGTTTCGATGAACTTCAAATCCTGTGCAATGTTCTTTGTGGTCTGAAATGGTGAACCCACCATAAAGCCACAGCCTACCTGAAAGCCGATGTCTTTTAAATCGTTAAGACAGCGTATTCTGTTTGTCAAAGTTAAATCACTTGGGTGTAGCTTTGAGTAGTGAATCTCGTCTGCTGTTTCGTGCCTGAGTAAATAGCGGTCAGCACCGCTGTCGTATAGCTTTTGGTAGCTTTCTCTTGAGCGTTCACCAAGTGACAGTGTTATCGCACAATCAGGGTAACTGCCTTTGATGCATTTTAACAGGTCACACAGCCATTCGTCAGTAAAAGCTCCGTCCTCACCACCTTGTAAAACAAAGGTGCGAAAACCTAAAGCGTAGCCGTCTTTGCAACACTCTAAAATTTCGTCTTTAGTAAGGCGGTAGCGGTCACAGTTTAAGTTGCTCTTTCTGATACCGCAGTAGTAGCAGTCGTTTTTACAGATGTTGCTGACTTCAATAAGTCCTCGAACAAAAACGGAATTAGAGTAGTGCTCTTTTCGTTTTATTATTGCGTATTCTTTTAAAAGGTTGGCCGCCTCTTCGTTGCGGTTTTTTATAAGGTATTCGTATTCGTCGATGCTTAGTGTTTGGGTGTTGTTAAGTTTATTTATAAGTTCAATAAGTTTATTCATCGCTTATCACATTTGAGTAGGCAGTCTTGACGGTTACGCCGTCAATATTGCCGATTTTACCGCTCATTGCGGCAATTAAATCCTGCGGTGCGTCAATTACAACGCTGATAACAGAAACACCCTTTTCGCGATACGGAATACCCATTCTGCCGATGATGAACTGACTTGCTTGATGCAAAACAGCGTTCAGCTTTTCGACAGAGTCGTTGTTTTCAACTATGATGCTCATCACAGCAACTCGTTTACTCATACTTACCTCCAATAAAAAACGCCGTGTCCAAAAGACACGGCGAGTAAGACAAAATACACCTATACCAAGGTGTTCTTAAAAACTATATGCCGCATCTTTCAGTCAGAATAATCTTTGTGTCAGATACTGTACTTATATTATATAGTAATACTATGCATATTTCAAGTGGATATGAATGTAAAAAATGGGGTTTTCTTGTATATGTTGTACATCTCGCTGACGTATAAAGTTGAACTTTATGCAAAAAATCTGCATATTATGCAACTTTATGCAGAATAAATTTGTTAATTTGCCTATATTATGACAGAATATAGGTGTAATCACGATTATTTTGAATAAATATGATAAATTGTCTTGACAATTATGCGTTAAGTAACTATAATAGATGCATACTTAATAAATTTATTGCATATTTATGCACGGAGGCGGAATATTATGAAACCGGTTAACAAAGAAAACATCAAAAAAGTAGTGCTTGCTTATTCAGGCGGTCTTGATACATCTATCATTATTCCTTGGCTTAAAGAGAATTACAACAACTGTGAGGTTATCGCAGTATCAGGTAACGTTGGTCAGGCTGACGAGCTCGAGGGCTTAGAGGAAAAGGCTATAGCAACAGGTGCTTCAAAGTGCTACATCTTAGACCACACAGACGAATATGTTGATGACTTCATCATCCCAACAATGAAGGCTGGCGCTGTATACGAGGATTACCTCCTTGGTACATCACACGCTCGTCCTTGTATCGCTAAGGGTCTTGTTGAAATCGCTATCAAAGAGGGTGCTGACGCTATCGTTCACGGTTGCACAGGTAAGGGCAACGATCAGGTTCGTTTTGAGCTTGCTATTAAGCACTTTGCTCCTAATATGCCAATCATCGCTCCTTGGCGTGAGTGGGATATCAAGTCCCGTGAAGAGGAAATCGAGTATGCTGAGGCACACAACATTCCATTAAAAATTAATAGAGAAACAAACTATTCAAAGGACAAGAACTTATGGCACCTTTCTCACGAGGGTCTTGACCTTGAGGATACAGGCAACGAGCCACAGTACGAGAAGGAAGGCTTCCTTGAGATGGGCGTATCTCCACTCCAGGCTCCTGACAAGCCAACATACGTTGAACTCGAGTTTGAGCAGGGTATTCCTGTTGCTATTGATGGCGAGAAGATGAGCGCTAAGAACATCATCTTAAAGCTCAACGAGCTTGGCGGTGCAAACGGTATCGGTATCATTGACATCGTTGAAAACCGTCTTGTTGGTATGAAGTGCCGTGGCGTATACGAAACACCGGGTGGTACAATCCTCTACAAGGCTCACAAAGTGCTCGAGTCAATCTGTCTTGACAAGATGACAATGCACGAGAAAGAAAGACTTTCAATCACATTCGCTGAACTTTTATACAACGGTCAGTGGTTCACACCTTTAAGAGAAGCTCTTTCAGCTTTCGTTGACAAGACTCAGGAGAAGGTTACCGGTAAAGTGAGACTCAAGCTTTACAAGGGTAACATCATCAATGCAGGCGTTTGGAGTCCATACTCACTCTACTCTGAAGAAATCGCTACATTTGATGAGTCTGACTATGACCAGACTGATTCAGCAGGTTTCATCAACCTCTTCGGTCTCCCAATCAAGGTTCAGGCAATGGTTGACGGCAAATAATTTTGTAAGGTCTGTCCTGCACAGCTTAACTGTGCAGGACATTTCAATATTAAAAAGAAATTGTTGAAAAAACTGCATTAATATAGTAAAATATATTGGTTAAGGAATTTTTAGTAAGAAGGTAATTATTATGGCTAAAATGTGGGCAGGAAGAACAAGCGGAGAAACATCCAAAATCGCAGATGATTTCAATTCATCAATCCGCTTTGACTGTAAAATGTATCAGCAAGACATAAGAGGTAGTATTGCACACGCTTTGATGCTTGCAAAACAGAATATCATCACAAATGAGGATGCTGAGATTTTAGTTGAAGCATTGGGTCAGATTTTAGACGACTTAAATAGTGGTGCACTTGAAATTGATATGGAGGCAGAGGACATCCATATGTTTGTTGAGCAGGTGCTCACAACACGTGTTGGTGATGTTGGTAAAAAGCTCCACACAGCCAGAAGCCGTAACGATCAGGTTGCACTTGATCTTAGAATGTACCTTATGGACGAGTGCGACGAGATAGTTGCACTGACAAAGACTTTAATCGACGCTTTAGTATCTCAGGCTGAAACAAACAAGGCAGTTATTATGCCGGGTTACACACACCTCCAGCGTGCTCAGCCGGTAACATTTGGTCACCATATGATGGCTTATGCAATGATGCTACTGCGTGATATCGATAGATTAACAGATTGCAAAAAGAGAATGAACGTTTCTCCAATCGGTTGCTGTGCACTAGCAGGCACAACTTATGACACAGACAGATATTTCGAAGCAGAAAAACTGGGCTTTGAAACTATTGCTTTAAACTCACTTGACGGTGTATCTGACAGGGATTTTTGTGTTGAGATGCTCAGTGCTATTGCGGTGCTTATGATGCACCTCTCGCGTTTTTCAGAAGAACTTATTCTTTGGTCAAGCTGGGAGTTCAAGTTTGTACAGCTTTCTGACAGCTACACAACAGGCTCATCAATTATGCCACAGAAAAAGAACCCTGATATGGCAGAGCTTGTTCGTGGTAAGACAGGCAGAGTTTACGGTGACTTGATGGCTACACTTACAATGCTCAAGGGCATTCCGCTTGCATACAACAAGGATATGCAGGAGGATAAGGAGAGTATCTTTGATGCTTGCGAAACTGTTAAGATGTGCTTGAAGGTTTTCGCTCCGATGATTGATACAATGACAGTTTTAGCTGACAATATGAAAAAGGCAGCAAGTGAAGGCTTTATCAACGCAACAGATTTGGCTGACTATCTTGTTAAAAAGGGTCTGCCATTTAGAAGTGCTTACAAAATTTCGGGTAGCCTTGTTGCTTATTGCATTGAGAATAAAACAATTTTAGAGGACTTGCCTCTTGAAAAATACAAAGAGTATAGCGAACTCTTTGATATAGACGTATACGATGATATCGACCTTACAACCTGCGTTAACAAACGTGTAAGCGTTGGCGGTACATCGGTTGAGTCAGTAGAAATGCAGATAAAATTTGTGAAAGAGAAGCTCTAAGATATGACAAAGATATTTATAGATGGTAGTGCGGGAACAACAGGACTTAGAATTTTTGACCGACTTAAAGACCGTGCTGATATAAAGCTCATCACACTCAGTGATGATTTAAGAAAAGATATAAACGCAAGAAAAGAAGCACTCAATAACTGTGACATAGCTTTTTTGTGCTTGCCTGACAAGGCGGCAATTGAGGCTGTATCACTGATTGAAAACGAAAACGTTGCTGTTATTGATACTTCAACAGCTCACAGAGTAAATGATAACTGGACTTATGGTTTCCCTGAGCTTTTAGAAAGCTATGACGTAATCAGAAACTCAAAGCGTATCGCAAACCCTGGTTGTCACGCAAGCGGTTTTAATGCCCTTGTTGCTCCGCTTACTAAAGCAGGTGTGCTCAAAAATGACGTTAACTTAAGTTGTTTTTCGCTCACCGGTTACTCAGGTGGCGGTAAGCAGATGATTGCAGAATATGAAGGCGACAACCGTGAGGTGCTTTTAGACGCTCCACGTATGTATGGTTTAGCTCAAAGTCACAAGCACATCCCTGAGATGGTAAAGCTCTGTAACCTCAAAAACGCCCCTGCTTTTTGTCCTGTTGTTGCTGATTACTACGCAGGTATGCAGGTGACGGTTCCGATTTTTAAGAGCGATTTAAACGGTACAATCAATGACATCAAGGATGTTTATAAGTCAGTTTACACGGGCAAGCTCGTTCATTTTGTGGAGAATGCAGACGAGGGCGGTTTTATGTCATCAAATGCGTTTAATCTCAAAGACGATATGCAGATTACCGTTTGTGGTAATGACGACAGAATTTTGCTTGTGTCACGCTTTGATAACCTTGGCAAGGGTGCATCAGGTTCTGCTATTCAGAATATGAACATCTTGCTAGGTGTTGATGAAACTACAGGACTAAATATATAAAGGATAATTACTATGAAGATAATTACAGGCGGTGTTTGTGCCGCAAAAGGATATAAAGCAAGCGGAGTTCACTGTGGCATCCGCAGAAACCAGACTAAAAAGGATTTAGCACTTATCGTTAGCGAAAAGAAAGCTACAACCTGTGCTGTATACACCAGAAACTTAGTCAAGGGTGCTCCGCTTACTGTTACAAAGGGGAACATCTCCGACGGATACGCTCAGGCTGTTATTTGTAATTCAGGTAACGCTAACACCTGCAACGCTGATGGTATCGAAATCGCAGAGAAAATGTGCGAGCTTGTACAGGGTGCTACAGGTGTTGATGCTAAAGACGTAGTTGTTGCTTCTACCGGTGTTATCGGACAGCCACTTTCAATCACTCCGATTGAAAACGCTATGGATGAGCTTGCTTCACTTTTAGGCGAAGACGGCAACTTTGACTGTGCATCAGCTATTATGACAACTGACACTATTCAGAAAGAAGTTGCTGTTGAGTTTGAAATCGGTGGCAAAATTTGCAGAATGGGCGGTTGTGCAAAGGGCAGTGGTATGATTCACCCTGATATGGCAACAATGCTTGTTTTCATTACAAGTGACGTTTGTATTTCAAAAGATATGCTCCAGAAAGCACTTAGCTCAGACGTAGACGCAACATTCAATATGTTGTCAGTTGATGGCGATACATCTACTAACGATATGGTAACCGTTATGTGTAACGGTATGGCAGAAAATGACGAGATTAACGCTGAGGGTGAAAGTTTCGATACATTTATGAAAGCACTCAATACTGTTACAATGACACTTTGTCGTATGATTGCTGCTGACGGCGAGGGTGCTACAAAGATGCTCGAGTGTAACGTTACAGGTGCTGATTCTTTAGACACAGCAAGAACTGTTGCAAAGAGTGTTGTTTGTTCAAGTTTATTAAAAGCCGCAATGTTCGGTGCTGATGCTAACTGGGGACGTGTGCTGTGTGCAATCGGCTACAGCAAGGCAGAGGTCGATGTTACAAAAGTAAGAGTATCTTTCAGCTCTGATAAGGGTGAAATCCTTGTTTGCGAAAACGGTGCAGGTGTTCCTTTCTCTGAAGAAAAGGCAAAGGAAATCCTCCTTGAAAAGGAAATTGACATCAACGTTAATTTAGGTGACGGTGATTATTCTTCAAAAGCTTGGGGCTGCGACCTTACATACGATTACGTTAAAATCAACGGTGACTACCGTACATAAGAGGCTAATATGAAAACGATTAAATTATCTAACCCTGAAAGAGCTCAGGTACTAACTGAGGCTCTTCCATATATTAAACGTTACAACGGCAAGGTTATCGTTGTAAAATACGGCGGAAACGCTATGATTGATGACGAGTTAAAACAGCAGGTTATGGAGGACTTAGTTCTTCTGTGGCTTATCGGTATCAAGGTTGTTTTGGTGCACGGTGGCGGTCCTGATATCGACGATATTATGACAAAGCTCGGCAAAGAGCCAAAGTGGGTTGACGGCTTGCGTGTTACCGATAAAGAGACCGTTGATATTGTACAGATGGTACTCGCAGGTAAAGTTAACAAAACTCTCGTTAATATGCTCGAAGCAAAGGGCGGCAAAGCTATGGGTATCTCCGGTATGGACGGTATGCTCATTGAAGCTAAAGTCAAGGACGAGCGTTTGGGTTATGTTGGCGAGATTACAAAGATTCATATCAAGCCTGTTGAAGACTTACTCGATAACGGATATATCCCTGTTATTTCAACTATCGGATGTGACAAAGAGGGTAACGCATATAACATCAACGGCGACACAGCTGCAGCTCACATTGCAGGAGCTTTGGGTGCTGAACGTCTTATTATGATGACAGACATCGAGGGCGTGTTAAGAGATAAGGACGACCCTAACACTCTTATCACAGGCTTAACCGTTGAGCAGGCTCAGAATCTCTACAAAGACGGCACAATCAAAGGCGGTATGATTCCAAAAATCGGATGCTGTATCGAGGCTATTTACAAGGGCGTAAAGAACGTCGTTATTATGGACGGACGTGTTCCTCATTCAATTCTTATGGAGTTACTCACCGACGAAGGTGCAGGTACAATGATCAGAGGCGATAAAAATGACAACAAAAAGCATTGATAAACAGTACGTGCTTAATACCTACAATCGTTTTGATTTGGAACTTACACAGGGCAAAGGCTCTGTGATTAAAGACGAAAACGGAAAAGAGTACATCGACCTTACATCTGGTATCGGTGTAACTGCTTTCGGTATTGCAGACGACAAGTGGGTTGAGGCCGTAACTGCTCAGCTTAACACTTTACAGCACGTTTCAAATTTATATTACACATCACCTTGTGCTTTGCTTGCCAAGGCTATCTGCGAGAAAACCAATATGAACAAGGTTTTCTTCTCAAACTCAGGTGCTGAGGCTAACGAATGTGCTATCAAGGTTGCACGAAAGTATGCACAGGACAAGGGCTACGACAGATATAATATTTTAACTTTAAACAACAGCTTCCACGGCAGAACGTTGGCTACTTTAAGTGCAACAGGTCAGGCTCACTACCACGAGCTTTTTAATCCGTTGCCAAGTGGTTTTGTTCACGCTGATGCTAACGACACTGATGCTGTGATTAACGCTATAAACGAGCACAACGTGTGTGCTGTTTTAATCGAGTGTGTTCAGGGCGAGGGCGGTGTTATTAAGCTTAACAGCGACTTTGTAAAAGCTGTGCACGCTTACTGTAATGATAACGACATCCTCTTTATGGTGGACGAGGTTCAGACAGGTAACGGCCGAACAGGCGAGCTTTACGCATTTATGAACTATGGTATTACACCTGACGTTTTCACTACTGCAAAAGGACTTGGCGGAGGACTTCCGATTGGTGCTTGCGTAGTGGGTGAGAAAGCTCAGAACTCCTTAGGTTTTGGTGACCACGGCTCAACTTACGGTGGCAACCCTGTAGCTTGTGCAGGTGCACTTTCTGTGTTTGAGAGATTATCCGACGAGCTTTTAGCTGAAGTTAAGGCTAAGAGCGAGTATGTGTTCAGCGAATTGTCAGAATGTGAAGGTGTAGAGTCTGTGTCAGGCATGGGTCTTATGATTGGTATCAAGACTAAAAAGCCTGTAGGTGATATTATCAAAGAGTGTATGAACAATGGTGTGCTGTGCCTTAGTGCTAAAGATAAATTAAGACTTCTCCCTGCACTCAACATTGACTTCGATTTACTTAAAAAAGCTGTGGATGTTATCAAATCCGCGTGTGTATAACAGGAGGAAACTATGGATTTTAAAAATAAGGATTTCTTGAAATTACTTGATTTTACTACTGATGAAATAAATTACCTGCTCGACTTATCCGCTGAACTTAAGGCTAAGAAAAAAGCAGGCATCCCACACAGAATGTGTGAGGGCAAGAGCATTGCGTTGATTTTTGAGAAGACATCAACACGTACACGCTGTGCGTTTGAGGTTGCTGCTGCTGATTTAGGTATGCATCCTACTTACCTTGACCCAAGTGGTTCACAGATTGGCAAGAAAGAGTCAATCGCTGACACAGCGAGAGTGCTTTCTCGTATGTATGACGGTATTGAGTACCGTGGCTTTGGTCAGGAAATTGTTGAGGATTTGGCTAAGTATTCATCAGTCCCTGTTTACAATGGTCTTACAAACGAATTTCACCCAACACAGATTCTCGCTGACTTCTTGACAATCAGGGAGCACTGCGGAGATTTAAAGGGCAAGAAGCTTGTTTATATGGGTGACGCAAGATACAATATGGGCAATTCACTTATGGTTGGTTGTGCAAAAATGGGTATGCACTTTGTTGCTTGTGCTCCAAAGAAGTATTTCCCAAGCGACGAGCTTGTAAAAGAGTGTATGGCTGTAGCTGAAAAGACAGGTGCAACACTTGAGTTTATCGAAGACCCAATGGTTGCCACAAAGGATGCAGACGTTATCTACACTGACGTTTGGGTATCAATGGGCGAGCCTGACTCAGTATGGGAAGAGAGAATTGCTGAGCTTTCTCCATATCAGGTAAACAAGGCGTTAATGGACAACGCAGGAGCACAGTGTAAGTTTATGCATTGCTTGCCTGCTTTCCACGATTTAAACACAACAATCGGCAAAGAGATTAACGCAAAATTCGGTATTACTTGTATGGAAGTTACCGACGAGGTGTTTGAGTCAGAACAGTCTATCGTATTTGATGAGGCTGAAAACCGTATGCACACAATCAAGGCTATCCTTGCCGCAACTTTAGCATAAAATTTTGCAAAAAATAAGCAATCCTCCGTAGGGTGAACTGCGGAGGATTTTTTCTTTTATATACAGATGTCTGATGACTAAGTTTATTATACAAATATGATTTTTAACATTCTGTTAAATAATACCTGTTTGGGTTGTTTTTGATGCCCTGGTGTGGTACAATACTCAAAGATTTTGAAAAAGAGAGGTGACATCATGGACGGCAGTAGTAGTATCGGCACGACGATGTTTTTATTATATTGTACATCAGCAGACGGCTACGGTTTGTCTGTCTATTAGTCACGCTGTTTTACGATATAGTTAAAACCATTGTCTGTGTCAAAAGTTACTGCACAAATTTCGGCAGTGAAAACTCGGACAGTGGTATTTTTATGCCCTTTTTTAAGTGAGTGTCGCTGCCTTTACATAATTGTGTAAGGGGGACATAACAATGAACAAGGTGTTAAAAAGGAATTTTATATTCACACAAAAAGAAATGGAGTACACAAAAGCTCCTGTAGTAAACGAGTCAGAGTCAGTTTCAAACGCTGATCTAAGCGAAACAATCAAAAAGAGCGTTGCAAAACGGCTACCGTGGCTCGTGATTTTGCTGATTATGGGAACAGGCGTATCTGCAATAGTAGGTATGTTTGAAGGCATTGTAGCACAGCTTCCTGTCATTATGTGCTTTCAGTCGCTAATACTTGATATGGCCGGAAATGTTGGTACACAATCTTTAGCTGTTGCCATCAGAGTTTTGACAACTGAAAATGTAAGCTTTGCAAAAAGGCTCAAACTGATTTTAAAGGAATGTAACATTGGTCTTGTTAACGGTGCGGTGCTTGGAGTGCTGTCGTTTGTGGTAATCGGATGCTACCTTTGTATTTCAGGGCACGAGGCAGGTGTGGCGTTTTCGGTGTCGCTTTGTCTTGGCGTCGCAATGGTAATTGCAATGGTTATCTCAGCGTTTTCAGGCACAATCATTCCGCTTGTTTTTAAACAGGTTGGCATTGACCCTGCGGTTGCGTCAGGTCCGCTTATAACAACAGTTAACGATATGGTTGCTGTTATTACTTACTATGGTTTATCCTGGCTTATTCTCATCAATTTTTTGCATATGTAAAAGAAAAGCAACACGAAAAACGTGTTGCTTTTTTGTGTGTATCAAGTCGATTATTTGTCCTGTTTCATCTTGTAACTGAAAAGAACTATTGCGATTACTGTGATAATAAATGCATAGCCTATTACCCACAAAAGCTCAGGTGTAATTTTGCTGTACTCACCGTAGAGAGCGTATCTGCCGGCGTTTACTGCGTGCACAAATGGGAGCATATCTGCGATTTTCTCGAAAGCACCGCCGACAAGCTCAAGGTCAAACCAAGTGCCCGAAAGCCAAGCTGATAGGTTTGTAAGAAGTGCACCGCACACGCCACCAACAGCCTTGTCGTTGAAAACTGTACCGCACAAAAGACCAATTGCGATAAATAAAATAGTAGTCGGTAAGTTAACAATTATAGCCAGCAGGATATTTGCTGACCACTCAAGACCGAAAGCAAAGGATGCAATGTAACAAACGATAATTTGCAAAAGTGACATCGGAATGAGTGGCAGGGTGTAGCCTGCTATGTACTGGCTTGATTTGAGCGGGGAAGTGAACAGTCTTAAAATAAAGCTTGTGCATCTGTCCTTTGATACTAAAGTTGCGGTGAAAAGCGAGATGAAACTCAGACCGAAAACAGCGATACCAGGTACTAAGTTTGTTATCTCAAAAAGCTTCATTCCTGCACCCTCAGGTATACTTGAATTAATAGCTGAGAGAAGTACCAAAAGTACCAGCGGGAATAATATGCCGAAAATCAGTGTGAATATATCACGGGTGATTTCCTTTGTGTTTCTTGATGCAAATACTAACGTTCTCATTTTAAATTTCATCTCCTGCGATTCTTACAAACGCTTCTTCAAAATTATCGGTTTTAGCTGATGCTTTAAGCTCGTCAGCTGTGCCCTGTGCTTTAAGCACACCATTTGCCATAATGCCTATGCGGTCAGACAGAGCCTCGGCTTCTTCCAAATAGTGAGTGGTGAGGATTATTGTGATTTTGCCTTTGAGTTTATTAATCTGCTTCCACAAATCACGACGAGCAAGTACGTCAAGTCCCAGTGTTGGCTCATCAAGGAAAATAACCTTTGGTTCGCTTATCAGTGCCATGGCGATGCTCAGCCTTCTTTGCCAACCACCAGACAGGGTTTTAGCACGGCTGTTTTCTATCTCCTGCATATCAAAATCTTTGATAATCTGCTGTGTTTTTTCTTTAGCCTGAGCTTTAGAAAAGCCAAAAATTCCTGCGATGAATAGAAGATTTTCCTTAACTGTCAGATTTGGTGCAACTGATGTTTCCTGAGGGGACACGCTTATAATCTGTTTTACAGCAGTGCTGTTTTTTGTGATGCTGTTTGAAAGAATTTCTGCATCACCCGATGTTGGCTGAATGAGACAGGAAAGCATTTTGATTGTTGTTGACTTGCCTGCGCCGTTAACGCCTAAAAGTGCGTACATTTCGCCTTCGTTTACCTCTAAGTTGAGGTTGTTGACAACGGTTTTGTCTTTATATTTTTTTGTGAGGTTTTCTGTTTTTATAGCAAGCATAGTTTTCTCCTTAACCACCGAAGTGGAATGTGTTAAGACCTTTCAGGTTGGCAAGTGCCATACCTCTTTTATCACCAAGAGCAAGCAATCGATCCCCCGGTTTTATGTTGTATACTTCTCTTGCGTGCTTTGGTATAACCACCTGACCGCGTTCGCCGACTTTTACTATTCCAAAAACGTATTTGTCTTTAACTGAGCTTGTTTCAGGCTCGACATTTTCGTCTATCTTACAGGTTGCAAGCATATCGATTGACACATCGAAAAGCATTGAAATTTCTGTGCATCTTTCGATATCCGGTAGTGATTCACCGTTTTCCCATTTTGCGACTGTCTGGCGGGAAACGCCGATTTTTTCTGCGAACTGCTCCTGAGTTAACTCGTGTTTTTCTCTTAAATATTTCAAATTTGACGAAATCATATTATTCATATTACTCATTCCTTTCGAACAAAATTATATCATTTCGTACAATCAACCGCAACCAATCAGGCTTTACATTTTATGTTAAATATTGTGGCATCAGAAAAGGACACCCATACATAGGTGCCCTTTTGTTATACAAATCAGCTGTTGAGGTAATCAAGAATTGGTTCTATATACTTGATGTCAGAGATATCGTAAGACGAGGACATCATTCTGATTTGGTTGATTTCATCTTCTGTTTTGTCTTTCTTTGAATCAAGTGATTTTATGAACATTTTCATTAATGTTCTTGAAGTTGCAGGCATTTTGTCGTAGTCAAGACCACCCGGACAGTAGAACCATCTGATAAGTTTTAGCTCGTCAGCTGTGAAGTTCTTAGGCAAAGCTTCTTCAATTTCAGGATTATCAATTGGGCTTGCACCACAGCAGAAAACGGCGAGTTTTTTGTCACTCCATTTAGAGATGTTCTTTTTGAACCATTTGAGCTTGCTGATTGAACCTGCGACTGCCCAGCCACCGAAAACGATTGCGTCATAGTTACTAAGGTCAAGTTTCTTTGCTTTGGAAAACTCAACACATTCGCCGTTTGTTTTCTCTGCAATCCACTGTGCGTATCTCTTTGTAAAACCTGTCTGTGAATTATAAATTACTATTGTTTTCATTTTTTAACTCCTCGTTTATTATTTTTAAGTTGTCTTCAATTTTTGATAAAAAGCGGTAGGTGGTTATGATTTGCTCTTCGGTTACACCATCGTAAAGCCTTTGCAAAAATTCGTTTTCTTTATCTGAATACTTTGATGCTGTCAGCATTGCTTTTTCTGTTAAAGTAACAATGCGTTTTCTTTTGTCAGTTTCACTTTGAGTGATAGCTATAAAGCCTTTTTTCTCTAAGCTTGATAGGATTTCTTTCACGTTTTGTCTTGTGCAACCCATAACTTTTGCAAGGTCGTTTGCGGTAGGAGGGGAGTCTGGAAAAAGAGTCATACAAGCAAAAAGAAAAAACTGCTTGACAGTAATTTCCTCGTAAAAGGCATCGCCTGCGGTTTGCAATCTGTTATGAAAAGCGAAGAACAAACCAAACAGTGCGTGTTTAGGGTCCATCATATTTATTACGTCTAACGAATTCACTGTGTCACCTCGATATGCAATATATTGCCTATATTATAGTATGGTGTTTGCTAAATGTCAAGGAGCGTCAGAGTTATTTAAAATAATTATGCAAAACATCAAACTGATTGAGTTTTATATTTACAAATGATGTGTATTTTGCTATACTTATACTATAATAATGCTGGAAATCGTGGCATAATAAATTTGAAAGGATGTATGAGTATGTCAGTTTTAAAGGTAACAAAGGATAATTATTATGATGTAAAAAACAGTGATAAAACAGTTTTACTTGATTTTTACGCTGATTGGTGTGGTCCTTGCCGTATGGTAGGTCCGATTGTTGACGAAATCGCAGAGGAAAATCCTGATATTTTGGTAGGTAAAATTAACGTTGATGAACAGCAGGAACTGGCTGCAGCTTTCTCAGTTATGAGCATCCCAACACTTGTTGTTATGCGTAACGGCGAGATTGTTACAAAGTCAATGGGAGCAAAGCCAAAGGCTGCCATCCTTGCTATGCTTGACAACTAAGTGCTTTTTGGTGCAGATATGGAACGTATTTATGATATGATAATCATAGGCGGTGGGCCTGCGGGATATACCGCCGCTTTGTATTCATCACGTGCAGGTTTTGACACGCTTGTGCTGGAGCGTATGGCTGTCGGTGGTCAGATGACGCTGACAGATGTGATTGATAACTACCCTGGTTTTGCACAGGGAATAGACGGCATACAGCTCTCACAGAATATGCAACAGGGTGCAGAGCGTTTTGGAACACAGACTATGTACGATGAAGTGGTATCAGTTGATTTAGTCAGCGAAATCAAAGAGATTGAAACTGCTTATTCAGGAAACCTTTTTGCTAAAACTGTAGTAATAGCGACAGGTGCAAATCCAAGGGAGCTTGGTCTTGTGAATGAACAGGAGTTACTCGGTGCAGGAATTCACTACTGTGCTCACTGTGACGGCAGATTTTACAAGGATAAGGTAGCTGTTGTTGTGGGTGGCGGTAACTCGGCTGTTTCGGATGCGCTTTATCTTTCTCATTTGTGCAAGAAGGTTTATCTTGTGCACAGACGTGATGTGCTGAGAGCTACGAAGATTTATCACGAGCCGGTGATGAAAGCTCAGAACATTGAGTTTTGCTACAACTCAGTTGTGTCAAAAGTTGAGAGCGAAAACGGCAGAGTAAGCTCAATTTCGCTCATTGATGTAAAAACAAATGAAAAGCGTGAGATAGAGTGCGACGCTGTGTTTATCAGCATCGGACGCAAGCCTGCGACAGAATTTTTAGATGGTCAGCTTGAACTTGATAATGGTGGCTACATTGTAGCTGATGAGTCAACAAAAACTGCGATTGACGGAGTTTTTGCTGTTGGAGATGTCCGCACAAAAGTTTTAAGACAGGTTGTGACTGCGGTTTCTGATGGTGCAGTTGCAGCTCACTATGCTGAGGAATATTTATCACGATAAATAATAAAATAATAAAATAACAGAAAAACACGGAGGTAATAATTATGTGTGAAATCAGATTTTATGTTTGTGAGCATTGCGGTAATATCGTTGGTCTTATCCACAACGCAGGTGTGCCAATGATGTGCTGTGGTCAGAAGATGACTGAGCTTACTCCAAATACAGTTGAGGCAAGCGTTGAAAAGCATCTGCCTGTTGTAACTGTTGATGGTGACAAGGTTTACGTTGAAATCGGCTCTACTCCACATCCAATGGTAGAAGAACACCACATCGTTTGGGTTTATCTCCAGACTGACAGAGGCGGTCAGCGTAAATGCCTTGAAATAGGTTCTGAGCCAAAGGTTACATTCGCTTTGGCTGATGAAAAGCCTGTTGCAGTTTTTGCTTACTGCAATCTCCACGGTCTGTGGAAGACAGATATTGAGTAATGCTTTATAGCAAAAACAAAAAGCTCCTGCCGTAAAGACAGGAGCTTAATTTATTTATGTATGTTTTAGGAGATTAAACAACGCCCTGTGCGAGCATAGCCTCTGCAACCTTCTCAAAACCAGCAATATTAGCACCCTTAACGAGGTCATATTTGCCGTAGTACTTCATTGAAGCATCAGCACAAGCCTTGTGGATGTTAACCATAATTGAGTGGAGCTGGTCGAGAACCTGCTCTGATGAGAATACTGTCTTACCAGCGTTCTGACCCATCTCGATGCAAGATGTAGCAACGCCACCAGCGTTAGCAGCCTTAGCTGGACCAACGATAACGCCGTTGTCCATGAGGCACTCAAGAGCCTCGTTGGTTGTAGGCATATTTGAACCCTCGCAAACGTACTTTGTACCTGAAGCAACGATAGCCTTAGCATCCTCGAGGTGGATTTCGTTCTGTGTAGCACATGGGATGTAGAGGTCTGCGTCAGCATACTCCCAAGGCTTCTTGCCAGCAACGAACTTAGCGTTAGGGAATCTCTCAGCGTATGGAGCAACAACGTTCTGACCTGAGTTTCTGAGGTCTAACATGCACTGCCACTTCTCTTCTGTGTTAACGCCGTCCTCGTCGATGATGTAACCGTCAGGACCTGAGATTGTAACACACTTAGCACCGAGGTCTGTGAGCTTCTTAGCTGTACCCCAAGCAACGTTACCGAAACCTGAAATAGCAACTCTCTTACCCTCGAGTGTATCGCCGTTGTACTTGAGCATTTCGTCAGCGTACCAAACGATACCGTAACCTGTAGCTTCTGCTCTACCTAAAGCACCGCCGTATGTAAGACCCTTACCTGTTAAAACGCCACCGTCGAATCTGTCTGTGATTCTCTTGTACTGACCGAACATATAGCCGATTTCTCTAGCACCAACGCCCATATCACCTGCAGGAACGTCTGTCTCTGGACCGATGTGTCTGTAAAGCTCTGTCATAAATGACTGGCAGAATCTCATAATTTCAGCGTCTGACTTGCCGTTTGGATCGAAGTCAGAACCACCCTTACCGCCGCCGATTGGAAGACCTGTAAGTGAGTTCTTGAAAATCTGCTCGAAACCTAAGAACTTGATGATACCGATGTATACGTTTGGAGCAAATCTGAGACCGCCCTTGTATGGACCGATAGCAGAGTTGAACTGTACACGGTAACCTGTGTTAACCTGAACCTGACCGTTGTCGTCAACCCATGGAACTCTGAACTTTACCTGTCTCTCAGGCTCGCACATTCTCTCAAGAAGAGCCTGCTTTTTGTACATTTCCTCGTTAGCTTCGATAACAGGACGAAGTGAGTTAAGTACTTCTTCAACTGTCTGCAAGAACTCAGGCTCGTTAGCATTTTTAGCCTGAACTTTTGCTAATACTTCATCAACATAAGACATAGTGAATATCCTCCTAAAATAGATTCTACTTTTAAAAAGTGCCCTCCGTTATGGATATGCACCAAAGTGCATAATATTCATAACAAAGCAATAGATAAAAAACAAAAATCTTGCACCGATAACATTATAGAACCAACGTTAGTAAAATGCAAGATTTTTTTGTATTTTTTCAATTTTTGATAGAAATATGCACATATTACGACGAATTATGTAGCATATTTGCAATATTTAGTCTTGTAAGTTGCGTTATTTGTTGCAAAGATAGTCGTGGATGCCGACTGCTGCAGATCGCCCTGCACTCATTGCAAGGATAACTGTAGCGGCACCTGTGACAGCATCTCCGCCTGCAAATACACCCTCACGGGTAGTCTGTCCTGTGATTTCATCTGCAACAATGCACTTTCTATTATTTATTTCAAGTCCCTTTGTTGTGGATGAAATAAGTGGGTTAGGGGAGGTGCCAAGCGACATAATTACCATATCAACATCAATGACAAATTCAGAGCCGTCAATTGTAATAGGTCTTCTTCTGCCGGATGCGTCTGGTTCGCCGAGCTCCATTTTAACACACTTGATACCGTTTACACAGCCGTTGTCATCAGTTAAGATTTCAACAGGATTTGTGAGAATGTCAAAGATGACGCCCTCTTCCTTAGCGTGGTGGACTTCTTCTTTTCTTGCAGGAAGCTCAGCTTCGCTTCGTCTGTAGATGATGTGAACTTCACCACCGAGTCTTAAAGCTGTTCTTGCTGCGTCCATAGCAACGTTACCGCCACCGACTACTGCAACCTTTTTAGCTCTCATAATCGGGGTTGCGGAATTCTCGTCAAACGCTTTCATAAGGTTTGAACGGGTGAGGTATTCATTTGCAGAGAAAACGCCGTTTGCGTTTTCGCCTTTGATGCCCATAAACTTAGGTAAACCTGCACCCGAGCCGATGAATACAGCGTCAAAGCCCTCTTTGTCCATAAGCTCGTCAATAGTAACTGACTTGCCGACAACGGTGTTGAGCTCAATTTTAACGCCCATATGAAGTAGCATTGCAATTTCTTTTTTAACGACATCTTCTTTTGGAAGTCTGAATTCCGGAATTCCGTAAAGCAGTACACCGCCCGCTTCGTGTAAAGCTTCAAATATAGTTACATCGTAGCCGTACTTTACTAAATCACCTGCACAAGCAAGGGAAGCAGGGCCTGAGCCGATAACAGCAACCTTTTTGCCGTTTTTCTCGTGTGAGTGAGGTCTGCGTTTTCCCTTTTCCATTGCGTAGTCAGCGACAAATCGCTCGAGTTTACCTATAGCAACCGACTCGCCTTTTATACCACGGACGCACTTACCTTCGCACTGGGATTCCTGTGGACAAACTCGACCGCAGATTGCAGGCAGGGTGTTGCACTCGGAGATAATCTCAAACGCTTTGTCAAAGTCGCCCTCTTTTACCTTGTGAATGAACTCAGGAATAGGAACCGAAACAGGGCAACCCATAACACAGAATGGATTTTTACATTCAAGACAGCGTGTTGCTTCAAGCATCGCCTGTTCTTTTGTGTAACCAAGGCACACTTCGTCAAAATTGTGAGCACGGACTTCAGGGTCTTGTTCACGAATTGGCACTTTTTTCATCATATCCATTACTGCTCACCTCCGCAATGACCACAACCACCGTGGTGTGTGTCGCCTTCTTTTTCTTTCAGGTACGCTCTGCCTTCTTCGGTTTTGTATATATTCTGGCGTATCATAGCTTCGTCAAAGTCAACTAAATGACCATCAAACTCAGGACCGTCAACACAGGCAAATTTTACTTCTCCACCGACAGTAACTCTGCACGCACCGCACATACCTGTGCCGTCAACCATAATAGGGTTTAAGCTGACAGTTGTCGGGATAGATAAAGCCTTTGTTGTAATACAGCAGAACTTCATCATTATCATCGGGCCGATAGCTATACACATATCGTAGTGCTTGCCCTCAATATTTACTAAGTCTTCGATAACTTTTGTGACTAAACCCTGTCTGCCGTATGAGCCGTCGTCAGTTGTTATGTAAAGATTAGTGGCGTACTTTTTCATCTGATCTTCCATAATGAGCATATCTTTTGTTTTAGCACCGACAATTACGTCGCAGTCAACGCCGTGTTCTTTTAGCCATTTGACCTGTGGGAAAACAGGAGCAGTACCCACACCGCCTGCAACAAAAAGAATGTTTTTATTTTTAAGCTCTGAAATATCCGTGTTGCAAAGCTCACTTTCGCACCCAAGCGGACCTACAACATCGTGCAAAAAGTCGCCTGTATTAAGACGTGAAAGTCTGAGTGAGCCTGCACCTACTACCTGAAATACAAGGGTGATGGTGCTGTTTTCTCTATCGTAATCACAAATTGTGAGCGGAATTCGCTCGGCGTTCTCGTGTGAACGGACAATTACAAACTGTCCAGGAAGGCAAGAAGATGCCACACGCTGTGCTTTTACAACGAAAGAGTAGATGTCATCTGTGAGCTTTTGTGCGTTCAAAATTTCGTACATTATTTTCACCTTCTGAAAATCTGTTAAATCATCTTACATAATACTCCTTTTTTTTACTTGTTTCAAGGTTTTGTGAACGTTAATTATTTCTAAACTTGACTCGATTTGGAGGCTGAAAACTATTGCAAATGCCATATTCGAGTGATAAAATGAAATTGATATTATAGTTAAGGTGGGAAGCTTATGTATTTGCTTTGTAACGGAAAGGTCATCACACGAGATGAGCAAAACCCATATATCGAAAACGGTGGTGTGCTTATTGACGGCACAAAGATTGCAGACATCGGCACAACCAACGAGCTTAAGACTAAGTACAAGGATGCTGAGATTGTTGATGCTAAAGGTAACATAATTATGCCTGCATTTATCAATGCTCACACTCATATATATTCAGCACTTGCACGTGGTCTTTCAATAAACGGATATAATCCTCACAACTTTTATGAGATACTCGACGGTATGTGGTGGAATATCGACCGCAAGCTGAGTTTAAAAGCTACAAGAGCCAGTGCGTATGCAACCTATCTTGATTGCATTAGAAATGGCGTTACAACTATATTTGACCATCACGCAAGTTTTTGCGAAATTCCTGATTCTCTGTTTGAAATTGCAGATGTTGCAAAAGAGATGGGTGTGCGCAGTTGCCTTTGCTATGAAGTATCTGACCGTGACGGAGAGCAAAAGTGCGATGAAGCAATTAAGGAAAACGCTGACTTTATCAAATACTGTAAAGACAATAATGATGATATGTTAAAAGCGATGTTTGGTATGCACGCTTTGTTTACAATATCTGACAAGACTTTTGAAAAATGCGTTAAAGCAAA
>JAFUOM010000025.1 GCA_017481885.1 Ruminococcus sp.
ACGTCACTTACTACCTCGGTCGAAATCTCACAAGGCTTTCTGTCTATCTCGTTAAAACGCTTAGCAAAAACCTCACACGCTGATGATGAATCAGAATCGCCAACGTAGATAATCTCAAATCGTGCACAAGATAACATATTCTGCCAAGCTTTGTACAAATCTTTTTCTGTAGCTTTAAGCACGCTTTCTCTGTCACCGTAACGCTTAACTGAGAACACCTCGTCTTCGCACATCAAAGATAAAGCTTTATTTTTAGCGTACACACGCTTTTCGTTGAACTCAGAATCAATCATATCAATAAGCTGACGACGTTCTTGCTCACACTCTGTGCTGTCAAACGCTCCGTCTTTTACAAACGGGTCAAAAAGCACATCGCACAATAAATCCGAAAGCTCTTTTGAAATAATATCATTATCAAGTGCGTAACGATCATCAATGCCTGAAATCGAAAAAGTCAACGCCTGTGCATCGCCGATTTTCATAAAGCCAGACGACAAAGACGCTCCATATAAATAAGAAAGCTTTCTTGACAGCTGTGTAAAATCAGGATACTTGTTACAAGAGCGTGTCATCACAAGCGACATCAACGCATTTTCTGCAGCAGTTTCCTTTTTCAGCGGTAAGTAAGCAGTTACACAAATGCGCATAGTTTTGAATCGGCTTTCCTTAACCGTGTTGAATGCAACTGACGGTGCAATTTCTTTTCTCAAAAGTTTGCTCATATTATCCTCCAAACAATAAAGTTGGTTGTAAAACACTGTATTTTATTATAACTTATTTATTGTATCACAACTATCCGAATTTGTATATAAAATATTTTGTCAAAAAATTTCATTTTTATTATTGACAAATCAAAAAGTTAGTGATATAATAGCAAGCGTTCGAGAAAAACTAATAAATTTGCGAGTGTGCTGGAATAGGCAGACAGGCACGTTTGAGGGGCGTGTGTCTTCGACGTACGGGTTCAAGTCCCGTCACTCGCACCAACTTCTAGGTCTCAGAAATGGCTTTTAAAAGCGGTTTCTGGGATTTTTCTTTTTGTCCAAAAATATATGTTCATTATCGTGTTCATTATTCAGTTAGTTTTTATGTAGATTCAAGTAACTGAGCTACACTATTCAATGCTTTTTCGTTTGTTTCTTGCACTGCATGAGCGTAGACATTCAGCGTAGTGCTTGTTTGACTATGCCCTAGCATAGCAGAAACAGACTTTACATCTACACCACTTGTTAAAGCCTGTGTCGCCACGAAATGTCTAAAGCTATGTAAACCCTTAAACGGTATTTCTTCGAGCTTACAAAAGCGTTCTAGCCACGTATATGGTGTATTTGGATGCATAGGTTTTCCATCCCATGTTACAAACAACCTATCTGTATCACACCATAACTCACCGCACTTTTTAGCCTGTTCTCTTTGCTCATCGCTCAACTGTTTAATAAGCTCTATTAACTTAGATTGAATAACCAATGAGCGATAACTTGATTTTGTTTTAGGTGTATCAGTATACAGTCCTACACCGCTACGATAGTTTGATGTTCTTTTAATCGTTAGCACGGAGGTATCAAAGTTAATATCCTTGTACTCTAACCCTAGAACTTCTCCCCTTCGCATACCACTATAAGCTAACAAATTAAAGAACAATTTATAATCTGTTGGTGCTTTCTCGTCAATTAACGATAGCATTTTTCTCATCTCAGATAATGAGTACACATTTATTTCTTTATGTTCTGATTTGCTAAAAGTAATATCCCTACACGGATTATACTCAATAATTCCACATTTTTTAGCATAAAGCATAACGTTACTGATAAACGTTAAATAATGTTTCTGTGTCTTCTGAGACAACCCCTTACCAGTGTTCTGATTCACACCATCTTTTGATAAAGAGGTTATAAAACTTTGAATTTTGCGATATGACAATTTAACAACCAACGTGTTACCTAAAAAATTATATGTTCGTTCAGTACAGTTTTTCATTCTTAACAAACTACTTGGTTTTAGCTCGTTAGTATCTTCTTGTAACTGTAACCATTCTTCAGCTAATTCTTTAAATGTAATACATTGTTTAAGAAAATCGAGCTCATCGTTTTCACGTTCCTGCATTTCTTTATATTCTTTTTTTGCTTGTTCTTCGAACAAAACAGCTTGTCTATTCACCTCTTTTTCAATCTGTTTTGGTGTCATATTCTTATCAGGTTTATACGTCATAGATTTAACTATCTGCTGACCATTTACATACCCAAGACTAACTCTAATCAAATAAGATGCAACACCGCTTTTAGATACTCTCTTTTGAATATTCATGCTTAATTACCTCTTTTCTTGAGAATCAAGCACAAGTAGCGGTATTATTATAACAAGATAGCTTGTCTATTAGCAAGTCGAGATTCACCAAAACTTTATTAGATATTTTTATAGTGGGTATCTCTCCGCTTTTAATCATTTGTCTAAGCATACGTATACTAAAATCAGTGTCAGGGTCTAACGTTTTTAAAGCCTCGTATGCTTTTGGTATAGTTCTCATTCTAATTTTTATATTTGATTTATTATTTTCTTGCATATATTCACCTTTTATTCTACTTTATTACTCGTTATTAGATTCTAGCCTCCCCTAATTTTTGTTAGAGGAGGCTATTAATTTAATATTTTCTCGGCACATTACTATATTGTAATGCCGTATTCATTACTTTCTTTGCCGCTAAATTAGCGATATTCTCTGTTTCTTTTTTCAGAGCATTAACTGTAGATTGTGTAGCATCTCCAGCAATATGTATAGCACTATGAACTGTGATACTTGGTTTTATCTCAACGCTAACATTCTGAAGAATTTCTCCGATTCTACTATCACCGCTAAAACCACTCCAAAGAGTTTCTCTAGCAATCTTTTTAAAAAACTCGGTTGGATTTATACCCATATTCCAAAGATTTTTTGTTATATTAGCAGGGATAATTCCATCACCTTGATTTAAAATTCTAAGCTCTGCACCTTTTTCACCAACCAAGGATAACCCACCGGTAGCGGAAGTAGTTCCTTGTGCATATTGTTTTAAGCCACCGATAATAGCACCAGTAGGAATATTATACCCATCCGAAGATAATTGAGACTGTATTTCCCAAGCTGCTAAATCACGGTCTTCTATTAAAGAAACATAAACTTTGCCTTTGTGGTTATAAGAATATCCATGGAATATATTTCCTAATATATCCTCGTATTCCTGTAACGCAATTTTAGCTGAATTTATACTATCTACGACATTATTACTAACGGCGTCCGATATAGAATTAATCTCTTGAGCTGTATTATAGATAGCGGTATCCAAATTAGACATCGTTGTAAAGAGCGGAGTATGTGCATTATCATATGTCTGTAAAGCTCGTTGTGCATTTGACCATAATCCATTGAATTCGCCCTCAGACATAGTAGTGTATTTGTAAACGTATTGATAAAGCTTA
>JAFUOM010000026.1 GCA_017481885.1 Ruminococcus sp.
GAACTAAATTTGCAAGTACACCGAGGGGGCGTAGACAGAACCATACGCGTCTGCCAATTCCGCCACAGGTGCATATTAAGTTTTTACTCCGTAAATTTTACACGGCCGGAGTGTCCGAGGTGGAGCGTTTTGCTTAATCCACATTAGTTTATGCAGGATAGTGAACTTAATTTGCAAGTACACCGAGGGGGCGTAGACAGAACCATACGCGTCGTCCGGTCTGAAATATAGTCGTTCTGACTTCACACTAAAGTGTTCGTCATAACTCGTTATTTCAGACAGCATTTCGCTCCCTTGATCTGCCACTGGCAGCGGTCGCTTCATTACCAATTCCGCCATATCCGCATATTAAGTTTTTGCTCCGTAGATTTTACACGGCCGGAGTGTCCGAGAGGGAGCTTACTAACATTCAGATAAATCTTACTTTCAGCTTAATCCCTAATGCATCGAAAACAAATGTTCTTTCGACCTTTAGTATTATATCAAAGTAGTTGCGTCTTGTCAATCAAAAGCTGAGGCATATTCAAAATTTTGGATATGCCTCATTTTAATTATGTGATTTTATAGGTTCCAGTGCATAATGGTTTTGCCGAAAGCTTTTCTGGTGTCGAGCTCGAAAGCTTTTGTCATATCAGCAAAGCTGTTTACTTCAACAACATTACCAATGATATGTGTGAGGAATCTGACGATTTCAGGGTGCTGTGTGTATAGCTCAACAGTTTTTTCGAAATCTTCTTTTCCGCTTCGGCTGGTGCCGAACAATCGCAGCCCTTTTTCGAGTATCATTCGTGTGTTAATCGGAACAGGATACTCAGAAACTCCGAGAATTGATATTGTTCCCTCAGGACGGATATGCTTGATTATCTGTTCAATCGCTACAGGCGAACCGTTTGCTCCGACACACTCGAAAGCGTGGTCAACTCTGAGTGAATCAGGGATATCTGTTGTGAGATATGTTTCGTCAGCAAAAGAAAAGTCGTTTAATTTATCGCTGTTGATGCCAAAAACGTAGACTTTAGTTTTTGGGAACATCTTCTTAAAAAATAGTGAGGTAATAAAAGCAAGGTTACCGTCACCCCAAACACCGATAGTGTCACGTCTTTGATGAGCGATATTATCAAAGCGGGTGATTGCGTGCACGCTGACGCTGACAATTTCTGTGAAAGCTGCAACGTTGAGGTTGATGTTGTCAGGAAGTTTTACGAGTCTATTCGGAGAAATCTCCACAAGCTCCTGCATAAAGCCGTCTGTTGAGCTTGCACAGAACTTACTGCTTTCACGATAGTTCTCTGAAATGACATCGTCATCCTCGGTTGGTATGTTAGGTATCATAACAACCTTGTCTTTCGGTTTGAAAGTTCCGCTTTTGTCGTAGACCACCTCGCCGACACCTTCGTGGATGAGAGCCATCGGGAGCTTTTGTTTTAAAACTTTTGCATCTCTGGTGCCTTGGTAGTAACGCTGGTCGGCATTACAAATTGACAAGTGAGTTGGTCTGACTATGCAATTGTCATTAAAGCTTATATCCTCAAAGTCGATTTCGAATCTTCTCGGAGCTGTCAACCTGTAGATAGTGTTAATCATTTTCCTCTTCCTCTATGAGTGACTTTGCAATTTTAAGGTCATAAGGGTATGTGATTTTGATGTTGTAGGTTTCGCCTTGAACAAGGCGTACATCTTTGCCTTTCAAAACAAGAATTTTAGCGGCATCTGTCAGAATATCTCTTTCGGCATTTGTTAAAGAGTTGTATATCTCTCTTAATTCTTTTGCTTTGAAAGACTGTGGGGTCTGACCCTGATACATATTCTTTCTTTCAGGAATAGAAGAGATTGTCTTTTCGTTGATGCTTTCAACTATTGTATCTGTTGCAGGGATAACAGTGTCGCATGCGCCGAATTTTTTAGCAGCATCAATGTTTTTTGTGATAATGCGGTGTGTGACAAATGGACGTACGCTGTCGTGTGTGACGATAATAGTGTCGTCATCAAGAGTGAAGTTCTGCTCAATATAGTTGATTGAATTCATTATGGTTTCGTTTCGTGTGTCGCCGCCTGCAATAACGTCAACTTTATCACAGTCACCGATGTAGCGATTGATGATACGCTTTGTGTGGTCAATCCACATTGCTGGTGTCAGCACAATGATTTTCTCAAAATCGGGGTGAGCAAGAAACTTTTCGATTGTGTGGATAATAATAGGTTTATCCTTTATAGTCAAAAACTGTTTTGGTTTGTCTGTGTTTCCCATGCGGTTGCCTGTGCCACCAGCAAGAATAACTGAAAATACCATAATAATCTCCTTATAGCAGTTCGCCTTTGTAGTTGTAGTGCTTTGTTTCTTCGTTGTCTGTTTTAATTTCGTTGCCTAAATCAAGTCGATAGTAGTCGTGTGAACCTGTGCGCTGACAAAGTGGGAGTAAGTCCATATAATCCTCACAGTACCAGCGTTTGAGGTAGTCGTCATAGCCTGTTGGAATATACGACATAACATTTTCAAATGGCGCATCTGTTACAGTTTCGAACCATTTCTTTGGCATAACGCCACGCCACTTGTGGTCTGTGGCAGGTGGCAGAACTGTGGATGTATTGCGTTTTTCGTATTTACGTAACAGCTTGTCATACATTTTGCTGTATGTGTCCATTGAAAAGATTCTGAGTATAGGTAGCAAGAGCTTTGATAACAAATAGCTTTTATCTTTTCTTGGTTCGTTTATCCATCTTACGTTCATTAAGAGTCTTAATGCCATAAGCGTTTTGAAATGAAGTTTGCTGAAAAATTTGTTGTCAGATGTTTTATCAAAAACAAAGACGTCGGTTGAAAAGCCTTTGAGCATATCGAATCTGTCAGAATACTTTGTTGAAAAATATGTATCTTTGATAGTAATTTTGTCAAAGAAGTAGTGGTAGCCGTCTTTGTTTGTGTAAGACTGGTACTGATATTTTTTCGGAAGTTCGTTTATGCAAGCGGTTTTAAATTTTTCGTAATCGTTCCTGAGCATTGCAATGTCAATGTCATCATCCCAAGGGATGAAACCTTTGTGTCTGACAGCGCCGAGCATTGTTCCACCTGACAGAAAATACTGAATGTTGTTTCTGCGACAAATTCTGTCGATTTCAGAGAGTAGTTCAAGTTCAATTTCTCTGACATATTTAATCTTGCCTGCATAAGAGTTGTTGATTTCATCTTTGATGATGTTGTACTCCTGAGGTAACATTGATGACAGAGCGTAAATAAGCTGAGTGTCAGTGTCGCAAACAGGGGAGAAGCCCAGAGAATGCACCTTACCGTTATCAAGCGCACGGTAGGTTTTTTTCTGTTGCGGATCACCCTGCTCGAAATTGAGCTTTATACCGTATTCACAGAGCGTTTCGTATATAAATGTTTTAACTTTATGCAAAGATAAAGCTTCACCAGACATATTGTAGATGCTTCCGTGTTTGCCGTGCTTCATAACAGTAAAGACGGCATTTATCGCATCGCTCATTGAACATGCGGATACAATATCAAAAGCGTCGGAGCTATTGATGACGATTTCTTTATTGTCAACAGATTCTTTAACTAGCTGAGTGAGGTTGAGTGCATTGTGCTCGCTATCTTCAATTAAGAAGTTATCAAAGCGGATTTCTTTGATATTCAGCTTGTTGCAGTATTCGGATAACAAATCTTCCGCTTGTTGCAATATTGTTCCGACACTAAGTGCAGAAAGCTCTATTTCAGAAAGTGAGTGAACGTCGTCACGCTTTGAAAGCATTGGTATCAAAACGAGAGCGACAAAGGCAGAGCCTTCAATATTATTAGCGTAAGACAAAGCTTTTTCGAAGTCTGCAAGTACATTTTCGTCTTTGCATCTTAAGTCCAAACAGTACAAAAAGCACTGCTTTTTAACAGTGCTTGTAAGTGCATCAGATGTTTCCACCTGATACAGGGTATATTTGTATTCACTTTTGTTTAGAGAGTTTATTGTGTCACACAGATAATCGCACAAAATGTGGTTTCCGATTACATTGATAACTGAACCATCATTTGGCAAAAGGTTGTTCGAACCTATGTATCTGCAAGACATAAAAATCTCGTTTTTTTCAAAGCTGTTGAGCATAACATACCTCTGTATCAACTGAAAATTCTAAAAAAGAAATTACTTTTTAGCTTTGCTTTCCTCGTAGATTCTGTAAGCTTCGTTAACGTCACCATCGTAAATCAGTTCGCCCTTTTTCATAAAGATAGCACGATGACAAAGCTCCTTAACACCAGCCTGGTTATGGCTTACGTAAAGTACGGTAACACCGCTTTTGATAATTTCGCCGATTTTAGCTTTACACTTTTTCTTGAAAGTTGCGTCACCAACGGACAAAGCTTCATCGACAACCAGAATGTCAGGTTCGATGTTTACATTGATAGCAAAGCCGAGTCGCATTCTCATACCGCTTGAGTATGTTCTTACAGGTTGGTCGATATAATCACCAAGCTGAGCAAAATCTATGATTCTTTCTTCAATAGTGCGGATGTATTCGTCCTCTAAACCTAGGATATATCCTTTGAGATAGATGTTCTCTCTACCTGTCATTTCCATTGAGAAGCCTGCTGTAAGTTCAAGAAGTGCGGCAACCTTGCCGTTAACAATGATTTCGCCGTTGTCTGGATGGGCAACGCCTGTAATCATTTTGAGGATAGTTGATTTACCTGCACCGTTGTCGCCGATGATACCGATTGATTCACCAGGGTAAATGTCAAAGCTGACGTTTTTTAAAGCTTTGTTGATTTTTGGGTTCTTCGGTTTTAAGAACAGTGCACGGAATCTTTCTTTATCGTTTTTATAAAGGATGTATTCCTTGTTGACATTTTTAAATGAAATGATTGGTTGTTCCATAGTTTTCTCCTTATAGCACTTAAAGAACATCAGGTAATTTCTTGCGTAATCTGTTGTAGTTGAATATGCCTAAAGCGAAGACAACGACAAACTCAGCAAGGAAAATGATAAGCTCAAGTGGATATTCGAAGAACCATCTTTCGTATAGGAAAGTGTTTCTGTAGCCGTTTGCAAAGAAGTTGATAGGATTTAAAAGCATCAGGTATTTTAAGAAGCCTGATGTGAAATCGTAGCTTGAGTAGATAACGCCTGATACCCAGAAGATACCTGACATAATTGAAACAATCATATTCTCGAAGTCAGCGGAGAACGCACTCATCGGAGCGGTTGACCAAGCGAGCATAACAAAGAATAAGAACATCAACGGACAGTACAGGAAGAATTGCAGGTTGTAAATACTCGCACCAACACCCGAAATCAAAGTTACATAAAGGTACATAATTGCTGCGAGCAGGAAGTGTACATAAAGTCTGGCCATTGATGTAAAGGTTACGATAGTCGAAACAGGGAAGCTGACTTTGGTTACAAACTGGCGGTTGAGTCTGATAGATTTAGCACCAAGCGTGATACTATCAGATATAAAGAACCATGGAATGAAACCAACAAGCATAAAAGTAAAACGGTCGAAGGTGTTAATGAATTCGCCGTTTACGGAGACGTTAACCTCACCAAGGTCTTTGATACCAACTGTAAAAGCAAACCAGTATACAAAAAGAGTGAATGCTGGCTTAATTACAGCCCAGAAAGGTCCTATAACGGCACCTTTATAAGTTTTGATAAGTTCGTTTTTGGCAAGCAGGAATATCTGTTTCCAGAACCCCTTGTGTTCCTTGTAAATCTGGAACAAAGCAATTACCTCCCTAAGTGGTATTTATAAATTCTCACAATAACCCACTATACTAAATATAGATACTCTAATTATATATATTTTTCTTTGTTTGTCAA
>JAFUOM010000027.1 GCA_017481885.1 Ruminococcus sp.
CAAGGATCCTCAGCGTACTCAATCTCAGCTTCTGCAAGAGCCGTTCTACATTCAGGACACCAGTAAACCGGCTTTAAACCCTTGTAAATGTAGCCCTTGCAAGCCATTTCAGCAAACACTTCAATCTGTGTAGCTTCAAACTCTGGGATTAATGTAACGTATGGATTGTCCCATTCACCGATACAACCAAGTCTCTTGAACTGATTACGCTGGTCGTCAAGGTAAGAAAGAGCAAATTCACGGCAGATTTTTCTAAGCTCTACATCGGAAATTGTTGTTGAGTTTCCAACACCTGCTTTAGCTCTTGCTTTAAGCTCTGTAGGCAAACCGTGTGTGTCCCAACCAGGAACAAACGGTGCCTTGAAACCAGACATATTCTTGTATCTTACAATGATATCTTTTAATACTTTATTTAATGCAGTGCCAAGGTGAATGTTACCGTTAGCGTACGGAGGGCCATCGTGTAACACATATAATGGCTTGCCTTCGTTTTTCTCCATTAACTTTTCATAAATCTTATTAGAGAGCCAGTTTTCTAAAGTAACAGGCTCTGACTTTGGTAATCCTGCACGCATAGGAAAATCTGTTTTCGGCAGATTCAGCGTTGCATTATAATCCTGGGACATTTTCTATACACTCCAAAAAAATTATTCTACATCGTAGTTATCGCCAAACTTGAGCTGGTCAAACTTCTCGTTCTTGTGCTCGTGTTTAACTTCTTCGTTTTTCTTAACAACAGGCTTTGGCTCAGCTGCCTTTACCATCTCTTCCTCAACATCAAAGTCATCGGAATTGATAATTTCCTCTACAGGCTCAAAAGGATACTTCTCGTCAAGCTCGTCACGCTTAGTCTGAACATCTGCCTCTGTTGGGAATTCATCAAGTAAAGCAAGGTGCTTTTTGTACATTGAAATCATTTCTTTTCTGAGCTTTGCAGTTTCAGCTAAAACAGCCTCATACTTATCCTTTTCGCGCTCAGTTGCCATCTCAGCTTCTGTTAAAATCTTTCTTGACTTCTTTTCAGCAGCTTTGATGATATATGTAGCCTTATCCTTAGCCTCTCTTAAAGCCTGATCAGAAACCTTCTGTGATGAAAGAAGAGCGTTTCTTACTGTCTCTTCATCTGTTCTGTACTGCTCAATCTTAGTAGCGAGAATATCCATCTTTCTGAGAAGGTCAGCCTTTTCAGCCTTCATCTGCTCAAATGTTGCAATAACATCATCAATGAACTCGTCTACATCGTCAGGACGATATCCGCCCATACCTGACTTTCTAAATGCTATGTTCTTAATTTCATCAATTGTAAGCATAGTTTGCACTCCTATCTAAAATGTTTCACCAAGACCTTATGTTTCCCCTTTTTTGAGAACCCGCTATCCTCGGCGAACATAAATTTACCAAACTTACGAATGGTTATTATATCATCAACACATAGTGTTTTAGATGCATTGTTTTCAATCACGTGGTTAAGCGTAACTAAATCTGATTTGATAAGCTGTTGAGCTTTTTCTCTGGAAACGTGGCACAACGACGCAACAAATATATCGATTCTTAAAGATGATGCCGTAAAAGTAATTTCGTCAAATTCAGCAACATAATCGATAGACTGTATGTCCTGCTCCAGAATTTTTACACCAACACGTCCTATTTTAGTCACTTCCTGCTTAATGTATTCCGCTATCTCTTCTTTTACGAAAACAATAGCTTCACCATCAAACACAAGAATATCCCCGACAGTAGAACGCTCAATCCCAAGTGCCATTAATGACCCCAGAAAATCACGATGTGTCAGTTCAAACTCTTTTTTATAAAGAAATTTCAAAGCGACAATCGGAAATTCATCAAAGCTACTAACACCGGCACCAAAAACCAACCTCTGTGCACCTTCGTATCCACCAAAGAAAGAACAGTCATCTTCAAGATGAACACAATCTCTGATAACTCTAACTTCGTGTTCATTTAAAAAGCCGTAAAAACAAGGGTTGAATCTCTTTTGGGACAAATATACAGTATCTTTAGCTTTTGATACAATCAGCTTATCATTTTGAAAATCATTTGAACTCATTAAACTTAGAGATAAAGTCCGTTGTGTTCGAGCTCATCAAGTAAATCATCACCTGTAAGGTCAACATTATTAGGGATGATGATAAATGTATTGGCAGAAACCTTTTTAATCTTACCACGGTTAGCGTAAGCAACACCGCTTAAGAAATCAATAATACGTCTTGCCATATCTTTGTTAGTATGCTCAAGGTTTAAGACTACAGTATGAGTTTTAACAAGTTCATCAGCAATTGTACGTGTTTCTTCTCCGAACTTTTCAGGCTTAAAAAGTGCAACCTGAAGTTTTGCAGTAGTGCTGATATTTACAACCTTACTCTTACGCGAATGCTCTCTTACAGGCTGTTCACTATAATCATCAAAGTCATCATATCTTCTTGAGCTTCTGGAACTTCTTGGTTCTTCTACCTCATCGTCCTGCTCATCGTAACCGTACTCATCATATTCGTACTCATCATCTGGTGCGTCCCACATACGCTTGAACTTATCTACAAAACCAGCCATATATATTACCTCCGGTTAAACATTATAATTTCTAGCTCCAAACAACGCAGAGCCTACTCTGACCATATTTGAACCGCACAAAATCGCTTCAACATAATCATCGGACATACCCATCGACAATACATCCATAGATATATTATCTATTTTTTTACCCTTTATGTCAATAAACATTTTATGCATATTATCAAAATATTTACAAATTTTATGTGAATTATCACAAATTGGCGGTATTGCCATCAATCCTTTGATGTAAATTGCAGGTAAATCCTTGACTTGGTGCAACAATTCGTCGAGCATTTCAGGCATAACACCTGACTTGTTTTCTTCTCGTCCGATATTGACCTCAACCAAAATATCCATTTCTCTGTTTTTAAGCATTGCTTGTCTTGAAATCTCGGTTGCAAGTTTTAATGAATCAACAGACTGAATCATATCCACCTTATCGATAATCTGTCGGACTTTGTTTGACTGCAGATGCCCAATAAATTGCAGTGAACACTCACTCAAATTGTAATCATCATATTTCGAGAGCAACTCCTGCACCCTATTCTCACCAATATGGCTAAGACCTAAAGAAATTGCGTGGTTAATAGTTTGTGCATCAACAGTTTTAGTGGCTGCAAGCAAAGTTACATCAGACTCACTTTTTGAGCACTGCTGAGTTGCTTTGGCAATGTTTTCACATATAGTTTTATAATTATACTCTACATCAATCAATGAGCTTGCCATTGTACAAATCATCTCCTTCTACAACAACTTCGTCGTAAAGCTCAAGTGTATAACCGGTGATAAGCGTCTCGTTGTCAGGTTTATCGCTACAAATTACATAATCCTCATCGGAATAAAGGATAAACACCTGCTTAAAGATTAACTGTCTACCGTATTTTACATAAACACCCTGCACCTTAACTTCCTCGGTAATCTTGTTTCCGTTTTCATCAAAAGTAATCTTTGTAACATAATCATCGTGCAGAGCCTTTTTACTTACTTTCAATCCCTCGTAAGTGTTGAGTTCTATATCAACAGACTCATTTCTGATGTGTGACAAAGCTGGACTCATATAGTTGCACTCAAGAACAACTATAGCCATTTCTTCTCCTGAGAACTGGTTAACATTCTTAACCTTTGCAGGTATCAAATCTGCACTTGCATACGGGATTCTGACTGAAACGTTTGAGCTGTTGTGTGTAATAGCGACAGCTTGTTCAGCTGTCACAGGACAAGCCAGATACCAGTTAACGCCTTTGATAATCTTGCCAACATACTTGCCTTCATCAATGTTGGCAGGTTTAGCATCTTTTATGTCTGAATAAGTGATTTCCTTTAAATCGTCAATAGAAAACAGATTTTCGTATCCGTCAATAGCAGATGTGAAATATCCTGAATCCTCTGCTATAATCTCACCTATACTGTTACCAGTAACACTTTGAAGCTGTGCTTTCTCCTCTTCAAGCTGAGCAATATTATCGTCAAAGTTCATCTGATCACCGGTGATAATCTGTTTACGATAAATAGCTGAAATCAAATCGTTTTCAATAGAAGATATAGAATTAAAATCTCTTTTGTTTATACTCTCGACAAAAGCTGAGAGTCTATTATCAAGCTGGTTATTAACTGAATCGAGACCTACATTTACGGAGTGGCTGATATTATTCAGCGTTTTGAGTTCTTCTATCTCATCATCTATTTCACATATTCGCTGAAAATTAACTGCGTCTGATTCATTTTGGTAAATAGTAGCGATAGTACCCTTAGCGGTAACCTTATCACCATCAGTAACCTGATACGCAAGCACACCGGACGAAACGTTATCGATGTACGATATATCCCTGATAACAAAACCCGATGTACTGATAGTATCGGAAACAGTTGTTTTAAATGCTGTTTCGGTAACAATGCTATCGCTACCCATAAAATTGGTTGTTACAAAAATAAACACTATAAAAATCAGAACAAGTGCTACAGAAACACCTATAAAAATTCTTGATGTAAGCTTTCTGGTAGCGGCACGTTGTTCGTCAGTACGCTTGCTATATTTACTTTTTTCAGAATTCTCTTTAATATGTTTCATTAAACAATACCTTCTTAACAAGTTCTTATGCGTTACTAATCAATTCATCTTTGCCTAACGCATCAATATAAAGCCAATTAATACTTTTGTCTTTTCTAAACCAGGTAAGCTGACGTTTTGCGTAACGTCGTGTTTGCATCTTAAGATTTTCAAGACAAAAATTCAAGTCAGCTTCGTTTTTAAAATATGGTATCAGCTCTTTGTGACCGATTGCCATAGCCGATGTTGAGCTTAAATTCAAATCTAAAAATGATTTCGCTTCATCAACAAGACCATTCTCAACCATAATATCAACTCGCAAGTTTACTCTGTCATACAAAAACTGGCGGTCGGTTGCTGTAAGACCGATTTTTAGCACCTTATACGGTGAGTCCTCAAGTTTTGAATTAGCATTGTGCTGTGACATTGTAACGCCTGTTGTTTCAAAAACTTCGATAGCTCTGATAATTCTTTTAGGGTTGCGTGTTTCATCTAAAGCCTGAGCTGACTGAGGATCTACAGCTCTGAGTTTTGACAGCAAATATTCAACACCAAACTGCTCATATTCTTTTTGCAGAGTAGCTCTGAGCTCATCGTTACTGTCAACATCAACGAATGTACGATTGTCAATAAGCGAATCAACATAAAGACCAGTGCCACCAACTAAAACAGGAAGCTTTCCACGGTTATGAATATCAAGTATGGTTTGCTTTGCGAGTTCACAATACTGCGCTACAGAAAAGGATTTGTCAACATCCCAGAAATCCATAAGATGATGAATAACACCGTCTTGTTCCTCTAATGTCGGTTTAGCAGTTGCGATATCCATACCTTTATAAATCTGCATAGAATCAGCAGAAACTATTTCACCATTAAAACGTTTAGCTAGTTCAATTGACAGAGCAGTTTTGCCACTGGCAGTGGGACCGACAACACAAATCATAGGAATTTTTTTATCAGCCATAGTTACACCCTGCCAAACTGTTTTTCAATTTCATACTTACTTAAAGTAATACACAGCGGTCTTCCGTGTGGGCAATACTTGAGAGTATCGTCGGATTCAAGCCTTCTTGCAATATCAATCAGTTCTCTGTCGGTGCTGATGTTTCCGGCTTTAATAGCGGCTCTGCACGCAACATTGTGGTAAATCCAATCCATCTGCTCAGTGCGGATATCATTCTTATTTTCAGTGAGATATCCAGACATTTCAATAACTGTCTGCTCTATATCTTCATTTTCTAGATACTGAGGTGCACTTCTGACAAGAATCATTCCATTGCCGAAATCCTCAACCTCAAATCCCGCCTTTGCAAACACAATTATATTATTAATAACACTGTTGTAGTCAATTTTATTGAGTGTTACAGCAATAGGTTCGAGCAGCATTTGGGAATAACCACTGCCTTTTTCAACTTTAAGCCTTTCGTAAATAATACGCTCGTGTGCTGCGTGTTTGTCGATAAGTATGAGTTCTTTATTGTTTTTTTCGATAATTATATATGTTTTAAAAGCCTCACCAATGTACTTAAAAGTATCCGGTGATTCTTCAATTAACGGTTTAATTTCTTCGATTACTTCCGGTTTTTCTTCATCCAAAGCAACCAAACTGACGTTTTCAGATGGTTGTGTTTCGATAATACCAAAAGCCGATGATATCTCATCAGAATTAGCGCTATTATCAACACAATCAGTCTTAACGTCTACATCAAAGTCAGTTTTAGTTTCAACTTTTTCTTCTATTGTTTCGTTCTGATTACTGTTGCTTGCAAACATTTTAGAATACTCAACAGCAGAGTCTGAACTATCTGAAAGACTAGAAGAAAACGAAATCGGTTTATTAGTTTCAACATTAACAGGCTCGTCCAACAACAAAAACGGGTCTTGTTTTACTTGAGCTGTCGGCTTATTCTTTACAACAGTATTTTCAACACCAGGTGGTGCAACTTTAACCGTCTTTGCCTGGTCACGTTCTCTGAATACTTTTTGAGCAAGCTCAAAAGGATTGATTTTCTTAGCAGTAGTATTCTGAGAAAAAACAGCATTTTTGCGAGTATCACCGCTGTGAAGTGCAGACTTAACTGCGTGATACACAGCGTCAAAAACAGGACGTTCGTTGACAAATCTAACTTCGATTTTTGACGGATGAACATTAACATCAACAGCCTCAAAAGCTATCTCTATGTTCAAAACACAGGATGCAAACTTGCCAACCATAACAGAACCCTTGCACGCTTCTTCAACCGCCGCCATAGCAGTACGGCTTTTTACAAAACGTCCGTTAATAAAGAAGTTCTGCATATTACGGTTAGGACGTGCATTTTGTGGTTTAGACAAGTAACCCTTGACTGTCACTCCGTTTAACTCATAGTCAACAGGAATCATACCACTGGCAAAATCACGGCCGTATACTGAATAAATCGCTGACAAAAGCTTTCCGTCACCTGCGGTTTTAAGCACCTGTTTCGAGTCTTTTATGTAAGTAATAGAAACCTCGGGATGTGACAATGCTATTTTATCAATAACATTTGAAACAGCGTTACCCTCGCCTACATCAGTCTTTAGAAACTTCATTCTGGCAGGTATATTATAAAACAAATCTCTGATGATGAATGTTGTACCATCAGGACAGCCTGCATCATCAAAAGACACCTCTTCACCACCTGAAATAACATATCGAGTGCCGATATCCTCATTTTCAGATTTTGTGATAAGCTCAAGATGTGATACAGCAGAAATCGACGCTAACGCTTCACCTCGAAATCCTAAAGTCGCAATACTGTCAAGGTCATTTTCGGCTTTAACCTTACTGGTTGCGTGTCTTAAAAATGCGATTTTTACATCTTCACGCATAATACCACAGCCGTTGTCCGAAACACGCATAAAGGTAGTACCGCCGTTCTTGATTTCAACAGTAATAGCAGACGCTCCTGCATCTATTGAATTTTCGACAAGCTCTTTAATAACAGAAGATGGTCTTTCAACTACCTCACCCGCTGCTATAAGCTCAGCTACGTGTTTATCAAGAACATTGATTCTTCCCATTTGCGTATCACCTCTTTACTCGGACATTTTTTTCAATTCATATAATAAGTTCATCGCTTCAATCGGTGTAAGAGTGTTAATATCAACACTTCTCAGCTTTTCACAAACAGCACTACTACTGTCAGGAATAAGCGATAACTGGTCAACAACCTCAACAACAGGCTTCTTGCTTTCAGGAGCCTTCTTAGAAACAAAGTCGTTGTTATCAAACATAAGGTCGTTAAGTATTTCTTTAGCTCTGACGATTACAGAATCAGGAATACCCGCAAGTTTTGCAACTTCGATACCGTAACTGTCATCGGCACCACCAGGGACAATTCTTCTTAAAAATGTAATATCATCGCCACGTTTTTTTACAGCTATATTGTAGTTTTTGACACCATCAAGCATCTGCTCTAAAACAGTAAGCTCGTGGTAGTGTGTAGCAAACAAAGCTTTTGCACCAAGTCGCTTTTTATCAGCAACATATTCAAGCACTGCTCTAGCAATGCTCATACCATCATAAGTCGATGTGCCTCTGCCGATTTCGTCTAAAATAAGCAAACTTTTCTTAGTAGCGTTTGAGATGATGTTTGCAACCTCGCTCATCTCAACCATAAATGTCGATTGACCAGAAGCCAAATCATCTGACGCACCAACTCTTGTGAAAATGCTGTCAACAATGCC
>JAFUOM010000028.1 GCA_017481885.1 Ruminococcus sp.
ATCAAAGAAAAGGTTTCTTTCGATGTTCTGTGCGACATTCTTGATTCCTGCGAGAACGAAGCTGAGCTCAAGAAGGCTATCAGACTCAGAGCCTCAGAGCTTATCCCTAACTACATCACAACTGACGATATCTTTGCAACAATCAACTATATGAACACACTTGCAGAGCATATCGGCACAACAGACGATATCGACCACTTGGGTAACCGTAGAATCCGCTGCGTTGGTGAGCTTTTACAGAACCAGTTCAGAATCGGTTTCTCACGTTTAGAGAGAGTTATCCGTGAGCGTATGACACTCCAGGCTCAGGACCCAGAAGCTCTTTCTCCAAGTTCACTTATTAACATCCGTCCTGTAACTGCTGCAATCAAGGAGTTCTTTGGTAGTTCTCCACTTTCACAGTTTATGGACCAGACTAACCCGTTGTCTGAGCTTACTCATAAGAGAAGACTTTCAGCACTTGGTCCTGGCGGTCTGTCGCGAGATCGTGCAGGTTTCGAAGTTCGAGACGTACACTACACACACTATGGACGTATGTGTCCTATCGAGACTCCTGAAGGCCCTAACATCGGTCTTATCTCATACCTTGCAACATTTGCAAGAATTAACGATTATGGCTTTGTTGAGGCACCATTCAGAAAAATTGATAAAGAAACAGGCATCGTAACAGATGAAGTTGTATATATGACAGCTGATATGGAAGACGATTTTGTTGTTGCTCAGGCTAACGAACCGCTTGACGAAAACGGCAGATTTGTTAACTCCAAGGTTGTCGGCCGTCACAGAGACGAGTTCGTTGAATACGCTCCAAGTCAGTTTGACTTTATGGACGTTTCTCCACGAATGGTAGTTTCTGTTGCTACAGCAATGATTCCGTTCCTTGAAAACGATGACGCCAACCGAGCACTGATGGGTTCCAACATGCAGCGACAGGCAGTTCCACTTCTTGTTACTGATTCACCTATCGTTGGTACAGGTATGGAGTACAAAGCAGGTACTGACTCAGGTGTCTGCATCCTTTCAGAAGAAGACGGTATCGTTATGAGCGTTGATGCTGACCACATCCGTGTTCAGTACGACTCAGGCAGAATTCAGGACTTCGAGGTTATCAAGTTCCTGCGTTCAAACCAGGGTACTTGTGTTAACCAGATTCCTATCGTTTCCCGTGGCCAAAGAGTTAAGAAGGGCGAAGTTTTAGCTGACGGTCCTTCAACAAAGAACGGTGAGATTTCACTCGGTAAGAATGCTCTCATCGGCTTTATGACTTGGGAAGGTTACAACTACGAGGACGCTGTTCTTATTAATGAAAAAATCGTCAGAGATGACGTTTATACATCTATCCATATTGAAGAGTACGAAACTGAGGCAAGAGATACAAAGCTCGGTCCTGAGGACATCACAAGAGATATTCCAAACGTCGGTGAGGATATGCTCAGAAACCTCGACGAGAACGGTATCATTCATATCGGTGCTGAGGTTCACGCAGGTGATATCCTTGTTGGTAAGGTAACACCAAAGGGCGAAACAGAGCTTACTGCTGAAGAAAGACTCTTAAGAGCAATCTTCGGTGAGAAAGCAAGAGAAGTAAGAGATACTTCTTTAAGAGTTCCACACGGTGAGTCAGGTATCGTTGTTGACGTCAAGGTCTTCACAAGAGAAGATTCACGCGACGAGCTCCAGCCTGGTGTTAACAAGGTTGTAAGATGCTACCTTGCTCAGAAGCGTAAGATTTCTGTCGGCGATAAGATGGCTGGTCGTCACGGTAACAAGGGTGTAGTTTCCCGTATTTTACCTGTTGAAGATATGCCATTCTTACCTGATGGTACTCCACTTGATATCGTACTTAACCCTCTGGGCGTACCTTCACGTATGAACATCGGACAGGTACTTGAGGTTCACCTCGGTTATGCTGCTAAGGCACTTGGCTGGAAGATTATGACTCCGGTATTTGACGGTGCTCACGAGCAGGACATCTTCGAACTGTTCGAAAGAATCAGAGATAAGGACGATTATCCTGATAAGAGAGAAGTTACAGGCATTGACTTTGGCGAGTGCTTTAAGCACAACGGCATTTCAATGGAATGTAAAACAAGACTCAAAGACGGCAGAACAGGTGATTATTTCGACAACCCTGTTACTGTTGGTTATATGTATTACTTAAAACTCCATCACCTCGTTGATGATAAGATTCACGCTCGTTCAACAGGTCCTTACTCACTTGTTACTCAGCAGCCACTTGGTGGTAAAGCACAGTTCGGTGGTCAGCGTTTCGGTGAGATGGAAGTTTGGGCACTTGAGGCTTATGGTGCGGCTTACACACTTCAGGAAATCCTCACTGTTAAGTCTGACGACGTTGTTGGTCGTGTAAAAACTTACGAATCTATCGTTAAGGGTCAGAATATCCCAACTCCTGGTATCCCTGAGTCATTCAAGGTACTTATCAAGGAGCTCCAGTCACTCTCACTTGATGTAAGAGTTCTTGACAAGGACGGAGATGAAATCGACCTCAAGCAGAAGTTTGACGAGGACGAGGATGCAATGGTAGTAGTTGCTGACGACGAGACTCTAAATGAGGATCAGGTTATGACAACTATGGATGGCTTCCAGTTAGATGAAGACTCAGAAGAGGGCAATATGTTCGACGAAGCTTCAATTTTTGCAGATGACGACGATATGCTCGAATTTGATGACTACGGCACAGACGAAATGTAAGGAGGAGCAAAAACTATGGATAACAATGTATTTGATTCAATTAAAATAGGCCTTGCTTCCCCTGAGCAGATCAGAAAGTGGTCACACGGCGAAGTCAAAAAGCCTGAAACAATTAACTATCGTACTTTAAAACCAGAGCGCGACGGTCTTTTCTGCGAGCGTATTTTCGGACCTACAAAGGACTGGGAATGCCACTGCGGTAAGTACAAGAGAATCAGATTCAAGGGTAAGGTCTGCGACCGTTGCGGCGTAGAAGTTACACGCGCAAAGGTTAGACGTGAAAGAATGGGACACATCGAGCTTGCAGCTCCTGTGTCACATATCTGGTACTTCAAGGGTATTCCATCCCGTATTTCTTTGATGCTCGACATTTCTCCTCGAGCTCTTGAAAAGGTACTTTACTTTGCTTCATATATCGTAACAGATCCTGGTGACTGCCGTGAGCTTGCTAAGATGCAGTTCTTAAACGAGCAGGAATACCGCGATATGCGCGAAAAGTATGAGGATGACTTTAAGGCTTCTATGGGTGCTGAGGCTATCAAGGAACTGCTTGAGCAGATTGACCTTGAAGCTCTCTCAGTAGAACTCAAAGAAGATTTGGAAGGTGCAACAGGTCAGAAGAAGGTTAGACTTCAGAAGCGTCTTGAGGTTGTTGAGGCATTCAGAATGTCAGGCAACCGTCCTGAGTGGATGATTTTAGACGTAGTTCCTGTTATTCCACCGGATATCAGACCAATGGTACAGCTCGACGGTGGTCGTTTTGCAACATCAGACTTAAACGACCTTTACAGAAGAGTTATCAACAGAAACAACCGTTTAAGAAGACTTTTAGAGCTTGAAGCTCCTGACATCATCATCAGAAATGAGAAGAGAATGCTTCAGGAAGCTGTTGACGCTCTTATTGACAACGGCAGACGTGGCAGACCTGTTACAGGTCCTAACAACCGTGCACTCAAATCTCTTTCTGATATGTTAAAGGGTAAGCAGGGACGTTTCCGTCAGAACCTTTTAGGTAAGCGTGTTGACTACTCCGGACGTTCTGTTATCGTTGTAGGTCCTGAGCTCAAGATGTATCAGTGCGGTCTTCCAAAGGAGATGGCACTCGAACTCTTCAAACCATTCGTTATGAAACGCCTTGTTGAAACAAAGGCTGTTCAGAATATTAAGGCTGCAAGAAAAGCAGTTGAGCGTGCTAAGCCTGAAGTTTGGGATGCACTCGAGGTTGTAATCAAGGGTCACCCGGTTCTCTTAAACCGTGCGCCTACACTTCACCGTCTTGGTATTCAGGCATTCGAGCCTGTACTCGTTGAGGGTCGTGCTCTTAAGCTCCATCCGCTCGTATGTACAGCGTACAACGCTGACTTTGACGGCGACCAGATGGCTGTTCACGTTCCACTTTCTGCAGAAGCACAGGCTGAGGCTAGATTCCTCATGCTCGCTGCAGGTAACCTCTTGAAACCATCAGATGGACGTCCTGTTGCTGTTCCTACACAGGATATGATTTTAGGTTCATACTACCTTACACTTGATAAGGAAGGCGAACCTGGTGAAGGCAAAGCTTTCCGTGACATCGACGAAGCTATGATGGCTTATCAGGCAGGTTATTTAACACTCCATTCAAGAATCAAGGTCAGAAGAACACTTACCATTGACGGTATTGAAAAAACAGGTATCGTTGAAACAACAGTTGGTAAGATTATCTTCAACCGTCCAATCCCACAGGATTTGGGCTTTGTTGATAGAACTGACCCTGCTAATTTGTTTAAATTCGAGATTGACTTCTTAGTTGGTAAGAAGCAGCTCGGTAAAATTATTGACGCATGTATCAAGATTCACGGCACAGAAATCACTTCTGTTGTACTCGATGAAATCAAGGCTCAGGGTTACAAGTACTCAACACAGGGTGCTATCACAGTAGCTGTTTGTGATGCTAAGATTCCACCTGAGAAGAAGGAAATCATCGCTAAGGCTGAAGCTGACGTTGATGCAATCCGTGATGAGTATATGATGGGTCTTCGTTCAAATGAAGAGCGTTACGAAGAAGTACTCCGTGTCTGGGAGAAAGCTACTAACGATGTTACTGCTAAACTTCAGGGTAACCTTGACAGATACAACCCAATCTTCATGATGGCTGACTCTGGTGCTCGAGGCAGTATGTCTCAGATTCGTCAGCTCGCAGGTATGCGTGGTCTTATCGCCAATACATCAGGTAAGACAATCGAAATCCCTATTAGAGCTAACTACCGTGAAGGTCTTAACATTTTGGAATACTTTATTTCATCCCGTGGTGCGCGTAAAGGTCTTGCTGATACAGCGCTTAGAACAGCTGACTCGGGTTACCTTACTCGTCGTCTTGTTGACGTATCTCAGGATGTTATCATCCGTGAGGACGATTGTGGTGCTACAGAGGGTCTTGAAGTATTCGATATCAAAGCAGGCAAGCAGACAATCGAAGGTTTACACGAGCGTCTTATCGGTCGTTACCTGGTTCATGACTTCTGTGACGAAAGCGGCAATGTTCTCGTTTCTAAGGATGTAATGATGGGTGACGAGGAAGCTGACATCATCTGCAACGCAGGCGTTGAGAAGATTGAAATCCGTTCAATCCTTGGCTGTCAGTCTAAGTACGGTGTATGTAAGAAGTGCTACGGTTCTAACCTTGCAAACGGTCAGCCTGTAACAGTCGGCGAGGCTGTTGGTATTATCGCTGCTCAGTCTATCGGTGAGCCTGGTACTCAGCTTACAATGAGAACATTCCATACCGGTGGTGTTGCTTCAGCAGAAGATATCACACAGGGTCTGCCACGTGTTGAAGAACTCTTCGAGTCACGTAAGCCAAAGTCACTTGCTATCATCAGTGAAATCGACGGTGAGGTTCGCTTTGAAGACATTAAGAACAACCGTCACGCTGTTGTATATGATAAAGAAACAAGCGAAGAGAGAGCATACCTCATCCCATTCGGATTCAGAGTTGCTGTTGAAGAGGGTCAGCAGATTCACAAGGGTGACAAAATCACTGACGGTGCTGTTAACCCACACGATATTCTTGATATCCTTGGCACAAAGGCAGTACAGGACTACCTCATTTCTGAGGTACAGAGTACTTACCGCTTACAGGGTGTTGATATCAACGATAAGCACATCGAGGTTATCGTAAGACAGATGCTCAAGAAGGTTAAGATTGACGATGCAGGTTCAACAGAATTTATGTCTGGTCAGATGTACAACCGTAACGAAGTTATCCATGCTAACAAGGTTATCCGTGAGCGTATCGCTAATGGCGAAGAAGGCTTACAGGAGGCTACATGGACTCAGCTTCTCCTTGGTATCACAAAGGCTTCTCTTGCAACAGACAGCTTCTTGTCAGCTGCATCATTCCAGGAGACAACTCGTGTTCTTACTGATGCTGCTATCAAGGGTAAGGTTGACCCACTCATCGGTCTTAAAGAAAACGTTCTTATCGGTAAACTTGTTCCAGCTGGTACAGGTATGGCTAGATATAACAACGTTGAGCTTGAGGAAAACTTCATTCCAACAGCTCCAACAGCGTTGGTTGAGTAATAAAGCTTAATAAAACAATTTAGGGAGAGCGTTTTGCTCTCCCTTTTTGTTGCAAAAAAATTACGGCTCAGGATTTAAGTTCCTGAGCTGTTTGTTATGTGAAAAAGTCAGTGCTATTAAGTTGTGACACAAATAGTGGAATGTTTACTTAAACAAGGACACACATGATTCTATCGTTACATATACAATTGCTAATGCACCGATAACCAATATCATATAACCTACTGTTTCATAATTTTCGTGCGGTTTATCGGACATATTTTTTGAGTAGTGCAGACTGAAGCTAACTTTGTTTGTTGATTTTAGTGCTTTATTTGTTTTGTGTTCCTTTGAGTAGATTGATAATGAGAACATAAACCTGCTTGCGAATAAGGCAAAAAGTGCAATGCAGACAGATAAATCCGATGCAGTGAAAACAATTATCCCGGTAGTGTTCAAACAAAACACAAGTGCAATTAATATGCCTATAATCAGTTGTATTGCAATATTTGAAATTGTAACCGTGCTTGTATTATTTTTATACGAAAACAACATAATAGCAGTCCCGAACAGAATTAATACAACCGTAAATGTAATTATAAAAACCACGTTAGACAATAGTGCTGATGCATAAGTTTTTATAAGCTGCGTCACACAAAAAGCAATTATTCCAAACGATAGTGTAATCCAATCAGTTATTAATAGTCGTTTGTTCATATAAGCTACCAAATTTTATGTAGTATTCGGACAGCTGAGCAGTCCGAAAGATGAATTATTGTATTTTTTCAAAAACATCCACACCGTGTTTGCATAGCGGACAGATAAAGTCATCAGGTAGTTCATCGCCCTCATAAACATAACCGCAAACTGTACAAACCCATCCTTTAGATTTTTTCTGTGGCTTTGGTTTAACATTTGCGTGGTAGTATGCGTATGTCATTGTTGGTTTAGTTGATAGTACCTTAGCCTCTGTAACTTCGCAGATAAATAAAGTGTGTGAATCCAAATCGACTTCCTGTTCAACTTTAAGTGAGAAGAAAGAGTTTGAGTAATCAGGTTGAATTACAAGTCCGTTTTCGCTGCGTTTGAGATGAGGTGAAACAAATTTATCGACATTCCTGCCACTTTGGAAACCGAAATACTTGAAGATTTCAAACGGTGTTTCTTCTGTGAGGCAGTTGACGTTCATTATGCCTGTATTCATAACCATATCGTGGGTTAGGTTTGCTTTATTTATAGTAACAGCTACACGCAGTTTTTTGTCAGTCAGCTGAGTTACTGCGTTTACAATGCAGGCGTTGTCTTTGTCGCCCTCTTTTGCTGTGACGATATAAAGACCATAACCTATATTAAAAAGTGCGGTAGGATTGATTTTATCGTTCATAGTGTGCCTCCGTTGTTTTTTATTATATATATAATTGTATACATTATAGGCGTTTTAGTCAATAATATTGTGTCTGATTTTAAGGCCATAAATACCTTAGAAAACCTTTAAAAAAATGTTGACAAAAGGGTTACATTTGTGGTATTATCGATAATTGTGGGATAGGATGTGTTATAGCATCTAATCGTTGGTTAAATCACTTAAAAACAACAAATTTGCACCGTGTATTTAGTGCAAATCCTACAATTTGTTTCTGCGTGTTTACTAACGCTTTTTTAAGGCGTTTGTTAACATATAGCAAAAGTTTATCTTTTGCGGTTAATTTTCTTATAACTTTGGAAAGGAGGAAAATGTAATGCCAACCTTTAATCAGTTAGTTCGTAAGGGCAGACAGGTAAGCGTTAAGAAATCAACAGCTCCTGCACTCTTAAAGGGCTGGAACTCACAGAAGAACAGAGCAATTGACCAGCAGTCTCCACAGAAGCGTGGTGTTTGTACTGCAGTTAAGACAGCTACTCCTAAGAAGCCTAACTCAGCTCTCAGAAAGATTGCCAGAGTAAGACTTTCAAACGGTATCGAAGTCAGTTCCTACATCCCAGGCGTTGGCCACAACCTTCAGGAGCACTCAGTTGTTCTTATTCGTGGTGGACGTGTTAAGGACTTACCTGGTGTACGTTACCATATTATCCGTGGTACACTTGATACACAGGGTGTTAACGGCCGTAATCAGGCTAGATCAAAGTATGGCGCAAAGCGTCCAAAGAAGTAAGGAATTGACAACTCACAGTTAATTTAACTGAAACTGTATAGCTACAGTGGTTTAGATATATAGACCTCTGTGTGCATATACGGGGGTTCGTCACTTTCGAGTACCTAAGATTTCTCAATATTTGTGAAGGAGGGAAGTAAAGATGCCAAGAAGAGGTCAGATTGCAAAACGCGATGTTTTGCCAGATCCGGTTTATAACTCAAAGCTCGTTACTCGTCTTATCAACAACATCATGCTCGACGGCAAAAAGGGTGTTGCTCAGAAAATTGTATATGGTGCATTCGACATCATCGTAGATAAGACAGGTAAGGACGCTCTCGAAGTATTCGAGCAGGCTATGGAAAACGTAATGCCAGAGCTCGAAGTTAAGGCTAGACGTGTTGGTGGTGCTACTTATCAGGTTCCAATCAAGGTAAGAGACGCTAGAAAGCAGACACTCGGTCTTAGATGGCTCACAACATACTCAAGAGCTAGAAGCGAGAGAACAATGAAAGAGAGACTTGCCGGTGAGATCCTTGATGCAGTCAACGGTGCTGGTGGTGCGTTCAAGAAGCGCGAAGACACACACAAGATGGCTGAGGCTAACAAGGCTTTTGCTCACTATAGTTGGTAAGATAATCTCTAGTAACACGGAAGGAGGATATTATGCCAAGACAGGTATCGCTTGAAAATACTAGAAACATCGGTATCATGGCGCATATCGATGCCGGTAAAACAACAACTACAGAACGTATTCTGTATTATACAGGTGTTAACCACAAGATTGGTGAAACACACGAAGGTGCTGCTACCATGGACTGGATGGAGCAGGAGCAGGAGCGTGGTATTACTATCACATCTGCTGCTACAACATGTTTCTGGAAAAACAACAGAATCAACATCATTGACACTCCTGGACACGTTGACTTCACAGTTGAGGTTGAGCGTTCACTGCGTGTACTCGACGGCTCTGTAACAGTACTTTGTGCTAAGGGCGGCGTTGAGCCACAGTCAGAGACAGTTTGGCGTCAGGCTGATAACTACAAGGTTCCAAGAATGGTGTATGTTAATAAGATGGACATCATGGGTGCTGATTTCTACCGCGTTGTACAGATGATGAAGGACAGACTTAAGTGTAATGCTGTTCCAATTCAGCTTCCAATCGGCGTAGAAGACACATTCAATGGTATCATCGACCTCGTAACTATGACTGCTGAGTCATACGGCGGTAAGAACGGCGAGGAAAGAATTGCTATCGATATCCCAGAGGATATGATGGACAAGGCTAACGAGTACCACGAGGCTCTTATCGAGTCAGTTGCTGAGACTTCAGAAGAGCTCATGGAGAAATACTTCGGCGGCGAAGAAATTACAGTTGACGAAATCAAGGTTGCTATCCGTAAGGCTACAATCGCTAACGAGATGGTTCCTGTATGCTGCGGTACTTCTTACCGTAACAAGGGCGTACAGAAGCTCCTTGATGCAGTTATCGACTATATGCCAGCTCCAACAGACATCCCAGCTATCAAGGGTGTAGATGTTGAGACAGGCGAAGAAGTTGAAAGACATTCTTCAGATACAGAGCCATTCGCTGCTCTTGCATTTAAGATTGCTACAGACCCATTCGTAGGTAAGCTCTGCTTCTTCAGAGTTTACTCTGGTAAAGTTGACAAGGGTACATCAGTTCTCAACGCAACTAAGGACAGAACAGAAAGAATCGGTCGTATCCTTCAGATGCACGCTAACGACAGAAAAGATATCGAATGCTGCTACGCAGGTGATATCGCTGCTGCTGTAGGCTTAAAGCACACAACAACAGGTGACACACTCTGTGACGAGGATCACGCAGTTATCCTCGAGTCTATGGAGTTCCCAGAGCCAGTTATTAAGGTTGCTATCGAGCCAAAGACAAAGGCAGGCCAGGAAAAGATGGGTATTGCTCTTGCAAAGCTTGCAGAAGAAGACCCAACTTTCAAAGCTTACACTGACGAAGAAACAGGACAGACTATCATCGCTGGTATGGGTGAGCTTCACCTCGAAATCATCGTTGACAGACTTCTTAGAGAATTCAAGGTAGAAGCTAACATCGGTAAGCCACAGGTTGCTTACAAAGAGACAATTAAATCCGAAGCTGACGTTGATCAGAAATATGCTCGTCAGTCAGGTGGTAAGGGTCAGTACGGTCACGTTAAGATGAGAATTTCTCCAAACCCAACAAAGGGTTACGAGTTCGTTAACTCAGTAGTCGGCGGTGCTATCCCTAAGGAATATATTCCTGCTGTTGACGCAGGTGTACAGGGCGCTATGCTCTCAGGTATCTTAGCAGGCTACAATGTAGTAGACGTTAAGGTTGAATTATACGATGGTTCTTACCATGAAGTAGACTCTTCAGAAATGGCATTTAAGATTGCCGGTTCTATGGCATTCAAAGAGGCTATGAAGAAGGCTACACCGGTTCTCCTCGAGCCAATCATGAAGGTTTCCGTTGTTGTTCCTGAGGAATACGCTGGTACAGTATTCGGCGACTTCAACTCACGTCGTGGTGCCGTAACTGGTCAGGAAATCGAGAACGGTACAGCTAGAATCACAGCTAACGTTCCACTTTCTAACATGTTCGGCTACGCTACAGACCTCCGTTCTAAGACACAGGGTCGTGGCCAGTACGTAATGGAGCCTTCACATCACGATGAAGTTCCAAAGTCAGTCGGCGAAGAAATTATGTCTGAGCGTGCAAAGAAGGACTAATTTTATAAATATTTTGCACAATTTCACAAAAGCTATTGCAATTCTGTCACAGAATTGTTAAAATATGCTTAACTAAGGTTAATTCATTTAACAAATAAAGGGAGGAAATTCCAATGGCAAGAGAAAAGTTTGAAAGAAGTAAGCCGCATGTTAACATCGGTACTATCGGTCACGTTGACCACGGTAAGACAACACTTACAGCTGCTATCACAAAGGTTTTAAACATCGGTGGCGACGCTGAGTTCGTTGATTACGCAAACATCGATAAGGCTCCAGAAGAGAGAGAGCGTGGTATCACAATCAATACAGCACACGTTGAGTACGAGACAGCTAACCGTCACTATGCTCACGTTGACTGCCCAGGACATGCTGACTACGTTAAGAACATGATCACTGGTGCTGCTCAGATGGACGGTGCTATCCTCGTAGTATCTGCTGCTGACGGCCCTATGCCACAGACAAGAGAGCACATCCTTCTCTCCCGTCAGGTAGGCGTTCCATACATCGTTGTATTCATGAACAAGTGTGACCAGGTTGACGACGAAGAGCTCCTCGAGCTCGTTGAGATGGAAATCCGTGACCTCTTAAATGAGTACGAGTTCCCAGGCGACGATACACCAATCGTTAAGGGTTCTGCTTATGTAGCTCTTTCAAGTGCTGCAACTAACGGCGACGCTCCTGAGTATGCTTGCATCCACGAGCTCATGGCTGCTGTTGACGAGTTCATTCCAACACCAGAGAGAAAGGCTGACCAGCCATTCCTTATGCCTGTTGAGGACGTATTCACAATCACAGGTCGTGGTACAGTTGCTACTGGTAGAGTTGAGAGAGGTCAGATCAACACTTCTGAGGAAGTTGAAATCGTTGGTCTTACAGACGAGAAGAGAAAAGTTGTTGTTACAGGTCTTGAGATGTTCAGAAAGACTCTTGACTATGCTGAGGCAGGCGACAACGTAGGCGTACTCCTCCGTGGTGTTCAGAGAACAGAGATCGAAAGAGGTCAGGTTCTTGCTAAGCCAGGCACAATCCATCCACACACAAAGTTTAGAGGTCAGGTTTACGTTCTTACAAAGGACGAAGGTGGCCGTCATACACCATTCTTCAACAACTACCGTCCACAGTTCTACTTCAGAACAACAGACGTTACAGGTACAATCTCTCTTCCAGAGGGCACAGAGATGTGCATGCCTGGTGATAACGTAGAGATGGACGTTGAGCTTATCACACCTATCGCTATCGAAGTTGGTCTTCGTTTCGCTATCCGTGAAGGCGGTAGAACAGTAGGTTCAGGCGCAGTTATCGCTATCAACGAGTAATTTTCAGCACTAAGGACTATCCTTATACTGAAACTCAATATCAAAGCAGTGACAGCCTCCCAATTTTGGGAGGCTGTTTTTGTTTAATAAACTGATTTAGTTTTTATAATTAATTTACTACTTGAAATATATCGGCGAATAGTGTATGCTGTAAATATTAAAAAAGGAGGAATATACTATGTTAAATAATGAGGATATTGGGGAAGTTTACGAGCCGGAAATCGTTGTGCTTCAGGATAACGAAGGTAACGAGGTTGAGTTCGAGCTTTTAGATGTTGTTGAATACGAGGGTGAAGAGTACATCGTACTTATCGAAAATAACGAAGAGGCTCAGGATGTTACAATTCTCAAAATTGAAAGCATTGATGATGAAACTGAGGAGTATTTTGGAATCGATGATGAAGAGATACTTACTAATGTATTCGAGGTATTCAAGGAGAAATATAAGGATGAGTTCGATTTTGAGTAAGATGTGCAAAGTTTCTACAGCAATTGCGTTGGTGCTTTGCATATGTATGTCTTTTGCAGGTTGCGTAAGTAAGACCGATAACATCAAAGATGTTGACCAAATTTGTGTCAGTGGTTCCTACACTGAAAGCTGGATGTATGTATTCACAGATAAGGGATTTATAGACGAAATGGTCACAGTTTACAACGATTTGCAATATGAGGAAACTGATGAAAATGTCGATATGATGACTGCTGGTGAGATTTATAGCTTCACATTCAGTAAAGGTAATGATACACTTGCAAGATTTATCGTTGACAGCAATAATGTTATGACTTTCGAAGCAGGAACACAGTGCTACAAGATAGTATCGGATTTTGACTTTGAGCACATTAAGTCGCTTGTTGAAGAACAGACTCTTGCTGTTTCCGGTGCTGACGCAACTAGTGACGAAGTATAAGATGTAAAACTTAATTAAGCGAAAGAAAAAAGAGCATTCAGACGAATGCTCTTTTTTTAAGGAGGATAGGAAATTTCTTTATATATTAAAAGTTTATACTCATATGTAAGTGCCATTTGAGTGACCTGTGCTTTAAGATGAGCAAGAGTCAATTTAGTTTACAAGTGTTATTATAATCACAATTTTCATAAAAATCCAAAAACCATCACCATTAGGGATTAAATGTTCACAAAACGGAAAAATTTTTTTATTTAGGTATGATACAAACCTTGGAAGCTTAAATAAACAGAAAAACCACCCGTTTGGGTGGTTCTCTGCTTTAGGATTTTTGAAATTAACGTGAAAAAAGTATTTAGCTAATATTTAAATTAAGCAATCTTTGTTGAGTCACCGAGTAAGTTGAATCTGAATAACTTACTCTCGTCTTCTTTGTTTTCACAAACTATGAAAGCTTCTGAAATCTTGCCGCCCTCGATGAGTCTTGTGAGACCAACGAGCTGACAAAGCTTGCTTTTAAGATTAAGTTTATCTCCCTCATGGGTAACGAGAAATACGTTGCCTTCGCAAGTGTCAAGCACGGTCAGAAACTCAGAAACATCGATGTCGTGTAAACTCATAACTGGTGTCATCATAATAGTTTCCTCCTTTTATATTTTGTTTTCGTGCTGCCATTTACCATTTGGCTATATTCCTAAAAAATACTGAGGTTTTTGTCTCAGTAGTCAAGTGGACTTTGTCTTGACAATTATTATTATAGCCAACTTTTTGTAAATGTCAACAAAAACAAGGCTGTTTGTTTGTGCACAGTGCCAACGAAAATGTCAAAAATGTACAATCGATGTTAGGATGTTTTGTTCTTTATGCATAAGCGGTTCGACAAAAAGTTTTACATTCGAAATATTGCTGTAACATCTTTCGTTAATTTGAACACAAAAAGCTTTTATTTCTAATACAGAACATACAATTCGCCAAAATTGATTTTTTCACTTTTTGTTGCGACTGCATAGCATCTTGTGTTATAATAATTCAGTAAGCAAAATCGGAAAAGGAGAATGTTTATGCTTAACAAAGAATATGGCGTATTTAAGAGCGGTACTGACATCCGTGGTGTTGCAAGCGAGGGTGTTAAAGGCTACGAAGTTAATATGACTAACGAGAGAGTTGAGAGAATGGCAAACGGCTTTTTGCTGTGGCTCTCAGATAAAGTGAACAAGCCTGTTAATGAACTTAAAGTTTCTGTTGGTAGAGACAGTAGAATCTCAGGTGAGAGAATCGCTTCCTGCGTAATTCCACAGTTTGAGCGTGCAGGTGTTGAGGTTATTTACACAAATCTTTCTTCAACTCCATCAATGTTTATGACAACAGTTGATTTAGGTTGTGACGGTGCTGTTCAGATTACTGCATCTCACCATCCATTTAACCGTAATGGTCTTAAGTTTTTTACACGTGGTGGTGGTCTTGACGCTTGTGATATCGAGGCTATCCTCATTCACGCACAAAACGACGACAAACCTGAGGCAATAGACGGCGGTACTGTTACAGAGGTTAACTATATGAAGCAGTACGCTGATAACCTTTGCGAGTTTATCCGCAAAGAAGTTAACGCTGATGATTATATGTTCCCACTCAAGGGTTTCCACATTGTTGTTGACGCAGGTAACGGTGTAGGTGGTTTCTACGCTGCTGACGTACTCGAAAAACTCGGTGCTATTACAACAGGTTCAAAGTATCTTGATCCTGACGGAATGTTTCCTAACCACGTTCCAAACCCAGAAGACCCAGTTGCTATGAAGAGCATCTGTGACGCTGTTATTGAGAACAACGCTGATTTAGGTGTTATTTTTGATACAGACGTTGACAGAGGTGGTGCTGTTGACCGTCACGGTAAAGAAATTAACCGCAATCGTTTGGTAGCTCTTGCTTCAGTTATCGCACTTGAGGGCAACGATGGCGGTACAATCGTAACTGACTCTATCACATCCCCAGGTGTAAAATCATTCATCGAGGAAACTTTGGGCGGTAAGCACTATCGCTACCGCAGAGGTTACAAGAACATCATCAACAAGGCTATCGAGTTAAACGAGCAGGGCATCAACTGTCCGATCGCTGCTGAAACATCAGGCCACTGTGCTATGAGAGATAACTACTTCCTTGATGACGGTGCTTATCTTTGCACACGTTTTATTATCAAAGCTGCACAGCTCAGAAAAGAAGGCAAAGAAATCGACGATTTAGTTGCTGAGCTTCAGGAGCCTGTAGAGACAATCGAAATCCGTTACGAGATTACTGAGCCTGACTTCAAGGCTTGTGGTCTCAGAGTAATCGATGAGCTCACAGCTTACGCTCAGAAGTCAGAGGGTTGGATTGTTGCTGATGATAACCGCGAGGGTATCAGAGTTTCTTTTGGTAAGGAGGACGGCGACGGCTGGTTCCTGCTTAGACTTTCTGTTCACGATCCGATTATGCCACTCAATATCGAGAGTGATAGTGAAGGCGGCGTTGCTATTATCCGTGAAAAGGTTGAGTCATTCCTCAAAACAACAACAGGACTTAGATTCTGATTACTGACTTGAATAATAAATACCCGATGGATATATATTCCGTCGGGTATTTTTGTATCTTAGTGGCTTTAAGTCGTAATTATTTTATTAATGTATATATTTATCTCTTGAAAAATCACTGACATAATTGTATAATGTATTGGTTAATACAAAGGAGGGGCAAAAATGGCAGATAAAAAGAAAATGGTCGAGGCTATTACAAGCCGCGACACCGATTTTGCTAAATGGTATACTGACATCGTAAAGAAAGCTGAGCTTGTTGATTACTCAGGAGTTAAAGGTTGTATGGTTATCAGACCTTACGGCTACGCTATCTGGGAGAATATTCAGGCTGACCTTGACCGTCGTTTCAAGGAAAAGGGACACGAGAATGTTTATATGCCGATGTTTATTCCTGAGAGCTTACTCCAGAAAGAGAAAGACCACGTTGAGGGTTTTGCACCTGAGTGTGCGTGGGTAACAATCGGCGGTAGCGAAAAGTTAAACGAAAAGCTTTGTGTTCGTCCAACATCAGAAACTCTTTTCTGTGAGCATTACGCAAAGATTATCAACACATACCGTGATTTACCAAAGCTTTATAACCAGTGGTGTTCTGTTGTAAGATGGGAGAAAACAACCCGTCCATTCCTTAGAACTTCTGAATTTTTGTGGCAGGAAGGTCACACAATGCACGAGACTGCACAGGAAGCAGAAGAAGAGACACTCACAATGCTCAAGGTTTACGAGGATTTCTACAGAGAGACTCTTGCTATTCCTGCAGTTGTTGGTAAGAAAACAGAGAAAGAAAAGTTTGCAGGCGCACTTGCAACATACACAATCGAGCCGATGATGCACAATGGTGTAGCACTTCAGGGTGGTACATCACACTATTTCGGCGATGGTTTTGCAAAAAGCTTTGACATTACATACACAGGTAGAGACAATCAGCAGCACTACCCACACCAGACATCATGGGGTGTATCAACACGTATGATTGGTGCTATCATTATGGTTCACGGTGACGATGATGGTCTTGTTTTACCACCAAAGGTATCACCAATTCAGGTTGCTATTGTTCCAATCGCTACTCACAAAG
>JAFUOM010000029.1 GCA_017481885.1 Ruminococcus sp.
CAATGACAGAGTATCCTTTTGACGGCTCATGGGGCTATCAAGTTACAGGTTACTTTGCACCTACTTCTCGTTACGGCAACCCTGACCAGTTCATGACATTTATCGACAGATGCCACCAGGAAGGTATCGGCGTTATCCTCGACTGGGTACCTGCTCACTTCCCTAAGGATGCTCACGGTCTTGGTCGCTTTGACGGTATCCACTGCTACGAGTACGAAGACTCAAGAAAAGGCGAGCACAAAGAATGGGGTACATACGTATTTGACTATGCAAGATATGAGGTTATTTCTTTCCTCGTTTCATCTGCAATGTTCTGGCTTGATAAATACCACATCGACGGCATCCGTGTTGACGCTGTTGCATCAATGCTCTACCTCGACTACAACCGTAACGATGGCGAATGGGTAGCTAACTGCTTCGGTGGCAGAGAGCACTTAGAGGCTGTTGAATTCCTCAAGAGACTCAACACAGCTGTTCACCTGCATCACCCTGACGTTATGATGATCGCTGAGGAAAGCACATCATGGCCAATGGTATCAAAGCCTGTTTATGACGGTGGTCTGGGCTTTGACTACAAGTGGAATATGGGTTGGATGAACGATATGCTCTCATATATGTCACTTGACCCATTGTGGAGACCATATCACCACGACAACATCACATTCAGTTTCCTTTACGCTTTCTCAGAGCACTTCCTGCTCCCAATCTCACACGATGAGGTTGTTTACGGCAAAGGCTCTCTCATTAGTAAAATGCCTGGCGACTACAACGACAAGTTCGCAGGTGTAAGAGCTTTCCTTTCATATATGATGGCTCACCCTGGTAAGAAGCTTACATTCATGGGTGCTGAGCTTGGTCAGTTTGATGAGTGGAACTCAACTGAAGAACTCCAGTGGGGTCTCTTGCAGTATGAAAGACATCAGCAGTTAAATCAGTTCATTAAAGACTTAAACCGCATCTACCTTGACAACAAGTGTATGACACAGGTTGACTTTAGTTGGGAAGGCTTTAACTGGATTCACCACGATGACTACCAGCAGAGCATTATCGCTTTCCGCAGAATTGACAAAGAAGGCAACTCAATCATCGTTGTATGTAACTTCCAGCCTGTAAGAAGAGAGAACTACTCAATCGGTGTTCCTGATTTTGGTATGTATACTACAATTCTCAACACAGACGCTCCTGAATACGGCGGTTACGATTGTACTGATAACCCTGCAACTATCCACGCTTCTGTTGAACCAATGCACGGCTTTGAGCAGTCAATCAAGCTTTGCGTTCCACCAATGGGTGCTTTGTACTTAAAGTGCGTTGAAAAGCGTGAAAATCCACGTGTTAAGGCTGAAAAAGAAGCTGAAGAGCGTGCAAGACTTGCTGCTGAAAAGGCTGCTGCTGAGAAGAAGGCTGCCGCTGCTGCTAAGAGAAAAGCAACAATGGCAAGAAAGAAGGCTGAAAAAGAAGCTGCTGCTAAAGCCGCTGCTGAAGCTAAAGTGACATCAGAAGCTAAGGCAGAGGAAAAGCCAGCAAAAAAAGCTCCTGCAAAGAAAACAGCTACTAAGAAACCTACAGCTAAAAAAGCTACAAAAGAAGACAAATAATTTTTATTATTTATGTTAAAATCCGGGCGGGGCTTTACGCTCCGCCCTAATTAAAATAACCACGGAGGTTAACACCATGCGTCCAAAAAAAGAAGTCGTTGCTATGCTTCTTGCCGGTGGACAGGGCTCTCGTCTTGGTGTGCTTACAAAAAAGCTCGCTAAGCCTGCTGTTCCTTTCGGAGGCAAATACAGAATCATAGACTTCCCTCTTTCAAACTGCACCAATTCTGGCATTGAAGCTGTGGGCGTGCTGACTCAGTACCAGCCACTTGTCCTTAACGAATATGTCGGCAATGGTCAACCTTGGGATTTAGACGGTTTACACAACGGCGTTACCTGCTTACAGCCATACGAATCAAAAGAAGGTTCAGACTGGTACTCAGGTACTGCAAACGCTATTTATCAGAACATTAACTTTGTTGACAGATATGACCCTGAATACATAGTGGTTCTTTCGGGTGACCATATCTACAAAATGGATTATGCCGATATGATTAAGTATCACAAGAAGAACAACGCTGCTTGCACTATTGCGGTTATTGATGTTCCTCTTGAAGAAGCTTCACGTTTCGGTATTCTCAACACAAATGCAGACGGCTCCATCTACGAATTCGATGAAAAGCCTGCTGTTCCAAAAAGCACAAATGCTTCTATGGGTATTTATGTTTTCAGTTGGAAAACTCTTAAAAAATACTTGATTGAAGATGAAAATAACGAAAATTCCAGCAACGACTTCGGTAAGGACGTTCTTCCTGCAATGCTCAATGCAGGTGAAAAGATGATGGCTTATCCTTTTGAAGGTTACTGGAAGGATGTCGGTACTATAGATAGCTTGTGGGAAGCTAATATGGATCTGCTTGACCCTAATGTTTCCCTGAGCCTTAAAAACGTATATTCAAGAAACCCTATGATGCCACCACATTATGTTGGCGAAGATGCTGAAATTCAGAATTCAATGATCGCTGACGGTTGCATCGTTAATGGTAAACTTGAGTTTTCTATCCTCTTCCCTGGTGTTACTATCGGCAAAGGTGCTACTATTAACTCATCTATCATTATGCCGGGCGCTGTAATTGAAGAGGGTGCTAACGTTCAGTTCTCTATTATTTCAGAGAATACAGTTATTGGCAAAAATGCTCAGATAGGTAAAAATCCTGCTGAAATGGAAAACCGCGACGATTGGGGCATCGCTGTTATAGGCGACGGGCTTAAAATCGGCAACAATGTGGTAATCGAGCCAAAAGCTATGATCGACCACGATGTGGAGGTGTAACAATGGGATCTAACAGAATTTTAGGATTAATTTTCGCCAACACATTTGAAGCAGGTTTACCTGAACTTACTGCTAGCCGTACAATGGGCTCTGTTCCTTTCGGCGGTAAATACAGACTTATTGACTTTCCGCTTTCAAATATGAGCAACTCCGGTATCAACAATGTAGGTATCATCACAAAGAGCAACTTTTTATCTTTGATGGACCATCTTGGTACAGGTAACGCGTGGGATCTTGCTAAACGCAGAAGCGGTCTGACAATACTCCCACCTTATAAAGAACACAACTTCAATGGTATCATCGAAACACTTTATACACTGCACGGCTTTATTGAACACGGCAATGAAGAGTATGTTCTTGTTGACCACGCAGGTTGTGTATCAAACTTCAACTACAGAAAACTGCTGGAGTTCCACGAACAAAAAGGTGCTGATATCACTTTTATCTACACAAAGAAAAGCAGAGATTGCGAGATACAACAAGAGGGCACCGCACTTGACATTGATGAAAGCGGAAAAGTAACAAAGGTTCTGCTGCCTTCTATTTGTAGCAATGAAACAACCTATGTTTCAGGCGGTTTCCTTATCAAAAAAGATTTGCTTATGAATATGGTAAGAAGTCTTGTTGCTGAAAACAAAAACGATTTCACAAGAGATTTTCTCCAGCCTAATGCAAACAAGCTCAAAATCTATGCTTATGAAAACACAGGCTACTGTGCAATCATCACATCAATGAGGGATTACTACAGAGCTAGTATGGAGCTTATGTGTCCGGAAGTCAGAGCTCATCTTTTCAATCCAAAGCGTCCTATCTACACAAAGGTAAGAGATGACATTCCAAGTCGTTATGGACTTGATAGCTCAGTTAAAGGTTCACTTATCGCTCAGGGCTGTACTATTGACGGAACCGTAGAAAATAGTATAATATCTAAGGGTGTTCGCATCGGCAAAGGTGCTCACATCAAAAACTGCATCATTATGCAGGACACAATTATAGGTGACAACGCTGATTTGAGCCACATCATCATCGACAAGGATGTTACTGTTGGTCAGGGCAAAACTATCATCGGTTGCGAATCATATCCGATGTATATTGCTAAGCGTTCAGTTATCTAAGCTAATTGGAGGGTAATATTATGAAAATTCTTTATTGTGCGAGTGAAGCTAATCCTTTTGCAGGAAGCGGCGGACTTGCAGATGTAGCAGGTTCTCTTCCACATACTCTGTGCAGAAAAGGACAGGACTGCAGAATCGTTATGCCACTTTACGGCACAATTCCACAGGACCTTAAAAACCAGATGAACTTTATCACAAACTTCACTGTACCTGTTGCTTGGCGTCACCAGTATTGCGGTCTTTTCTGGGCTAGATGGAACGACTGTACATACTATTTCATTGACAACGAATACTACTTCAACAGAAACGCACTTTATGGTTTCTATGATGATGCTGAGAGATTTGCATTCTTCTCAAGAGCAATTCTCGAAATGCTTCCATACATTGATTTCCATCCGGACATCATCCACACTAACGACTGGCAGACAGCTTTAGTTCCTGTTTACTACTACCTGTTCTACTCTAAGAACCCTTGGTATCACAACATCAAGAGTGTTTTCACTATCCACAACATTCAGTATCAGGGTAAGTACGGCTGGGATGTAAACACAGAGTGCGTTGGTATTCCTGAATCAGAGCAGAAAATCATCGAGATGGATGGCAAGCTCAATATGATGAAAGGTGCTATCGAGTGTGCAACACGAGTTACTACTGTATCTCCAAGCTACGCTGCTGAAATCAAAGACCCTTGGTACAGCCACGGTCTGCACCATTCACTTAATCGTAACCACTACAAGCTGTGCGGTATCTTAAATGGTATCGACTGCCCAAGTTACGACCCTGCAACAGACTATCAGCTTTACTGTAACTATACTAAAGAAGATATGGGCGGTAAGGGTGAATGTAAGCGTGCTTTACAGGAAAGACTCAACCTTCCACAGTCTTGGGACACACCAATGGTCGCAATGATCACACGTCTTGTATCTCACAAAGGTCTTGACCTTGTTCGTGGCGGTATCGAAGACCTGCTCAACACTCAGAAAATGCAGTTCGTTATTCTTGGTTCTGGTGATGAAGAGTACGAACAGTTCTTCAGAGATTTACAGTGGAAATATCCAGACCGTGTTCGTTTCTGTCAGGGCTTTGTTCCTGAACTCGCCAGAAAGATTTACTCAGGTGCTGATATCTTCCTTATGCCAAGTAAGCAGGAGCCTTGTGGTCTTTCACAGATGATCGCTCTCCGCTATGGCACAATCCCTGTAGTAAGAGAAGTTGGCGGTCTTAAGGACTCTGTATTCGACAGTTACGACAACTACGGCAACGGCTTCACATTCAAGAATTATGACATTGCTGATATGTGTAACGCTGTTAAGCGAGCTCTTGCTGGTATTTACGACAACACCGGCTGGCATCAGCTTATGTGGCGTGCTATGATGAGCGACAACAGTTGGGATCGTTCAGCTCAGGATTACATCAATGTATATCAGGATACACTCAACTGGTTATAATTAAATATTCAACTCTAAGCGACACAGGAAACTGTGTCGCTTTTTTCTGCATAAATTAAATTTTTTGAACTTTAGTCTTGACTTTCTATGATTATTGGTGTATTATTACGACAACATATGAATAGTTGTTCATATGTTCATCTGTTTAAATCAACTTAACATAAAGGAGAATCGCTATGTCAGAATGCACACACGCTAACCACAACGAACTTGTAATTAAAACCAGAGATGGTATGCCTGATATTGACACTATGTTTGAGCTTGCAGACTTCTTTAAGGTTTTTTCAGACTCAACAAGAATTCGCATTATGAGCGCTCTGTTTCAAGGCGAGCTATCAGTATGCTGTATTGCTGAAATCCTGAATATGGAGCAATCCACTATCTCGCATCAGCTTAGAGTTTTACGCAGAGAAAACCTCGTCAAAGTTAGAAAAGACGGAAAACAAAGCTACTACAGTCTTGCTGACGACCATATCAGACAAATATTTGAAATGGGTCTTGAACACATCGGAGAATAACTTTCACTTAAGGGTGGTAACAATGAACAACTGGGATTTATACGCACCATTTTATAACGCTTCCAGAAAGCTTGAACGTAAAGCGTATGAAGAAATGTACAAGAAAATCCGCAAAGCCATTAAAGACAGATACGTTTTAGAGCTTGCAACAGGCACAGGTATTATTGCCAAAAACGTTGCACAAAGCGCTAAACACATCAACGCTACGGATTATTCAGAAAAAATGATTGATATCGCAAAGAAAGAAATCCACATCAGTAATCTTGATTTCTCAATACAGGACGCCCGCAACTTAGCTTACGCAGACAATTCTTATGATGCTGTTATTATTTCGAACGCACTGCACATTATGCCTGATGCTCAAAAGGCTCTTGCCGAAATTGATAGAGTTTTGAAACCGAATGGTATTCTAATCGCTCCGACATACATATGGAAAAAAATTACGTTCAAGCAGAGAATATCTTCGTGTTTTCTGAAGATTTTCGGCTTTAAAGTTGAGAACAACTGGACAAAAGATGAATATATCAAATACTTAACTGACAATGGTTGGACTTGCAAAAAAGCTAAAGTACTAAACGCAAGCTTTCCGTTATGTTACGTTGAATGTACAAAAACGTATGAGAGGGTATTATGAAATACGAATTTATATTAGAAGGATTAAACTGTGCGCACTGTGCAGGTAAAATCGAGAATAAAATCAAGAGCGATAACAGATTTGACGATGTTAATTTTACATTCGCAACCAAGCTGTTAACATTGCAAAGCAAAGATAAAAATACCCAGAGCGAAATACAGAAAATCGTCGACAGCATCGAAGACGGAGTAACCGTAGTAAAAAGAGATAGCAAAAACAATCTGACAGAAAACAAGAAGTCAGAAAACTTAGAAAAAATCCTCCTCACTGTTTCCACTATAATATGTATAGCCGTATTTGTACTCCATCTGTTTTCATTTGAGAACATCGCTATGGTTGTGCTTTCTTGTATCGCTGCTTTAATGGCAGGCTACAAAGTTTTTATAAAGGGATTTAAATCTATTATTAAGATGAAAATAGACGAAACAACCCTGCTGACAATTGCAGTAATTGCTGCTGTTGTCTTAGGAGAATACGTTGAAGCCTGTGCAGTAACGGTTCTGTTCGCACTTGGTGAGAAAATCGAAAGCATCGCAGTCGGAAAATCACGCAGAGATATAGCAAAACTATCACAAATCAAAGAAGATTTTGCATACATAAAAAACACCGATGGAGTTCTTACTAAAGTAAAAGCCGAAGATGTAAAAACAGGCACAATAATTACAATCAAACCTTTCGCAAGAATTCCGCTTGATTGTGTTGTAGTAAGTGGTAATTCTTTTGTTGACTCATCAGCCTTGACAGGCGAAAGCGTACCGATAGAGGCAATCAAAGGCACAAACCTGCTTTCTGGTATGATAAACGGAGAAAACACACTCATTGCAAAAACTACAAAAGAACACTCTGAGAGTGCCGCTACCCGTATATTAAAGCTTGTTGAAGAATCAGCAAAAAACAAAGGCAAAGCTGATAAGCTGATTTCACGTTTTGCAAGCATCTACACTCCAATAATCATCGGTATATCGCTATTCATCGCAATAGTGCCAGGATTTATCACAGGCGATTTTTCAACCTGGGTGTACAGAGCCTTAGTATGTCTGGTGTCATCGTGTCCGTGTGCGATAGTAATCTCCGTACCACTTGCATATTACGCAGGCATCGGCGGTGCATCCAAACACGGTGTGCTGATTAAAGGCGGAAAATATATCGAA
>JAFUOM010000030.1 GCA_017481885.1 Ruminococcus sp.
CAAATATGGCGACCCGGAACGGGCTCGAACCGTCGACCTCTAGCGTGACAGGCTAGCGTTCTAACCAACTGAACTACCGGGCCATATTTGGTGGGAACAACAGGGCTCGAACCTGTGACCCTCTGCTTGTAAGGCAGATGCTCTCCCAGCTGAGCTATGCTCCCACATAGTCGCTTTCATTTGCGACAGGTGTTATCTTACTACATTAGGCGTAAAATGTCAACCCTTTTTTTAACTTTTTTATTTTTTTCTTAAAATTTCTTTGAGCTCATCTTCTGAGAACACAAACTTTTTATTACAGAAATGGCACTCTGCCTGAGCACAGTGATCCTGCTCAATCATCTCTTCTATCTCTTCTTTAGGCATTGATTCAATTAACTTCTCAATCTTTTCTTTTGAACAGCCACAAACATACTTTACAGGGAATTCATCGAGCACTTCAACCTCAAAACCTTTGAGTGCTTCTTTGCACATATCAAGAGTAGACAAACCCTTTGCAAGCATTGTTGTAACTGAATCCATCTCGGCGATATTCTTCTCAAGCTTTTCGATTGTGTCTTCAAACGCACCAGGCAAAAGCTGAATAAGCAAACCGCCAGACAAAAGCACTTCTCCTGTTTCTTTATCAATGAGCACACCTAAAGCACAAACTGTTGGAATCTGTTCACTCTGAGCATAATATGTTGCAATATCCTCTGCAATTTCGCCCGTCGCAAGCTCAATCTGACCAACATAAGGCTCACCTGTACCCAAGTCACGCATAACATTGAGCACACCATTTTTACCAACCGCTTCTGATACATTCAGCTTACCGTTTTCGTAATGCGTACTAGGGCAAGAAGCGTTAGACACATAGCCCTTTACATTACCAAAAGAATCAGCAACAGCAATAACCGGGCCAAGTGGTCCGTCACCTGCAACACGCAAATTTATTGATGCATTCTTGCTTTTGAGCATCGCGCCCATCATTGATGTTGCAGAAAGCAATCTACCTAAAGCCGCAGAAGCCACAGGTGATGTGCGATGAATTTTCGAAGCTTTATACACAATATCCGTGGAGTCTATAGCTGTCGCCATAACAGCTCCATCGCTTGTTATACATCTGATTATTTTATCCATATTCTAATCTCCGTAAAAATATTACTTTTTCTTTGCGATATATATTATTCTTTGCTCGTCTTCCTTTGGAGTTTCAAAGGTCATATCGCCGTATTTCGCTACAACTTCAAAGCCTGCTTTTTCCAGCATAATACACATATGTTCACTGCTGTAAGCACGTTCAGAAAACTTTTCTTCTGTTCTATAGTACACCTTGTCTTCACGCTCAAAGAAATCAAGCTCAATATCTACTATATTATTTTCTTTTAAGGAATTTTGCCACACACAGAACACATCGTCCGTATCATAAACGAATGTGTTATCAGCAAGCACTTTTTCGTGCTTATATATAGTATTAGCATCAAAAAGGAAATAACCACCCTTATTCATAAACAGCGAAACACGGTCAAATGTTTTCTGAACATCAGATTCTTTAGTCAGGTGGTTGATACTATCAAGCGTACACACGCACGTGTCAATTGTACCGTACAAATCAATAGCCTGCATTTTTTGGCACAAAAAGAGAATTTCAACTTCGTTCTCCTCAGCTTTTTCACGAGCGTGTGAAAGCATATCATATGAAGCATCGATACCATATACATCCACTCCACGTTTTTTGAGTTCAACTGTGAGCGAACCGGTACCACACGCTAAATCAAGACACAACCCCATATCGTGGTTCAGCCTCTCAAATACTTCCAGAATATAATCACAACGCTCTTTGTAGCCGACATTTTGCATCAAAGAGTCATAATATTCCGAAAAAGAATTATATCCTGCAGGTGTGCCGTAACTCATTATTCTTTATCTTCCAGTCTTCCGAAAACTAAATCGTAACCACCGCTGTTCTCGTAACTAAGAGAACGGTTAACACGGCTGATGGTAGCAGTAGACGCACCGGTTTTAGCAACGATTTCGCTGTACACCATATTATCCTTGAGCATTTTTGCGACAACTAAACGCTGTGACATAGACTTAACCTCAGGGATTGTACACAAATCCTTAAAAAACATTGCACACTCTTCGCGTGTCTGCAATGTAGTAATAGCGTCAAACAAATAATCTATAAATTCATCATTTGGTCTTTTAGGCATATGAATTCTCCTGTTTCATAATTTAGTGCACTAAAATATTAACATATAAAAATGTAAAAGTAAAGAGAAAATACATAAACTGAAAACGTAAAAATTCCCTCTTAGGTTATAAGAGGGAAGCAAATTTAAAACAGATACCACAATTGTCCGCAAACGATACCAAGCAAAATACCACTTACAAGCAGAACTCCTGTGATAAAAATATTCTCTTTTACGTTTTTATTGAGTCTGTAAAGCACCAGAAGTCCGACACCGGCGTTAGTCATAAGGCCTGAAAGCATAGCACCCGGTGTGATAATGCCTTCCACAAAAAGATTTGTAATCAGCACAGACACAGAGCAGTTTGGAATTAATCCGACAACACCTGCTACAACTTCCGACACAACAGGGATAGTATTGAAAATATCACTGAGAAACTCGTTGCCGAAATACTCAAATAAGCAGTTGAGTGCAAACGATACAATTATAATAAGAACGAGTACCTTTACAGTGTGCTTAAGAGCCGACAAAAAAACGCTCTCGTGGCAATCACAATGTTCCTGTTCACAAAAATCGTGAATGTGGTCAGAAGTAGTGGCACGGTTTCTTTTTAAAATCCTCAACAGCAAATCGATAATAAAACCGCATAGTGCCGCACCAACGATTTTAAACAACAGCACCTTCAATATTACTAAACCCTCAACACTACTTGAAAGTAAGATTGGGAGCATTTCATCAGATGTTGAAAGAAACACCGCAATCATCGTGCCGAGCGTTACAATATGAGCTGAGAAAAATCCTGCAACAGCTCCCGAAAAACCGCACTGCGGAATTGCACCGATAAGCGAGCCGATAGCAGGTCCTGCGTAGCCGACTTTTGCGACAGCGTTGTTGAGTTTCTCTCCTGCTTTGAGTTCGAGAAACTCCATCAAAAGATACGCAAGATACAGAATCGGCGTCATCTTGAGCGCATCTATAAGCGTTTCCAATATTATATCAATCATAGTTATACCTCACCATAATAGTGATACTAATAATAACAAATAATTCAAGTATCGTCAACGATTCGTTATTTAGACAAAAAGAATGAACCTAATTTTAATACAAATGCACCCTCTTTTTAGGTAAGAGGATGCAAAGTTATTTTACAAGGGCATTTGTTAGCTGGTTGCAAATCTAAAAACCGTACTGGGAAAAAGGCACGATTTCTGCTCGTAATTTACTGACAATAAACGGATTGAGTTTATATGGAATATGGCTTGACATACCGATCAACTCAACTTGTTCCAGCTTTATGATAGAAAAGCCACTACATTCTTGAACTTGAAAATAGTAATTTCTATGTGAACCATATTCTGAAAATCTTATTATTGCATTATCAAAATCAAATGTACAGGATAGTTCATCAACATCGTTCTTCGTATTTAACAAATCAACCACCTGCTGGTATGAGAGGTTAACTTTATAAACAAATTTTTTCATGCTGGAATCGTAGTTGATAACACCACAGGTTACACTACTGTGTTTCTTATATATGGGAATTATTATCCCCAAACCCAGCGGAATAAGAATTACAAAAAAGAATATTGCAAAAAACAATAAATCCATTATAATCCCTCCTTTTTCTGAATTATACCATAAATAGAAAACAACCACAACCTTGTATCAAGATTACGGTTATTCTTTTACAGAGAACAAGAGATTCCCCAGTTTGCGGTTCCCAAAATTGATTGCTTGCTATTCGCTTCGCTCAATTTTGACCGCTGCACCATTATCGTTCTCCCTGTTTCCGCCACTGGCGGCGGTCGTACTCAATGCCCGCACTGTGCTCGAGTTCGAATCTTTCTAACTAACACAAAAAGAAAAAGCACCAACCATAAAGGTTAGTGCTTTCCTTGGCGGAGGACAAGAGATTCGAACTCTCGCACCGGTTTCCCGGCCTACTCCCTTAGCAGGGGAGCCTCTTTGGCCACTTGAGTAATCCTCCATAAGCCAAAGTTAAAAAATATAAAAAAATGGCGGAGAGGAAGGGATTCGAACCCTTGGTCCCTCGCGGGATCACTAGTTTTCAAGACTAGCTCCTTAAACCACTCGGACACCTCTCCGTAACAAGCGTTATTCTAGCACAACAATCTCGAGTTGTCAAGTAATTTTTTAATTAATTTTATTTTTATTTCATCACTTTCTTTATCTTTACTTATTGTAGAGATAAAGCTATACTTGATTTAGGCGGTGATTTTATGAAACTAACATTTGATAACATTAAAAATCTGTTCGCATTTAATACTCTAGGTAAAGGCTGTGCGGAGATTGAGTTTTGCGTAAAAGGTATAGATAAATATCAACTGTGCTGGATGGGCAAAATGCCTGACAGAGATAACACGCAAAAAGACTGTTATTGGTTTGGTTTAGTACCTGATGGCTCCGAGGCATACGACTATGATAACTTCGATGATTTTTCAACAGCTCCTGTTTTCGAGGGCAAATCACTCAAAGATATATGCCATAAGATTGTACTTTTAACAGTTAATGGTTGTGCACCTGAAACTGAAATTTTGAACGCTATGGGGTTATACCTATAAACACACTCTCTTTTACATTTACCATAGTATTTTCCATTTGACATAGTTTCGACAAATTGTTATAATTTTTGTGGATTCAGGGGAGTAAGCCTTGGGGCTTATTCCCTGTTTTTATTGGAGGATTTTTATGTCAAAGCTTGAACTTTTGAAGCACGACTCTGTTTTCAGCTATTTCGAAGAAATAAGCGCCATTCACAGAGGTTCGGGCGATAAAGATGCAATCTCGCAATATTGCATCGACTTTGCAAATTCTCACGGTCTGAAGTACTACACAGACGATGAGAAAAACGTAGTCATATACAAAGGTGGTACCTTTGGTCTTGAGAATGCCCAGCCAGTAATTTTACAAGGACACCTTGACATTGTTTGTCAGAAAACTGCTGACTGCAAAATTGATTTTCTTAAAGATGGTCTTGATGTTTACGTTGACGGCGACTACATTAAAGCTAAGGGCACAACACTTGGTGCTGACAATGGTATCGCTGTTGCAATGATACTAAGCATTTTGGACAGCAATGAACTCAGACACCCACCGATTGAAGCAGTTTTCACAACTGACGAAGAAACCGGAATGTACGGTGCCAAAGGTCTTGATATGAGCGTATTGAGTGCAAAACGTATGATTAACCTCGATTCTGAGGAGGATGATTGCATCACAGTATCTTGTGCAGGTGGTTGCGACTTCAAAGTTGAGCAGGATATCCCTTTGGCTATCGCAACAGGTACTAAGCTTACTATCACAATCGAAAAGCTCAAAGGCGGTCACTCAGGCGTTGAGATTCACAAAGGCAGAGCTAACGCTAACATCGTAGCCGGCAAGCTGCTAAACAACCTTAAACGCAAAGTGGATTTTGATATCATTTTAATTTGTGGCGGCGACAAAGCTAACGCTATTCCTAACGCTTGTAAAATTGAACTTTGTGTAAGCGATTTTGATATCTTCTGCAAAACACTGAACGAAGCAATAAAGCTTATCGAACTTGAGTTTGGTGACAGAGAAAAGAAAATGCTTATCACCGTTGACAAAGGCGAATGTGCACAGTTTGATGTTATGTGCAAAGAAAGCCTTAATAAATTCATATGTGCTCTTTGTTGCACTCCAAACGGTGTGCTTGAAATGAGTGCAAGTATCAGTGGACTTGTTGAAACATCACTTAATCTCGGAATACTCAGCTTTAGTGGCAACCAGCTTGTTATGCATTATGGTTTAAGAAGTAATAAGAGTGTAGCACTTGATTCGTTGTCAGAAAAGATGATGACTTTCTTTGATATGCTTTCATTCAATTGGGAGTGCTTTGGTCACTACCCACCGTGGGAGTACAGAGCTGATTCAAAACTCAGAGAGCTGTACAAAGGTACATACATCGAGCAATTTGACAAAGAGCCTAGGGTTGAAGCCTTACACGCAGGACTTGAGTGCGGAATTTTCGCATCGGCTATTGAGAACTTTGATTGCATCGCAATTGGTCCGACAATCCATGACGTTCACACCGTCAACGAGCGACTCAGCATTACATCTGCTGTTAAAATCTATGGCACTCTTGTGA
>JAFUOM010000031.1 GCA_017481885.1 Ruminococcus sp.
CAGCACAGTAGAAGATTGGGTTCTCTGGGTCCATACCACCGTCAATACCGTTGTTCCAGATGAAACCTGTAACAGCTACAGGAACGTCTGCGTAGTAAATGTCAGCGTCGCACTCTTCTTTACCTGAAGGGAGGTAACCAATCCAAGCTTCTGGGTCAGCAACCTTTGAATCCCACCAGTAAATACCTGCTGTAGTTGTTGAAGGAGTACCATCAGCGTAAGGCTTGTACCATGTGTCAGCGAACTTGCCATAGTAAGGGCTTGTTTCGTCGTCACCCATCTCACCGTTTGTGCCGTTTGGCATAAGGAAATAGTATCTGTAAGTTTCTGGTGCTTCGTTGCCTGCGTCGATGTAGTTCTGGATAGCCTGGTCAACAGTGATTGCCTGCTCCTCGAACCAGCTGTAAAGAGCTGAAGTAGCTACAGTACATGAAGCAACTAACATTACTGCGAGCAAAATGCTAATAATTCTTTTCATTTTGAAAATCCTCCTAAAAATTTGGTACATACATTATAGCACACTGAATTTCAATATACAAGTAACACATTTGCACAAAATAGTTATAGTTATTTTATGGAATATTACGATAGTCGGGAATGGTGAGTGAAACTTTAATAGTTTGTTATTCGACAAATATGTTTTAAAATTTTTGGTTACAACACACAATCGCTACGGATTCTCTTGTCAAGCTTTTTTCTTTGTGGTATCATATATATTTGTATAGGTATTAAAATTTGACTTTGCAGGTGATATACTTGGCATTTAAACAGGATAAAATCAGAAATTTCAGCATAATTGCTCATATTGACCACGGCAAAAGCACACTTGCCGACAGAATTCTTGAGCACACTCAGAGCGTTGCTGTGCGCGATATGGAAGACCAGCTCTTGGATGATATGGATTTGGAGCGTGAGCGTGGTATTACAATCAAGGCACACGCGGTAACTCTAGAGTACAAGGCTGACGACGGCGAAACATATCAGTTCAATCTTATCGACACACCGGGACACGTTGACTTTAACTACGAGGTTTCACGTTCTCTTGCTGCGTGCGAGGGCGCTGTGCTTGTTGTCGATGCTTCTCAGGGAATTGAAGCTCAGACTCTTGCAAATACCTACCTTGCGGTTGATTCGGGACTTGAGATTGTCCCTGTTGTCAACAAAATTGACCTGCCGTCTGCTGACCCTGACCGTGTAATCAACGAAATCGAGGATATCATCGGTATCCCTGCACAGGATGCTCCACGTGTTTCTGCTAAGGCAGGTATTAACATCCACGACGTGCTCGAAAAAATCGTTACAGATATTCCTTCTCCTGTCGGTGATAAAAACGCACCGCTCAAGGCGATGATTTTTGACTCCTACTACGACTCATACAAAGGCGTTATTATCTATGTAAGAGTAAAAGAAGGTCAGATTCACAAGGGTGACGAGTTCAAGCTGATGGCAACGGGTTCTGTTTTCTCTGTTGTTGAATGTGGTCATATGCGTGCTACTTCTCTTGAAGAAAAAGAGGGCTTGTATGCAGGCGAGGTTGGTTACATCACAGCTTCTATCAAGAGCTTGCAGGATGCACAGGTTGGCGACACTGTTACTTTAACAGAAAACCCTGCTGATATGCCGCTTCCTGGTTACAGAGAAGTTCAGTCAATGGTATTCTGCGGTGTTTATCCTGCTGACGGTGCACGTTACGGCGATTTGCGTGATGCACTTGACAAGTTGAAGTTGAACGACGCATCACTTACTTTTGAACCTGAAACCTCAGTAGCGCTCGGCTTTGGATTCAGATGCGGTTTCTTAGGTCTTCTTCATATGGAGATTATTCAGGAAAGACTCGAGCGTGAGTATAACCTCGACCTTATCACAACAGCTCCGTCTGTTAACTATAAAATTACTCGTACATCGGGCGAAACAGAGATGATAAGTAACCCGACAAACTATCCTGACCCTGCACTTGTAATGTCTGCGCAGGAGCCTATCACAGATGCTCACATATACGCTCCAAGCGAGTACGTCGGCAATATTATGGAGCTTTGTCAGGACAGACGTGGTACATTTATCGGTATGGATTACATCGACTCCGACCGAGTTGACATTCACTACGAGTTGCCTCTCGCTGAGATTATCTACGACTTCTTTGACACACTCAAATCCCGTACAAGAGGTTATGCGTCCTTTGACTACGAGATGAAAGAGTACAGAGAATCAAAGCTTGTCAAACTCGATATTATGCTCAACGGCGAGACTGTGGACGCTCTTTCCTTTATTATTCACGCTGAAAAGGCGTACGCACGAGCACGAAAGATGGCTGAAAAGCTCAAGGAGAACATTCCACGTCAGCTTTTTGAAGTTCCGATTCAGGCTTGCATCGGCGGAAAAATCATCGCTCGAGAAACTGTAAAGGCTATGCGTAAGGACGTTCTTGCAAAGTGTTACGGCGGCGACATCACCCGTAAGAAGAAGCTTCTTGAAAAGCAGAAAGAGGGTAAAAAACGTATGCGTTCTCTGGGAACAGTTGAGGTTCCGCAGGAGGCGTTTATGGCGGTTCTCAAGCTTGATACAGATTGATTTTATAAGAGTTGCACAAATCAACTATTTGTGCTTTGTTTAAATGGTATAGGGTCATTCGTGTTTATGACATATTTTGCGGCTTCATTTTTGGTGAAAGTGCAGAGACGATTGTAAACTATACACAAACAGCGGGTGGATTTTTCTATCCGCTGTTTTTTATTTCTTTCTTGAAACAAAGAAAATATATTGTATAATAGTATTAAGTGTTATAGTTTTTTAAAACATTGAGGAGGATATTAAACTATGAAGAAATTACTTTGTATAATTCTTGCAATTGCAATGGTAGCATCTACTTTTGCTATCGTAGCATCAGCTTACAGCTGGAACGACCCGGATTGCCTTACAGTTGAAGAGGGTATCGATATGTGGATGTTCGACAACGACGAAGAGATGCCTGAAACATTCAGATACTATTTCCTTATGCCTGATGGCACTAACGGTGAGCGCGGCGACAACCCTGAGCTCGAGTCAAATGGCAACTTTGCTCCAACATGGTACAAGCTTACTACAACAGGTGAGCTCGCAACAAGCACAGCAGGTATCTACTGGTGGGATTCAGGTGTTGCTGACCCTGCAGCTTGGATTGGTTACATTGCTTCCGGTTCAGACGAAGATGACCCTAACATCTACTACGCTAACGTTCCTGTTGACGTAACAACAATCGTTTGGAACAACGCTGTTGACGGCGGTCTTGATGAGACAGACCCAATCTACAAGTGTGCTGCTCAGTCAGTTAACATCGGTAGTGAGTACTACGATGTAGGCGAGTCACCAAACTATCCTGACGGTACAGAGTCATTCAACAATATGATCTTCGTTATCGACCCTGACCTCGTTATGAAGTCTGACGCATCTGAACAGATGACATGTGGCGGTGAGTGGTACTACTACTATGGTAAGGGTTGCTACGGTTTCACAGCAGACGGTAGCGAGGCTGACTGTCTCCGTGACGACCACTACGACGAGAGTGGCAACCACGTTATTCCTGACGTTCAGAAGCCAACAGCACCTGAGTTTATCGAAACACAGCCAGAAGCAACAGAACCTGAAGCAACTGAGCCAGAAGCAACAGAACCTGAAGCAACACAGCCAGAAGCTACAGAGCCAGAAACAAAGCCTGTAGCACCAACTCAGCCACCACAGCCAACACAGCCTGAGGTTAAGTATGAAATCGGCGATGTTGACGGTGACGGTCGTGTTGATATCGTAGACGTTTCTGAAATCCAGCTCCACCTTGCAGGTGTTAAGACACTCAGTAGTTCATCACTTGCAGCTGCAGATGCTAACGGTGACGGCGACGTAAATATTATCGACGCTACACACATCCAGCGTTTCCTTGCTAAGTTAATCAAGAAGCTTTGATTTTAGTGACTAAGGATTTTAATAGTATTAAGTAATCAAAAACCTTTAGGGCGGTCGTTGACCGCCCTTTTTGTTTTGCAGTAGCTTAAATTATGGTTTAGCGTAAAAAGCCTTCCCCGAGATTGGGGAAGGTGGCACCGATAGGTGACGGATGAGGTTGAAGGCGTTGATAGCTTAACAATTAAATTGCTGTTATCAAGCGTTTTTTACCTCACCACCGCCTACGGCGGAGCCTTTCCTTGCAGG
>JAFUOM010000032.1 GCA_017481885.1 Ruminococcus sp.
GCAAACTATTCACTAACATTCAACTCACGGTTGATTTTTCAAAAAAGCGTTGATTGTCTATCTACGCAAGAAATGATACAATGTTCTTGCAAATCTAAAATTTAACAAGGAGAGAGAATTATGAAAACTAAAAAAGCCATAAGCATACTGCTTGCTGTACTTATGCTTATAACACCAATGTTTGCACTATCAGCTCAGGCTGCCGAGGTTGAAAACTCCGTAGCGCCTGTGTCATCTATGACAGCGTATCAGAATTTTCTGGATGAACTGATGGTTGAATACAACATCTCAGGTGTAGCCTATGTTACACACAACGGTCGTGTGCTGTGCCAGAGTGTCAGAGGTATGCAGAACACTGCTGAAAACAAGCCTATGACTATCGACACACTCTTCCCTATCGGCTCAATCTCAAAGCAGTTTTGTGCCGCTACTGTTTTATTATTGCAGGAACAGGGAAAGCTCAGCGTTGACGACAAGCTCTCAAAATACTTCCCTGAGTACACAATCGGCAGAGATATTACTATTGAAAACCTTTTAAATATGCGTTCAGGTATCCGTGACCATATTAACCCTGACTCTCAATACAAAGGCCACGAAATCCCAACCAATGAGTATCCGCTGTCAAATACTGCGACTGAACAGGAAAACCAACAAGCAATCCTTGACTGGCTTTTCACACAGGAGTTAAAGTTCACTCCTGACAAAACAATGTCTTATTCAAACACAAACTATTTCCTACTTTCGCTCATAGTGGAACAGGTTTCAGGTATGAGTTACTCTGACTTTATCAAACAGAACATCTTTGAACCACTTGGTATGACAAACTCAGGTATTTACGAAGAACTTGTTCATTCCGAAAATTTAGCTGAGAATCACGAGCTTGAAGAGTATCAGGAATATATCGACCCATACATCAAAGGTTTAGCTCAGGGTGCAGGTGACCTTGTGTCAAACGCTAAAGATATGGACAAATGGATGACAGCTCTTTCAAAGGGCACATTACTCAGCGAAGAAAGCTTTAAGCAAATGACTACCCCTCGTCACGGTTACGGTTTTGGCGTTAATGTTGACCCTGAGCTTTGCTCAATATCACACAATGGAGCTACCGTAACATACTTGTCCGCAATGATGTCTTATTATGAGAAAGGTCTTAACATCTTTGTTGTAACAAACGATGCTGCCTCATTGGAGTATCCAATAGACTATTTTGCAATAGATGTAGATAATGATATTAATACCGACATTATGCTCGGTGACGTTGACAGTGATGGTGATGTTTCCATTATTGACGCAACTGCTATTCAGCTGGACATCGCACAGATTGAAAAGCTTACTGACGAACAAGCTCAGTACGCTGACACTGACGGTGACAAAGGTCTGTCTATTATGGATGCTACAGAAATCCAGCTTTTCATTGCGGGACTATAATTAAATATTGACGCAAAAAAGACACAGGATAATCCCCCTGTGTCTTTTTGTTTTTGTTACAGCATCTTTTCAGCGATAGTTTTAATTTCTTCAAAAGAATTTATAACACCACTATACTCATCGACCTCACCAAAACCATACGATGCATAAACAAACGGCAAGCCTGCTTCTTTTGCGGCATTTTCGTCACTTTTGGTGTCGCCGACATATATTGCTTTTTCAAAGCCGTTACGCTGTACAACAAGCTTTATGTTCTCGCCTTTTGAAAGCGGACTGCTCCCTGCACATTCAAAGTCAGCAAGCAAATCGTTGAGCTTGTAATGTGTAAGAAACGCATTTAAGTATCCGCTTTGGCAGTTACTTACTATCGCTAAAGCATAGTCGTTTTTCAGCTCATTCAAAGTTTCAATAACTCCGTCGTACATATTCGCACCGTGCTCGATTAAATACTCCTGCTCGTGTGCAAAAATCTCAGAAATCAGCTTTTCAGCTTCTTCCTTTTCAATCCCAACAAAGAAATCATCCATAAACTGAGCCTTGTTTTTACCCATCAGCGACGCCATAATCTCCTTGGTCATATGAAGTTCAGGGCATTTAACGCTCAGCACTTCGTTCCATATTCTGACAACAGTATCGCTTGTGTCCCACAGCGTACCGTCCAAATCAAAAATAATAGCTTTCATATTATCACCCGATCTGATTATACTACTATTCGTTTTGTTTTTAAAGTACAATTCTGCTTCTTCCGTCATTTTCCACATAATAACGCCCTAATCTTTGTGTAGAATTTAGTTCAAATGTATGGTAAAATACGTTTATGTATATAGAAAGGGTGGACTTTTTTATGGTAATAAAAGACATTATCGATATTTTAGAGGGCGAAGTTATCTGTGAGGGTAACCTTGACACAGAGATAAAAACCGCTTGCGGTAGTGATATGATGAGCGATGTACTCGCTTTTGTTAAAGACCAATCTGTACTGCTCACAGGTCTTGTTAATCCACAGGTTGTAAGAACAGCCGAGATGATGGATATGGCGTGCATCGTATTTGTCAGAGGCAAAGAGCCTGACCAGTCAATCATCGACCTTGCAAAATCAAGAGAAATCACTCTGATTAAAACACGTTTTAGAATGTTCACTGCGTGTGGATTGCTCTATTCAAAAGGTCTGTCAGGAGGCTGTGAATAATGAGTGCTATTCATTTAAGATATGAAGTTCCAGGTGACGACTTCACCCGTGCAGGTGAAGCATCCGGTGCAGTTAAAAAGCGCCTCAAGGCACTGGGTTACAACAGTGATGCTATCAGACGAGTTGCTATTGCTATGTATGAAGCTGAGATAAATATGGTTATCCACGCTGAAGGCGGCTACTGTGATGTTGACATCTACCCTGACAGAGTTGAGGTTTTGCTTGCCGACAAGGGTCCAGGTATTCCTGACGTTGAAAAAGCTATGCAGGCGGGATTTTCAACCGCTCCCGACAATGTACGAAACCTTGGTTTCGGTGCAGGTATGGGACTTCCGAACATCAAAAAATATACCGATGAAATGCGTATCGAAACACAAATCGGTGTCGGTACAAACCTTTACCTAACAGTTAAAGTCAACGGATAATTTTTAGTATACAAAATTTACATAAGAGGTGTGGAAAATGCAGAAAAAGTATTTTCACTCCGTAGAGCTGGAAGCAGACAAGTGCTGTGGTTGCACCAACTGCCTCAAACGATGCCCTACAGAAGCTATACGTGTTCACGACGGAAAAGCTACTATCCTGCGTGACCGCTGTATAGACTGCGGTGAGTGTATCCGCATTTGCCCTCACAGAGCAAAGCGTGCCCACTCTTCACCGCTTGAAGAAATTGAAAAATATAAAATCAAGGTTGCAATCCCTGCTCCTGCACTTTTCGGACAGTTCAACAACCTTGACGACATTGACATAGTTTTAAACGGACTTCGAGCAATCGGCTTTGACGTTATTTTTGAAGTTTCCCGTGCAGCAGAGCTTGTTTCTGAAGCAACACGAAAACTGATAAGAGAAAAAAAGCTCAAAACTCCGATTATAAGCTCGGCTTGTCCTGCTGTTGTAAGACTCATCAAAATCCGTTTTCCTGATTTGTGCGAAAACGTAATGCCTATGCTTGCTCCGATGGAGATTGCGGCTAGACTTGCACGAAAAGAAGTTAAAAGACACACAGGCTTGCCTGACAGCGACATTGGTGTATTCTTCATCACTCCTTGTGCCGCAAAAGTAACCGAGGTCAACTCTCCTACAACAGGCGAAGAATCTGCCTGCAACGGTGCTATTGCTATATCCAAAATTTACCCTCAGCTTACTCAGGCAATGGATAAATTAAAGGTTATCGAGCCTATCGCAAATTCAGGCTTAATCGGTGTTGGCTGGGCAACAAGCGGAGGAGAAAGTGCCGCTATGCTGGGCGATAAATACTTAGCTGCTGACGGCATCGAAAACGTTATCCGTGTATTAGAGGGTCTTGAGGATGAGCACATCCACAACGTAGAATTCGTTGAGCTCAACGCCTGCTCGGGCGGTTGTGTCGGCGGTATTCTCAATGTCGAAAACCCTTACGTTGCACAAGCACGTATTCACAACCTGCGTAAATACCTGCCTGTTTCGCTGAATCATCTTGATGATGACGTTGATATTGACGAGTTTATGTGGAAAGGTGAGCTTGAATTCAGCGGAGAAGGCTTCAGACTCGACGAAGATATTTTCAAGGCGATGGATAAAATGGAGCAGATGGAAAAAATCTGTGCTACTTTACCTGGTCTTGATTGCGGTTCCTGCGGTGCTCCAACTTGCAGAGCAATGGCAGAGGACATCGTAAAAGGCATCGCAAAGGAAACCGACTGCATCCACAAGCTGAAAGCTCAGATTCAGTCAGTTTACAATCAGCTTAAAAACTTATAATCAAACGGAGTTTACTATGAATATCAAAGAAGCAGTAGAAAAACTCAATCTTAAAATACTCGTAAACGGTGATATGGACCGTGAAATCACTGATTGCTACATCGGCGATTTGCTAAGTTGGGTAATGGGCAGAGCAGGTGAAGACTCAATCTGGCTGACCGTTATGGGTAACATTAACTCAATTGCTGTTGCAACTCTTGCTGATGTAGCGTGCATCGTGCTTGTCGAAAATGCTTCCCTTGACGAGGACGCTAAGGCTAAAGCAGAAGCAATGGACGTTACAATTTTGCAGACAGAGGAAAACTCATACCACCTTGCTACCAAAATTTACGAGCTTTTAAAATAAGATGAAGTACTACTACGATTTACATATGCACTCGTGTCTGTCGCCGTGTGGCGATATGGATATGACACCGAACAACATAGTTGGTATGTCAAAGCTGTTAGGTCTTGACGTTATCGCACTGACTGACCACAACTCAGTTTTAAACTGCGAAGCTGTGATGAAACTTGGCAAAGAGAACGACTTGTGTGTTATCCCCGGTATGGAGCTTACGACAATGGAAGAAATCCACGTTGTGTGCCTCTTCCCTACACTTGACAAAGCTCTTTTGTGGAACGATTACGTAAAAGAACATCAAATGCAGTTTCCTAACCGCGTGGATATTTACGGCAGACAAGTGATAATGAACGAGCTTGACGAAGAGACAGGCGAAGTTGACAATTTGCTCATTCTCGCAACTGACATCTCGGTTATGAACGTCAAAGAGCTGGTGGAAAGCTTTTCAGGTGTGTGCTACCCTGCTCACATCAATCGCGACAGTATGTCGATTATTTCATCTCTTGGTGACATTCCACCCGAGTGTGGTTTTAAAACCGCCGAAGTATCAAGCTCAGGCAATATCGAAGAGCTAAAGAAAAAGTATCCGATATTAAACGATATGCTCGTTGTGCGTGACAGTGACGCTCATTATCTTGAGAATATGAAAGACGCACAGAATTTCTTTGAACTTGATAATTTATCGATAGAAACCGTGCTACAAAAACTAAAGAATGTATAACTTTACGCTCCCTTACACAGGGAGCGTTTGTTTTATACCAAACCCTCCTGTATAACACCAAACCTTGCCAGTCTTTATATTTCTAATTTAGAACTATAATATCAAACCATTGTAAAATATTACAAGTTAAAATGACAGTTAGCCTACGCTAACTGTCAAATGTCACAAAAAAGTTTGATAAATTTTTGTCAATTTTCCTGTTTTTTAGTTGTATTTAGCCCTTTGTCGTATAGACAAATACGGGTAATTGTGCTATAATTTATGCGTGTGCATATACGAATTTTTTTGCTACAATTCACAGTACATAATTTTCTAATCAGGAGGAAAAAAGATGCTTAAAAAAATCAGTAGTATCCCATTTGCGGGTACACCTGAGCAGGAAGCAGAGCTCAAGCAGGTTATCGCTAAACACATTGATGACCCAGGCGCTGTAATGCCTGTACTTCAGGAGGCTCAGGACATCTATGGCTATCTTCCAATCGAGGTTCAGACTATGATTGCAGAAGGCCTTAATGTTCCACTCGAAGAGGTTTACGGCGTATCTACTTTCTACTCTCAGTTCGCTTTGTCCCCTAAGGGCAAGTACAACATCTCTGTATGTATGGGTACAGCATGTTACGTTAAGGGTTCAGGTGAGGTTTTAGAAAAACTTTCACAGGAGCTTGGTATTGGTGCTGAGGAATGTACTTTAGACGGCCAGTTCTCACTTACAGCTTGCCGTTGTATCGGTGCTTGCGGTCTTGCTCCTGTTATCACAATCAACGATGACGTTTACGGCAGACTTACAGCTGATATGATCCCTGACATTCTTGCAAAATACAAGGACTAATTTACTATGAGAGAGTTATCTCTTAACGTTATGGACGTGGCTCAAAACTGCATTACCGCAAAAGCAACACTTGTTACTATCGAAGTTGTTGAGAGCGACAAGGACGATTTTCTTGACATTTATGTCAAGGACAATGGTTGCGGTATGACTAAAGAGCAGGTTGAGTCAGTCATCGACCCGTTTTTCACTACTCGCAAAACCCGCAAGGTGGGTTTAGGCGTTCCGCTGTTTAAGATGGCAGCTGAGCAGACAGGCGGCAGCTTTAACATCGACTCTACTGTTAATGTTGGCACCACCATTTACGCTCACTTTATAAAGTCGAGCGTTGATATGACACCGCTTGGTGACATCAACTCGACTGTGAAAATTCTTATCCAGTGCAACCCCCACATTGACTTTGTGTTTAGTCACAAGGCTGACTGTGGCGAGTTTACTCTTGACACAAGAGAGCTAAGAGAAGTTTTGGGGTCAGACGTTCCACTTAACACACCTGACGTGCTTATGTGGATCGACGGTTTTTTAGAAGAACAATCTAACATTATATACGGAGGTTAACAGATGAAATCTTTAGCTGAATTACAGGCAATCAGAGATAAGGCTAAGCTCGAGCTCAATATGAGACACGAGAATCCTAACGCAGTTCGCATTCTGGTTGGTATGGCTACATGCGGTATCGCTGCAGGTGCACGCCCGGTATTAAACGCTTTTACTGAGGAAGTTGCTAAGAGAAATCTGCAGGATGTTACAATCACACAGACAGGATGCATCGGCATCTGTCAGTTCGAGCCTGTTGTTGAAATCGAAATCCCAGGCGAGGACAAGGTTACTTATGTTAAAATGACACCTGAAAAGGTTGCAAAGGTTGTTAACGACCACATTGTTAACAGAAACGTAGTTACCGAGTACACAATCGGTGCTTACAAATAAAGGGAGGTCAAGTAATGTATCGTTCTAATGTGCTTGTTTGCGGCGGTACCGGATGTACCTCTTCAGACAGTTTAAAAATTGTTGAGAAGCTCAAAGAAGAAATCGCAGCAAAAGGTTTAGAGAAAGAAGTTAACGTTATCACAACAGGTTGCTTCGGTCTTTGCGCTCTCGGCCCAATCGTAGTTATCTATCCAGAGGGTAGCTTCTACTCAATGGTTAAAATCGATGATATCCCAGAAATCGTTGAAGAGCATCTCTTAAAGGGTAGAATCGTAACCCGTCTTCTCTATCAGGAGACAGTTGTTGAGGACACAATCAAATCCCTCAACGAAACAGCATTCTATGCTAAGCAGCAGCGTATCGCACTTCGAAACTGCGGTGTTATCGACCCAGAGAAGATTGATGAATACATCGCTATGGACGGTTACGCAGCTTTAGGTAAGGTTCTTACTGAAATGAAGCCAGAGGAAGTTATCGAGACAATCTTAGCTTCAGGCTTACGTGGCCGTGGCGGTGCTGGCTTCCCTACTGGTTTAAAGTGGAAGTTCGCAGCAGCAAATGACGCTGACCAGAAGTACGTTTGCTGTAACGCTGACGAAGGTGACCCAGGTGCATTTATGGACCGTTCAATCCTTGAGGGTGACCCACACGCATTACTCGAAGCTATGGCTATCGCTGGTTACGCTATCGGCGCTACTCAGGGTTACGTTTACGTTCGTGCTGAGTACCCAATCGCTGTTAACCGTCTCCAGATTGCTATCAATCAGGCTAGAGAGTACGGTCTGCTTGGCAAAAACATCTTTGGTACAGACTTTAGCTTCGATGTAGAGCTCAGACTTGGTGCAGGTGCTTTCGTTTGTGGTGAGGAAACATCCCTCATGACATCTATCGAAGGTAAGCGTGGTGAGCCACGTCCTCGTCCTCCATTCCCAGCTGTTAAGGGTCTCTACAGAAAGCCAACTATCTTAAACAACGTTGAAACATACGCTAATATTCCACGTATCATCTTACTCGGTGCTGACTGGTTCCAGTCTATCGGTACAGAGAAGTCAAAGGGTACTAAGGTATTCGCTCTTGGTGGTAAGATTGAGCACACAGGTCTTGTTGAAGTACCAATGGGTACAACACTTAGAGAAATCGTTGAGGAAATCGGTGGCGGTATCCCTAACGGCAAGAAGTTCAAGGCTGCTCAGACTGGTGGTCCATCAGGCGGATGTATCCCACCACAGCATTTAGATATTCCAATCGACTACGACAACCTTCTCGCTATCGGCTCAATGATGGGTTCTGGTGGTCTTATCGTTATGGACGAGTCAACATGTATGGTTGATATCGCTAAGTTCTTCTTAGAGTTCACAGTTGACGAGTCTTGTGGTAAGTGTACACCATGCCGTATCGGTACAAAGAGACTCCTTGAGATGCTCGACAAGATCACTAAGGGTCAGGGTACTCTTGAGATGCTCGACGAGATGGAAGAGCTCTGCCACTACATCAAGGACAACTCACTTTGCGGTCTTGGTCAGACAGCTCCAAACCCTGTTCTTTCAACACTCAACTACTTTAGAGACGAATATGTTCAGCACGTTGTTGACAAGAAGTGTGTAGCAGGCGTTTGTAAGGACCTCCTCGAGTTCTCTATCATCAAAGACAAGTGCTTTGGTTGTTCAATGTGTGCTAGACAGTGTCCAGCTGGTGCTATCACAGTTACTGACTACACTGCTCCTGGCAAGAAGAAGCCAGCTTACGAAATCGACACAGCTAAGTGCGTTAAGTGCGGTGCTTGTCTCCCAACATGTAAGTTCGGCGCTATCATTAAAGGCTAAGAGAAAGGAGATATTATAATGGAAATGCTTAATATTAAAATCAACGGTATGCCTTTCTCTGTTGAGAAAAACACTACTATCCTTGAAGCATGCCACCAGTTCGGTATCAAGATTCCTACTCTGTGCTACCTCAAGGACATCAACGAAATCGGTGCATGCCGTATGTGTCTTTGTGAAGTTAAGGGCGCAAGAAGCTTAGTGGCTGCTTGTGTATACCCAATCGACAGAGAGGGTACAGAAATCTTCACAAACACACCACAGATTCAGAAATACAGAAAGACAACTCTCGAGCTCATCGTTTCTAACCACGACAAGAAGTGTCTCTCTTGCCCACGTTCAAACTCTTGTGAGCTCCAGAAGCTCTGCGTTGAGTACGGCGTAGACGAGTCAAAGTTCTGTGGCGAAGAGACAAAGTCTGACATCGACGCTACTACACTCCACCTCGTTAGAAACAACAACAAGTGCGTTCTTTGCCGTAGATGTACTGCTGCTTGTAAGAACCAGTATGTTGGCGTTATCGGCGCTAACAACCGTGGTTTCGACACAGAAATCGGTTGTGCATTCAACCAGACTCTTGATCAGGTTGCTTGTGTAGCTTGCGGTCAGTGTACAGCTGTATGTCCTACAGGTGCACTCGTTGAGCGTGACGACACTGCAGAAGTATTTGCTGCTATCGCAGATCCAAGTAAGACAGTTATCGTTCACACAGCTCCATCAATTAGAGCAACACTTGGTGAGTGCTTTGATATGCCAATCGGCACAAACGTTACAGGTAAAATGGTTGCAGCTCTCCGTCGCCTTGGCTTTGACAAGGTATTCGACACAAACTTTGCTGCTGACCTTACAATTATGGAAGAGGGTACTGAGTTCTTAAACCGTGTTAAGAACGGCGGCACACTCCCAATGATTACATCTTGTTCACCAGGTTGGATCAAGTTCTGCGAGCACTACTACCCAGAGCTTATTCCTAACCTCTCAACATGTAAGTCTCCACAGCAGATGCAGGGTGCTATGATTAAGTCATACTACGCTGAGAAGATGGGCATTGACCCTAAGGATATGGTTGTTGTATCAGTTATGCCTTGCGTTGCTAAGAAGTTTGAGATTAAGCGTGACGATCAGGGTCACGATGGCATCGCTGATAACGATTTCGTTATCTCAACACGTGAGCTTGCTTCTATGATTAAGGCAGCAGGTCTCCAGTTCACTTCACTTCCTGACGAGGACTTCGACCCAATTATGGGTATCGGTTCAGGTGCCGGCACAATCTTCGGTACATCAGGCGGTGTTATGGAAGCTGCTCTTAGAACAGTTGCTGACGTACTCACAGGCGAGGACCTCGAGCACATCGAGTACACAGAAGTTCGTGGTATGGAAGACATCAAGGAAGCTACATATGACGTTGCTGGTATGCAGGTTAAGGTTGCTGTTACATCAGGCCTTAAGAATGCTGCTAAGCTCCTCGATAAGGTTAAGGCTGGCGAGGCTGACTACCAGTTCATCGAGGTTATGTGCTGTCCTGGCGGTTGTATCAACGGCGGCGGTCAGCCAATCGTTGACGGTCATACACGTAACTTCGTTGACGTTAAGGGCTTACGTTCAGCTGCTCTTTACGACGACGATAAGAACCTCGAGTACAGAAAGTCTCACAAGAATCCTGAGATTACAGCTATTTATGCTGATTACCTTGGCGAGCCTGGTTCACACAAGGCTCACGAGCTCTTACATACATCATATGTAAAGAGACCAAAGTATTGATTGTAGCAAATCATATATAAATTCGGGCACCGAGAAATCGGTGCCCTTTTGTTTTAACAACAAGAAAACTCCCTGCGCAATGTAGTAGCCTTAACCGCATCACAGGGAGTTTTATATTATATCAAATTACAATTCCGGTATAATCTGTGCGATGAACAACTGAATCTGGGTTGCATCCATAATGGACAAGTTCTTATCTCTATCAGTATCAGCGAGCTTGTGCACTCCGTCATCGATAGTCTGTAACTGAGCGATGTGAAGCTGAATAGCAGTTACGTCTAAAATTGAAATTTCACCGTTAACGTCAGCATCACCAAGCTTAAGCAACACAAACTCTCGGTTACGCTCTTCGGCGTAAATCTGAGCAAATGAGTCTTCATAGCCGTAAATCACAGCGGTCGCAGGCAAAGTATAGTTACTGTCATACAGCAAGCAATCAGTATTCATTACAACCGCTTTAGTCAGAC
>JAFUOM010000033.1 GCA_017481885.1 Ruminococcus sp.
AAAGGCTTACGAATGATGCCTGTGGATAATTATATCGTTTTCTATATCCCTGATAACGACAAAAATACAGTGACCATTATCCGTGTAATGTATGGCGGAAGAAACATTGAAAGACAACTGTAATTATAAAGTTCAAATCGAGAAAGCATGTATAACTTTTATGGAACAAATAACTTGCATTTCCGTTTTGAACAAGCTAACATACAGAGGCTGAATGAAGTTTTTACAGCGCAGTGAAAGCTCTCCCTGACCAGCAAAAAAACGTGACAAACGTGGTGGAATAACATCAATTAGCATCATAATAGCATCAACGGTGGTAATACCGCCAACAGTAAGTTTGCAACTAAGGCTTAACACTCGGGAAACTTTGGCACGCACTCTTTTGAACCTTAACTTGCTCCAAAACCGCGTGCCGAGGGTTCGAGTCCTTCTGCCCCTGCCAAAATCAGGAGTACATCAGACGATGTGCTCCTCTTGTTTTATGCAAGAAAGCCGCTTTAACTCTCGTTAAAACGGCTTTTGCTATTTCTATTCAGTTTTGCTACTCATAGCGCATAACAGCACCTATATATTTATCCCAATAAAAACATTTCCTTGTATATACAAGTGCAGCATCGTTTTAGCAGGGGATAAAGAATTATTTTTTGAGTATTTATAGTACTGGATATAAATTATTAAGGGAGTTATTATAAGGTTAACGGGTTGTTAATTAGTGACCCATATCTTATTTTAAAAAGACGCTATTGCTTTTATCATCGTAAAGCCATATAATCAAAACATCATGAAATATTTCAATATATTTTCGATATTGTTTTTAACACAAGGAGGTTATGTATGCCGCTAAAAATCGTTAGAAATGACATTACCAAAATGGAGTGTGACGCTATAGTTAACGCTGCTAACACCAGTCTTTTGGGCGGTGGTGGTGTTGACGGTGCTATACACAAAGCCGCAGGCAAAGCACTTCTTGTTGAGTGCAAAAAACTCGGCGGATGCGAGGTTGGTAGGGCGAAAATTACAAATGCGTACAAACTTTCTTGCAAGCATGTTATACATACAGTTGGTCCAAAGTGGAATGGCGGCAACTGTGGTGAAAGAGAGCTGTTGCAAAGTTGCTACAAAGAATCTTTGAATCTTGCACTTAACAACGACTGTAAGTCCGTTGCATTTCCGTTGATTTCGAGCGGTGTATACGGATATCCTAAGGACAAGGCTCTTAAGGTTGCAGTAGACACAATCACAGAATTCTTAACAGAATATGATATGCTGGTTTACATCGTTGTCTTTGACAAGTCAGCTTTTCAGATAAGCGAAAAGCTTTTCTCTGATATTTCTTCTTTCATCGATGACAGGTATGTTGACACGCATTTTATCTACAGACGGAACCGCCCTATTGTTACTGACGAAAGCGATGAATCTATTGAATCACAGTCAATAGATGGTTCAAAAAAGCACAAAACCGCAACACCACATTGCACTTGTGCATCTGCACCTAAAGCTATTTCTTTGGAAGATATGGTGAGTAAGATTGACGAGAGCTTTTCGCAGATGCTCCTTAGAAAAATCGACGAAAAAGGAATAACGGATGCTCAATGCTACAAAAAAGCAAACGTTGACAGAAAGCTGTTTTCTAAAATTCGCAACGACATAAATTACAGGCCTAGCAAGACAACAGCGATTGCGTTCGCGATTGCACTTGAACTGAGTTTAGCAGACACAAAAGATATGTTGATGAAAGCAGGGTTTGCTCTTTCACACAGCAACAAATTCGACATCATAATCGAATACTTCATCACTCACGAAAACTACAATATCTTTGAGATAAACGAAGCACTGTTTGCATTTGACCAGAGTGTGCTTGGATAAATTTGTCGCTTTTCATGCGACCACACCTCCGTATAAAACCACTATAATATGGTTGTAAGGTTGAAAACCAATAAAAATCACGGAGGTAATCACAATGAAATCAAAGAATAATTTAACAGAACTGGTATTTATCTTAGATAGAAGCGGCTCAATGTCAGGACTTGAAAGCGACACCATCGGCGGATTCAACGCAATGATTGAAAAGCAGAAAAAAGAAGACGGCAAAGCGTACGTTTCAACTATACTTTTTGATAACTACAGCGAAGTTCTTCACGATAGAGTCAATCTCAAAGATATTTCACAGATGACCTACAAAGATTACACTGTACGCGGATGTACAGCACTCATAGATGCTATCGGCGGTGCAATCAAGCACATCGCAAACATCCACAAGTATGCTCGACCAGAGGATGTTCCTGCACACACAATGTTTGTCATCACAACAGATGGTATGGAAAACGCAAGCCATCGTTTCACAAGCGTTGATGTAAAGAAAATGATTGAGCATCAAAAAGAAAAGTATGGTTGGGAATTCCTCTTCATCGGTGCGAACATTGATGCAATAAAAACTGCTGAGCATTTCGGTATCAATCGTAACCGTGCAGTAAACTACAACGCCGACAGCAAAGGAACACAAGTTCTCTATGAAACATTATCTGCACCTATATCTGCAATGAGAGCTAATGCTCCAATTTCTGATGACTGGAGTAACAATATCGAAAAAGACTATAACAGCAGAAAATAAATTATAAATAAATAATAAAACAAAAATCCCTGTAATGCGGTATAGATAAACCATTTCACCTCATTACAGGGATTTCTTTTTATTCAATTATATTTATTAATCACTACAGAAATAGAAGACACTAATTAATATGTGATTTATGGTTCTGGTATCATATCAATCAGCTCTTTTACTCTCTCTTTTGTATAATCAGCACCAGTCTGAGCTTTAATCATACCATACATCGAACCGCCAACATATTCACTTGCTACACTTTCCATAGCAGATTCTTTTTCTGAAATCCAATCTTTTTGTTCCGAAGAAAGAGAAGAAGCTTTATCTTCTGGCAACACGCTGATAACATAATCATACACCACATTAATGACTACATCCCACATATCATAACTTGAGCCTGCAGCAGCAGTCATATCAGCCTGTGTAGTGAGTTCACCATACTGACTTGTCGATTCTGAAATGTTGTTATACCAATCCTCAAATGCCTCTTTCGCAGATACCAATTCAAGGCTACCAAAATCCTGAGTAAAGATAGCTTTTGAAACATCGTACTTCCAATCGTATTCTATATTCAAATATCTCATCATATGAAGCGAATTATCGTTCAAAGTATACTCGAGTGTTTGCTGTTCACCTACTACGTTGTTATAAAATGCGTATCCTGTGTTATCAAAATCAAAAGTGAAATATGAAATCCTACCTTTGCCATCGTCCTCTTTGTACATCCATAACTTTTGCATAAGAGCTACATACGGATCACTCTTGTCAAACTCATATGCCTTTTTGTAGTATGTAAGTGCATCATATTTTTGGTCGGTATCAACAGCATTTTCGCCTAAACTTACGTAGCACTCATAAAGCTTTGTATCTTCCGCTTTTGTGTCCTTGCTTACAGCTGTCTCATAATCAGCCACAGCTGATAACAGATTCTCTTCTTTATTTTCTGTCTGTGCAAGTTCATAGTAAGCATCACCTCGTTGAATATATACTTCCACACGAGAATCGTCCAGTTCCAACACCTTGGTAAAAGCAAACACTGCATCAGCGTATTTTTTCTCTTTTATATACTTTTGTGCTGTCTCATACTGCAGGTCAATTTCAGAAACCGTAGGAGCTTGTGTAGAAGTTTGTTTTTCCGGTTTTGTGGGAGTAACACCTTTTCCACCGCAACCAACAAGCAAGGTTGATGCTAATATTAAAATCAATATAAGCGATATGAATCTTTTCATAATATACCTCGGTATCATATCTTGTATTAAAATATTTTGAATTAATAAATCTTACCATTCTGTTATCTGCTTACAAATATCAGAATAAGAATATAAAGTATTAGGTTTGGTAGCCGAGCTTGTGTCGAAAACTAAATTTTTGGCATTTTCATATTCACTTTGCGACATCTCTATGCCATTCCATTCGTATGATTCGAACCCTGCCAATTCTGCAAGGACATAATCACCATGGGCAATCTGATTTGTTGTACTACACTCAATGGATAACACCTCATCGAAACAACAACCCTGAAAACCGCCAGAATTCATAAATAGATTTTCGTGTTCTATATAACTCAAACCCTCATAAAACATTGAGTATTCACACAGTTTTTCATTATACATCCAGTACAAATGACTGTTTACCATATGAGAAACGCTTTCTGCATATAGTTCAGGAATATCGTTATCATCAATCTGAACAAGACAAAAACCTTGCACTTGCTCTTTATCTAGAGAATTCAGCTTATTTATATATAGCTTTTTCCAATTCTCTTCTTTCTTTGCTTGTGTTGGTTTTTCAGTGGGAGCAGGAGTAGGCTTTTCTGTAGGAGCTTTAGTTGCTTTTGTTGGAGTTTCTGTCTCATGTTCGGTTTCAGCATTCTGCGTATTTTGTGTCGCTTTCTGCATTTTGGTTTGCACTTCTGTTTTGTTTGAACACGAAGATACAAACAAACACATTACAATTATTAATAAAACAGCTAAATATTTTTTCATTTTACCCACATATTCTCCTTTTCTTTGACGGCTTCGTCATATGTCGGAATTGTCTTATGATGATATATTTTTTGTGTTACAACCGGACCAGGTTCAGGTCCTAAATAATCTTGCCATGAATACGTAATAACACTTGGATCGTCAGTAAATGACCATTCTCTTTCATATCCATATTCATCAAGGATAACAATTTTATCTCCTTGAATTTCATATGTCATATAGGTATCAATTATTCCAGTTTCAGATACAACACCATCAACATATTTATATGATTTATCTACAACAATTCCATCACTGAATTCATACGCATCAAAAACCACATCCTGAGGAGAATAACAAACCCAAACTCCAGTTTCAAGCATATCATCATTATCCTCATTTATATCTGCTTGTGTTGTTTTTTTAGCAGGAACAGAAGGGATACTGTCATAATTAGTCCATGTACGGACATATCCGTATTCATCTTCATATGATTTTACAACTTTTGGGTCGTCTGTAAAATAGAATTCGTTTGTTACACCCCCGGTAGAATACACTAGGAAGGTGTCGCTATATATTTCGGGGATACATGAATTACTATATCCCGGCCCATCTATTTTTACATACGCACCATTCTGGATTTCGTAATAATCGTTATACAATTTTTCACCATCAAAAGTAAAAACCATTATCCCATTTTCACCTTGTTTTTCCATCCAATAACCCTGTTGCAAACGAGCTTTTACACTTAACTTTTCTGTTGTAATCTCTGTAGGTACTGAAGTAGGTTCATCAGTTAGAGTATCCGTAGCTTTTGTCGATTCTTCAGCCTCTTTTTTTGATTCTGTTTTTGCGGGCTCAGTTGAATTTAATTTTCCTTCTCCACAACCCACAAATATCGTTAAAACAAAAAATAAAGCTAAAATTAAAGATATAAGTTTTTTCACAATGACCTCATAATTTTATTAATATTCATAATGCATATATTTTACCCATTCCTTAACGTTACTGATATTACTACCACTAGGAACGGTTTCTGATTCCAGTTCTGTAGTTTTACTGAAATTATATACCTTTGGATAGTCCGTATAAGTTTGTTTATATACAGTTATTTTATTCCACCAGCAGGTATCATCACACGCACCTTGATTAACGAACCAATGTCCATCGTAATAGCTATCATAAACAACGTTGGTAGTACTTTCAAATGCATGAAAATAATTATACGGATTTTCTTCTTTGGCTCGTATCTGTCTGTTGTAATTAGACACAGAAGCACCATAGTGTTGGCCTCTGCACCAATGATTATAAATATAGCTATGAACAGACGAAGAACCTACAACTCGTTTTGTAGTTTCATTTTCATATCCGCTTATTGCACTTTTACTGTATTTTGAATAAAGGGAGTTGCTGTGATTAAAGCCTTCCGGATAACTAGCATAGTAGTGTGCACCCGTTGTTCCTGTTTGGCTCCACGAGAAACCTGTCTGAGTCCACCCCTCTAGAGAGGAACTTGAAGATGTAGTATTTTCAGTCACGGTATATGTATACTTCCTATCTGTTATTTCTGCATCGCTTGGTACGTTTGAAACTAAAACCCAATCAGACTCTACTTTTGGAGAAACAGTATAGTCATAAAGCGTACCGCTACAATAACAGCCCTTACCAATATCAGACGCAAAGGTAAATTTAGCAATATACATTTGTAAAGCCGTTGTATCCATGATAGATATGTGTTCATCATAATCAACATTTGCTTGTATCAACTCAAATTTATCAAACACTTCGAGTGAAACTAAGTAAAGCTGTATTCTAGTGGCATCCAAAACACTTATCTCATTATTATGATCCACATCACCATACATACGCCATTCTTCAACTTCAGAGACATCCACTTTCAGTTTAAATGTTTCGCTTATACCAATCAATCGGTCTTTACTGTCATAGGCTCTCACTTCAATTGTGAAAATAGATTTTCCTTGAATGATTGGTGTCCATAAATAACTATGATAATCTTCAATGGTTGTTGCATACTCTACCATTGCTCCATCTTCTGCATCGAAAAACTCATAGTAAGCAACATCATCGAGTTCTTCAAAGATGAAGTTAATACCATTATCCTCTTTATTGATAGTTACATCAAGTTCTTCGACATTGTTTTCATATTCACAAATGAAGCCTAGAGAATACGAACCATACATATTCATTACATCATTCCACTTAAAACTATCTTGAATAACTACAGCGTGATTTTCAACACCTAAGTAATTATTAGGTTCATCCGTTCCCCAGTTAGAATAAGAAATACTTTCACCAGTTACGTTCTTCCATTGACCCTCTGTTTCAAGATCTGATAAACCTAACCAATAAGTAGTTCTGCCACCTTTTGCGACGAGACTATTAACAATATCAGCCTCTTCTTGTGAAGTTATTGTTACAAGATGACCACCAAGTTCTTCACACTTAGCTTTAGCTTCTGTCCAAGGCATAGCTATGTTGAACAACTCATATCTCTTTCCATCAACTATACTTTCTGCTGACGATTTGAATTCTCCAGTGGTTACTGAGAAAGAAACACTAGCACCAGATGTCCACCATCTATCTGTATCTCTCAAGGAGTTTTTTATTGACATAGGATAAACTATATAGTCACCTGCAGGAAGTTTCACCTGATAATTCAACGAAGTAACTCCTGTAGGATAACTAACTCTTTCTCCAGTTACAGCATCATGTATTTTCAATTCATATTCGTCTGTATTTTTTGTAGCATCCCAATAAAACTGTGTATATTCAGCATCCGAGGCTGCTCTAACTTTCACTACAGGTGCTGCCGGATAACATTGGTCGCAACTATCCAACAAAGTTGTTTTTGATGTATTCACCTGTGTAGCACCACAAGAGCACTTCAGGTACTCATAATGTGGATGCTCTGTCGCGTAATGTGAGTGTGTGGTATAGCTGTGTTTGTGATTACATTCAGAACAACTTGAAACATAGGTAGGCTCGTTGCGATTTTCTTTTACTTCACCGCAACTACATTTGTAGCACTTATAATGAGGATGTGAGGCCCAGTAGTAAACGTAGGTATCATAACTGTGTGTAGTATGACCACCATAACCACTATATGAATAATTTATATTACCACCATTTGATGTAGGATTAACATTAACTTTTGTTTTACCATCGCTTAATCTAACTTCAAAGTGCAAATGCTTTCCTGTAGAATAACCTGATGATCCCATTATCGCAATTGCTTGACCTTTAGTTACAGTCTGACCAACAGAAACTTTCAAACCATTCTGCTTCAAGTGACCATAATATGTATATGTGCCATTAGCGTGTTTAATCTTTATGTAGTTACCAAATGTATTGTAGTGTTCACAAGCAGCACCATAGTTAATATGATAACACGCATTCGCAGTAGCCTCTACAGTTCCACTTTCAGCGGCATAAATATTATCATCACCATTTGAGTGTATATCTATACCATTATGAAAAGTAGACCCATATGCAGAAGAATACCCATAAACATAAGCTATTTTTCCTCCATTATTAACAGGAAATAAAAAGTTATAAGTAGCTGCATTTACTGTTAATGGTGTGATAGCAAAAACACTTACCGCCACAACAAACGCAAGTAATAAAGACAATAGTTTTTTCATAGCAAAATCCCCCTCAAAACTATAAAAAATATCATCCATGACAACATTTAATAATGTTGTCTTCGCTCATCCTGAAACATCTGCTCATATATCGCAAAACGCATTTATAGCAAAATGCACAGTAATATATTTATCTCAAGATGTTTTTTAGCACTTTTATCTTAACACGTATATTTTTAAAAATCAATATTTACCGATAACATTAATCTCAAGTTGCTCTAATACAGACCAATATAAAACCTGAAGACGCTATGTTTTTGATAATTGTAAACAGCCCCGTAAAATAATTTCACAGGGCTGTTTATTTATAATTACAATTCTATTTAAAACTCCGCTACAAGCTGTGCTATATACATTTGAACTAATGTCGCATCCATAATAGACACCACACCATCTCTGCTACTATCCGCATAAATAAGCGCCTTGTCATCTATAGAACTAAGCAAAGCTATGTGTTGCTGTATACGTGTAGCATCCATAATGTCAACTTGACCACTTATATCAACATCACCGAGGAAAGTTAAATCCTCTGTGTCTATAACATTCTCACAGTAATCACAGATACAGACATTCAGAGCTTTTTCACCAAAAGTCGGTTCAACGGACATACTCCACAATGACGAGGAGTGGTCACAATCGCCGAATATCAGTGCTACAGCGTTATAAGAACTGAAATCCTGCGGTACATCAACGCTTGCATAGCCATTTTCGTCGGCAGTAGTCTGACCAATGTATAACAAACTCTCTGTTGTTATTTCGTAATCATCAACACTACCCTCAACTACAACCAAGATCGCTTCAGTTTCAGGGACCAAGTGTTCGCGTGAATATGCTGGTTTGTTGCTATCACCAACTGATGCAAGATCAGTTTTTTTAGTGTTCAGATTAAGCGAAGTAGAAGCTGCAGACTTAGTTGAATTGTAATGGATAGTGGCATTCGTTATGCCATAATTATATTTCCCAATAGAAACAGATTTCCACTGGCTGGAAGTTCCAACATAATAGATATTTTTTAAGCTATCACAATTACAGAAAGCTTGTTCTCCTATAGAAGTTAAACTAACTGGGATTGTGATTGAAGTAAGGTTTGGGCAATAATCAAATGCTCGATAGCCTATACTCTTAACACCCTCTGGGATTGTTATTGATACAAGGCTATTGCAAAAGGCAAACGCTCCATCACCTATACTTGTTACTGAAGCAGGTATTGTAACTGAATTAAGTTTAAAGCAACCAGTAAACGTACTTTTACTTATACTTGTTATTGATCTAGGAATTATGATTGACGTAAGGTTTGAACAATTAGCAAACGCTTCATCACCTATACTTGTAACTGAAGTTGGTATCGTAATTGATGTAAGACTATCACAAGAATGAAAAGCTCGCGCGCCTATACTAGTTATACTATTTGGAATAACTGTATTTTTGCAGCCCATTAACAATGTGTTCGTTGAAGTTTTAATAATAGCATTACAGTTATTTCTACTATCATAATACTTGTTGTTACTATCAACTTTTATTGATGCAAGACTTGTGCAACCTTTAAACAATCCCTGGCCCATACTTGTAACTGAAGCAGGTATTGTAGCCGATTTAAGGCTTTCACAACCTTCAAAAGCCCACCTACCTATGTTTGTCACTGAATTAGGAATTGTAATTGACTCGAGGCTTTCACACCAAGAAAACGCCCAATCACCTATACTTGTCACTGAAGAAGGTATTATAATTGTTCTAAGGTTGTGGCAATTATCAAACGCATTATTTCCTATTCTTTTAACCCTATTAGGAATCGTAACCGATGTAAGGCTTGAGCAACCAGAAAATGCCCAATCTTCTATATTTGTCACTGAGGCAGGAATGGTAATTGAATTAAGTCTATAAAAATTAAATGCAGATTCTCCTATATTTGTAACACCATTCTTGATAATAACTTTAGTTATAGAATCCTGATAATCTCTCCAGAACTGATAACAATAATCATACATATCACCACTTCCGTATATTTCTAATGTGTCTCCATATATTTTGTAATACACATTAGCTCCACATTTTAGACCAGATATAATATTTGAAGATCCATTGTTAGTTGACAAATTAAGTGTAAAAGTATGTGTAGCTGACTGAGTTACTGTAATATTTACACTTTTGCTGGCACCCCCACCAACTACACTAAGAGAATGTCCTCCTTTTGTAAGGTACAAAACAGCCTCGCCATTATTGTTAGTTTTTACTCCGTTTACTGTGGCTGACACAACAGGAGTACCATTTGCATTGAGAACTTTGATAGTTTGTTTATATGAATTATTAGGACAGGTAGTAAAAGCAAACTTATTGTTATCTATCGAATAGTAAAAATCATATATCTTTTTTTCATATTTAAACGGTGTTACTGAAGTTGTAAGGTTTTTCTTTTTGAGTATAGAAAACTTGAAACCCACTTCAGCAACAAATAAAATCTCACCATCTATACAGCTCTTGCACAAATGCTTTTCGGAAAGTCCCTCTTGATTATTCGCTGTTGAATATAAC
>JAFUOM010000003.1 GCA_017481885.1 Ruminococcus sp.
CTTGTGAAAATGCTGTCAACAATGCCGATTTCAGCATATGACGCAGGTACAAAGCTACCCATCTGTGCCATCAAGACAATAATAGCAACCTGACGCATATATGTGGATTTACCCGCCATATTCGGACCTGTGATAATAGCAACTCTGTTTGAGTCGTTATCAAGGAAAACGTCGTTTGGCACAAACGGTGTTGTATCAAGCAAAGCCTCGACAACAGGGTGTCTGCTGTCTTTAAGTCTTACTACGCTTGAAAGGTTCACCTCAGGTTTAACATATCTGTTAGAAGCGGCAACGTCAGCAAGCGAAACAAGAACATCAAGCTGTGCAATGCAATGAGCCGATTTCTCAATTCTGTTGAGGTTGTCAGCAATCTTCTTTCTTATAGCATCAAACAAAGCATACTCAAGGGCAATTGCTCTGTCTTTAGCTCCGAGAATTCTTCCTTCAAGTTCTTTGAGTTCAGGAGTAATATAACGCTCACAATTTGCAAGTGTCTGTTTTCTTATGTAAGTTTCAGGCACAAGCTCTTTGTATGAGTTTGTGACCTCGATATAGTAACCGAACACACGGTTATATCCAACTTTAAGCTTAGGAATACCTGTGAGTTCTTTTTGCTCGTGTTCAATCTTAGAAAGCAATGATGTAGAGTCGCTCATATCACCTGACAAAATGTCAAGTTCCTCTGAATAACCCTTTTTAATCATTCCGCCTTCTCTAACAGAAAACGGTGGTTCTTCGACAATTGAACTGTCAATTAAATCCCTGATATCATCCAAGGTATCGAGATTATTATAAATTTCACGTAAATAGCTGGATTTGGAATCAAAAAGTTCGTTTTTAAGCTGTGGTAAATTCGTGATAGCACTGCAAAGCGACCTGAGTTCTCTGGCGTTTGCTGAACCGTATACGATTCTCGTCATCAAGCGCTCAATATCAAAAATTCCGACAAGCATTGCAGATAGCTCCAAACGCTTTACGGTGTCATTAACGAATTCCTCAACAGCACTTTGTCGCTTTAATATTTTTGCAACGTTCATCAAAGGATGCTCAACCCATGAACGAATCATTCGCTTACCCATAGCTGTTTTGGTTTTATCCAGCACCCACAAAAGCGAATACTTCTTCTCTTTTGTTCGCATAGTCTGGGTAAGTTCAAGATTACGGCGTGTGTTGTAATCAAGGCTCATATACTGGTCGTTTGAATATAAATCAATTGTTTCGATTCTCTCAAGACCTGTTTTCTGAGTGTCTTTAAGGTAGTTTAAGAGCACACCAAGTGCAATAACAATCTCTTTGTTGTCAGCAATTATTTCAGTCTGTTTAGCACCAAACTGAGATAAAACAGCGTCAGAACACTCAAGAAAGCCACAAGATTCATCACTGATAGCAGACACAAAGCAAGAGAGCTTGTCTTTAATAAATCTGAGCAATTCTTTGTTATCCTTGATAGCACCGCCTAAGATAATCTCCCTTGGTGAATACGAAGTAAGCTGAGTTTTAAGCTCTGAAATAGCATCCTTGCTGTCAACACAGGTAACATTAAGCTGACCTGTTGAGATATCACAAAAGCAAAGCCCGATGTTTTTTTCAGAGCAATATGCACAGCAGATGTAGTTGTTTACACTTTCATCAAGCATACTGCTTTCCATAACAGTACCCGGTGTGATAACACGGATAATGTCACGTTTAACAATACCTTTCGCCTGCGACGGGTCCTCGGTCTGTTCACAAATAGCAACCTTGTAGCCCTTTGCAACAAGGCGAGCAATGTAGCTTTCTGCACTGTGAAACGGCACTCCGCACATCGGAGCACGTTCTTTCTGACCGCAATCTCTACCTGTTAGTGTAAGCTCAAGTTCTTTTGATGCGATTTTTGCATCATCGAAGAACATCTCGTAGAAATCACCGAGTCTGAAGAATACAATGCTGTCTTTATTCTGTTCTTTAATGCTGAAATACTGCTTCATCATTGGAGAAAGCTCAGCCATTTACCCTCATTCCTTATCCTGAAAATTAACGATTAGTGACAACCGCCACAAGTTGAGCAGTCGTGTGTGCAAGAAGGTGAAAAATCTGTTGTGTCAGGATCCTCGCCTTCAGCAGACTGAGTGATGATAGCCATTACACGCTGCATTACTGTATCAAGTGCAGTTTTTGCGTCATTATATGCAATCATATTTTCGTTCTGCATAATCTTTGTGTATGAAGCACGCATCTCTTCGTTTAAGCTTCTGAGTTTTTCTTCGTCTCTTTCCTCTTTACAAGCTTCGTTATTGATAGCCATTCTCTTTAAGTTGAACTCGCCGATAAGATCCTGAAGCTCTTTATCGTTGTCAGCAGCAGTTTGTGCTGTGCGTAAATCTTTGTATGCTTTTTCATCCTGAATAGCATGTCCCATCTGTCTAGCAAGTGCGATTAAATCCATAATTATTACTCCTTTACAAGCTCGCCATTAAGTATCCAGTTGCGAGCTTTTGTTATTTTAATATTTTTAAATGAGCCTATAAGACTCTCATCACCGTCGAATTCGACGATTATATTACCTGTTGTACGTCCTGTCAAAACGCCGTCTTTGTTAGCACATTTTTCTTCGACAAGAACTTTTTGCGTAGAACCAACCATTGAAGCACAGCGTTTAGCGGCGATTTCTTCCTGAACTTTAAGAAGCTCTCGAAACCACTTTGACTTTTCTTCATCTGTTGCTACATCTTCCATCTGGGCAGCAGGTGTGCCCTTTCTGCGAGAATAAATGAAAGTAAACAGCGAGGTAAACTCTACCTTTCTGATTAAATCAAGTGTCTGTTTGAAATCATCATAAGTTTCTCCAGGAAAACCTACGATGATATCACTGGTGAGCGATAAATCAGGAATACGCTCTTTTGCGTATTTGATAATTTCCAGATACTTTTCACGGGTGTATCTTCTGTTCATTAAATCGAGAATCTTGTTTGAACCTGACTGGAACGGAAGATGCAAGTGGTGACTGATGTGTTTACTCTCAGCGATAGTATCGATAAGTTCCTTAGTGCAATCTTTCGGATGTGAGGTCATAAACCTGAGCCAATAGTCACCATCGATTTTGTCAATCTCTTTTAAAAGTGAAGCAAAATTTGGTCTTGGTTCCAAACCTTTGCCGTAAGAGTTTACATTCTGACCTAAAAGACAAATATCCTTGTAATCTGAGTTTATCATTTCTCTGGCTTCTTCGATAACAACCTCAGGACGTCTGCTTTTTTCTCTGCCACGAACATACGGCACTATGCAGTATGAACAGAAATTATCACATCCATACATTATAGGTAAAAAGCCCTTAAAACTACCATCACGCTTAATAGGAATACCCTCATAAACGTTTTCATCGGTAACACCTCTTAAGAACTGACGTTTTCCATAAAGAAGGCTATTGTACAAAAGCTTTGGGAACTCATGCAAGCAATTGGTACCGAACACTAGACCGACAAACGGAAAGCTGTCGTGGATACGCTGAGCAACGTGTTCTTGTTCCATCATACAACCGCACAAAGCGATAAGTACAGACGGATGCTTGCGTTTTATATTTTTTAATGCTCCGACATTACCAAAAACTCTGTCTTCTGCGTGTTCTCTTACAGCACAGGTGTTGAAAAGAATGAAATCAGCTTCTTCAACGTTTTCCGTAAAAGAGAAACCTGCTTTGTCAAGCATTCCTTTGATACGCTCGCTGTCAGCAACATTCTGCTGGCAACCATAGGTTCTGACAAAAGCCAGTGGTTCATCACCACGTTTACGAATCGCCATCAGTTCAGCAGTAAGCGACAAGTATTCATTTTGAGATATAGCTTGAATATCCTTTAGATTTTCATATTTCAAGGCACTATCCCCCTAATTATGTATTATTCAGTACATTTTATCACAAGCGGCAAAAGATTTCAATAGCATTTATCACTATATTGCGGTTATTAAAAGAAAATTAACACATTTTATCAATATCTTGTTGATATTGAGCCATAAGCAGACGGAGCGTTGCCAACAATAAGCGTCTGAGCAATTTCGTACGAAGTTGAAAAAGGTATTGACTCAATTCTTATAGGGTTCCCCACATAGATATCTACATGCATATCCAGCGTAATTCTATGTAAGGTCTGGTTAACACCTGATGATTCAAAGGTACTTGTTATGTCGCACATAATGCTGGTTGTTGCGTCGATATCAACAGGAATAATAGGACCTATATCGGATAATATATTCAGTCCTGTAAAATTACCGAGCTTCACGTTGATTCCGTGAGTTTTCATTTCTGTGTCAACAGCATTCTGCGTAACATCAATTATGTCAGTTTTAAATACATTAACCGAGTGTATATTTTCAGATATCGATTTTACATTACTTAGGTCATCACAATTGATATCTACCATTTCTCTACATATTTCGCTATTTCTTTCCAAATAATCGCTAACAGCCAAGTTTATTGTTTTATTTGATACGGATTTAATCTGTGCAATAATCGAAAGTTCAAGTCTTTCTCTAACCGTTAATTCAAAGAAAACAACAACGGCAAGAATAAGTGAAAAAGCACAAACCAGAATCCTTCGGATTATTCTTCGGTATTTTGGCAGTTTCTTTTTAGCACGCAAAAAAACACCCCTCGTTATACTATACGAGAGGTGTTAAAAATGTTAATTAAATTATGACATCAAATCGTCACTGTCATCGCAACAGCAGCAACCACAGTCGCAATCGTCCTCACAAAGACCTGAGAAATCAAACTCGAGTAACTCACCGCAGTTAGGGCAAGTAATCTCGCCTTCTAAAAGAACATCTTCGCTAACGCAAATCTGCTCTTCACACTTACCGCAAGTTACCTCATAGTAAGCCTCATCTTCGTCATCGTAACAATCACAGCAGTCGCAGTCGTCATCACAATCATCGCAGTCGCAATCACAGCAATCACACTCATCATAGAAGTCATCTTCTAATGTTGTGAGGTCTTCGTCAATTGCGTCAACCTGCTCAGCAAGCTCGTCATAAAGCTCTTCTGTTGACTCAACAGCAAGTGCCATATCGTCAAGAAGCTCGATAATAGCGTTTAAAACTTTAACTTCCTTGTTGCTTTGGTCAAGCTCAAGGCCGTCTGCTAAGCCTCTGATGTAAGAAATTCTTTCAGATAAAGTCATAGTAAATACTCCTTATGCACGGCCCAAGTACTCGCCTGTACGAGTATCAATCTGAACCACTTCGCCCTCTTCAATGAAGAGTGGAACCTTAATTTCAGCACCTGTTTCAACAGTAGCTGGCTTTGTAGCGTTTGTAGCTGTGTTGCCAGCGAAACCAGGGTCTGTCTGTGTGATAGTGAGCTCAACAAAGTTTGGTGGCTCTACACCGAATACGTTGCCCTTGTAAGAAAGAACCTTACAAGTCATATTCTCCTTAACAAACTTGAAGTTGTCACCGAGGATAGAAGCGTTAATTGGAACCTGCTCCCATGTCTCAGTATCCATAAAGTAGTAGAGATCGCCATCGTTGTAGCTGTACTCCATATCCTTTCTCTCAATGAAAGCAGTAGGATATTTGTCATTTGGGTTAAAAGTTTTTTCAACAACTGAACCTGTGATAACGTTTCTGATCTTTGTTCTAACAAAGGCAGCACCCTTACCAGGCTTTACATGCTGAAATTCAATGATAGAAACAACCTGACCATCCATTTCGAATGTTACGCCGTTTCTGAAATCACCTGCAGAAATCATTATTATTCCCTCCAAAATAGAATTTGAATAGCAAATTTCATAAATTTACACGTTTAATTATACAGTCAATCTCTGTAAAAATCAATAGTTTTTACAGAATTATTAGTTCTTTGTCGATGAAAGCTAGGTCTTTTGGTCCGTTATCGGTCACAAGATACATATCTTCTATCCTAACGCCGAACTTGGACGGCAGGTAAATTCCCGGTTCATCGGTAATAATCATCCCGCTTTCAAGCTGGATTTTTTCTGTTTTATACACAGTCGGTTTTTCGTGAATTTCAAGTCCTACTCCGTGACCGGTAGTGTGCCCAAAGTACTCACCATAACCTTTTGATGTTATATAATCCCTTGCCGCATTGTCAACATCAGCACAGGTATTATTGACAACTATTCTTTCAGCTGCCTTTAAATGTGCCTGCAAAACAATGTCGTATATTTCTTTCATTTCATCCGTAGCATATGACAAAGCAACAGTTCTGGTCATATCCGAATGATAACCATCGTAAACAGCACCAATATCAAAAGTAATAAAATCACCGTTACAAAGCTTTTTATCACTTGGTACACCGTGTGGAAGCGAAGTATTCCTTCCGCTTATTGTGATAAGTTCAAAAGCAACACGCTCTGCCCCATTCTTTTTCATCAGATATTCAAGCTCAACTGCAAGCTCACGCTCAGTTACACCTTGCTTAATGGAATTTAGAAGCTGTAAGTAGCTTTTTTCAGCGATTTTTTGAGCGGTAACGATTTTATCAATCTCCTGCTCTGACTTAATCATTCTGAAATTCAAAATCTTATCAGATAAAGAGAAATTAGTTATAATTTCCGCTTTAATTTCTTTATTTAAAACAGAAAGCCTGCTGACAGTAACGTCATCATCTTCGATAATTACAGATTTAATATTCTCGTCTAGAATTATATCATTAAGTGAATCAAATATCTTTTTGTAGCATATTACATCAATTTCACTACCGACGCTATTCACAGCAGCTTCGTAATACCTGAAATCTACCAGCAAAACAGCAGTGTTCTTAGTAACAAAGACAGCTCCTGCTGAACTCTTAAACCCCGAAAAGTATAAACGATTCACATCTGATGTTATTAAAATTGAGCTATGTTCGCCTTCTAAAAGCTCACGTAATTTACTTATTCTTTCAAGCATTTAGGACCTCGCACAAATAGTCAATAGCCATCAGGTAGGACTTTTCGCCATATCCCATTATCTGATTAACACACACCTCAGCTGTGACAGAAATCTTTCTGAAATCCTCACGCTTTGAAATATCAGACATATGCACCTCAACAAAAGGAACCTCTGCAACACACTCAATCGCATCTCTTAAAGCATAGCTGTAGTGAGTATAAGCACCAGGGTTTATGACAACACCATCATACTCATTAAGCGTTGAATGGATTTTGTCAATCAAAACACCTTCGTGATTAGACTGGAAAACTTCACACACAACACCTTTATCATTTGCGTACTGAATTATCATCTTGTTGATATCATCAGCTGATGTTGTGCCGTATACTTCTTTTTTTCTGATGCCAACCATATTTAGGTTTGGTCCTAAAATAACTAACAATTTCATAAAATCACCAAAAATAAAAAACGGACAAGTATTATTAACCTGTCCGTTTCTTTAATAATTATTTGTATTTGCGTTTACGAGCAGCCTCAGACTTCTTCTTACGCTTTACTGAAGGCTTTTCATAAGCTTCTCTTTTACGAACTTCAGCGATAACGCCTGCTCTTGCACACTGCTTCTTGAATCTTCTTAAAGCACTCTCAAGAGATTCGTTTTCTTTGAGTCTTACTTCTGACATTTATTTCCCTCCCGTCCGCCATAAGGCATGGGTAATTCGCATAATGCTTCGTTGATTATACAATAATATGTCAAAAGTGTCAAGAGTATTCTAAAATAAAAGTAGAAAACAGAGAAATTTGCACATTTAAGGCTTAACAACAATGTTTACAAGCTTGCCTTTGACATATATTTCCTTGACAATATTCATAGAACCGATAGCATCATTAACTTTTTCGTCTGCTTTTGCAAGTGACAA
>JAFUOM010000034.1 GCA_017481885.1 Ruminococcus sp.
CCTGCAAGGAAAGGCTCCGCCGTAGGCGGTGGTGAGGTAAAAAACGCTTGATAACAGCAATTTAATTGTTAAGCTATCAACGCCTTCAACCTCATCCGTCACCTATCGGTGCCACCTTCCCCAATCTCGGGGAAGGCTTTTGGTTAATCTAAACTATAATTTAATGCAAAAACGGGGATGCCTCACTTCAATTAGTGAGACAGCCCCGTGATATAAATATTTAAAAATCTATGCTTTTTTTGCGGTCACTGCCGTCTTTTAACAGAGCTTTAAGGGTGTCTACGTCGTCGTTTTGCATAGCCTCTTTGTACTCGTTGAGCGACTTTATTAGGTGGTCGATTTCGAAAATCAGGTGCTCTTTATTTTCCATAAAAAGCTCTGTCCACATATTTTCGTTGAGCCTTGCAACTCTGGTCATATCCTTGTATGAGCCTGCAGAAAATCCCTTGTGCGCCTTAGCTTGCGGACTTTTAACGTATGCGTTTGACACAACGTGAGCAAGCTGTGATGTGAAAGCAATGATTGTGTCGTGCTCGTCAGGAGTTGTCACAGTAACGGTCGAAAATCCGAGCGACTTAACAAAAAGAGTCACACTCTCAAGCAAAGCGATGTCGTCGGTGCTCTGCGGAGTTAAAATCATTGATGCATCAATAAACAGGTCAGCTGTTGAATTTTTGTAACCTGAGTGGTGCAGACCTGCCATCGGGTGACCGCCGATGAATGTAAATCCGTGCTCATTTGCAATTTCAAAACAGCTTTCGCAGATTGCTTTTTTTACACCGCCGCAGTCGATTACAACAGCATCTTTTTTGATGAGCGGAGCTTTTTCTTTTAAGAACTCAACAGTAGCTTTAGGGTAAACGCACAGCAGAATGAAGTCACACTCGCTGATATTTTCATCATCAAGTATGCGGTCAATACCGCCGTCCATTAAAGCGTAAGTGCTGATGGTGTTGTCTAAATCAAAGCCGTAAACGGTATGACTTGTGTTTTTCTTGATAGTCTTGCACAGCGAGCCTCCGATAAGACCCAAGCCTACTACAGCTGTTGTCATTCTTTAACTACCTCCATAATTCTTGCTACACGCTTCATAACTTCGTCAAACTCGTCAGGAGTGAGCGACTGAGCACCGTCACAAAGAGCTTTTTTAGGGTTGTTGTGAACCTCAATCATAAGTCCGTCAGCACCACTTGCCACAGCTGCCATTGCCATCGGCTTTACAAGTCGGTTGATACCGCTTGCGTGGCTAGGGTCAACTACAACAGGTAAGTGGCTGAGCTCTTTGAGCATTGGAACAGCTTGGAGGTCAAGTGTGTTTCTTGTGTATGTTTCAAAGGTGCGGATACCACGCTCACACAAAATGATGTTTTCGTTACCGCCTGCCATAATGTATTCAGCACTCATCAGCCATTCTTTCATTGTGTTTGCAAGTCCACGCTTTAAAAGAATAGGCTTGTTAGTTTTGCCGAGTTCTTTGAGTAATTCGAAGTTCTGCATATTTCGTGCACCTACCTGAATGAGGTCAACGTCTGCAAAAAGGTCAAGGTGATTTGCGTTCATAATCTCGGTTACAATCGGCATACCTGTCTCTTTTTTAGCGAGTTTGAGAAGTTCCAAGCCGTCAGCCTGCAAGCCCTGAAAATCGTATGGAGAAGTTCTTGGTTTGAACGCACCGCCTCTAAGTAAAGTTGCACCGCTTTCCTTAACTTTTTTTGCAATTTCGATAATCTGCTCTTCGCTTTCAACCGAGCACGGACCTGCGATTGTTGCAAAGTGACCGCCACCGATTTTCACACCGCTTACGTCAACAATTGTGTCAGCAGGGTGGAACTTGCGGTTAGCGCTTTTGAACGGTTCCGAAATACGCTTTACCTTTTCGACAATCTCGAGGTTTTCGAGCAGTTCAATGTCAACCTTGCTTGTGTCGCCAACAAGACCCATAATTGTTGTGTATTCACCTTTTGAAAGATGAACGGTGAGGTTCTGAGCCTCTAACCACGATGTTAAGTTTTCAATCTGTTTATCTGTTACGCCTTGTTTAATAATTGCAATCATAGTTTACCTCCAAAAAAGAAAGGGGTCCGCATTTACTGCGAACCCTCATAATATGTAATAGGTTGTTACATTTAAATTACTGCAGCAAAAATCACTTCTACTATATTATGTTTTCATAGTAAAAGTAATAATAATATTCTGCTGTGTAATTTGTAAATTTCATTTGTATCACCCATTTAAAGCGTTGAAACAAATATACACCTAAAAGTGCGACTTGTCAATACTAAAATAAAATTTTTATCGAAGTGCCGACGTTCAGCTTGCTGTCAACGGTGATTGAAGCGTTGTGGTAGAGTGCACCGTGCTTAACAATGGAAAGTCCAAGACCTGTGCCACCGATTTCTTTAGAGTGGCTTTTGTTAACTCGGTAGAATCGCTCGAAAACTCTGGGAATATCCTCTTGCGGAATACCGATGCCCGTGTCGGTAACAGAAAGCTCAACGCCATCAATGCACTGGCGGATTTTGACGGTAACTTTTCCGCCATCTTTGTTGTATTTAATCGCATTGTCACACAGATTGTACACCATTTCGTCGATGATTGACACAACGCCTGTGATAACGCAACGGTCACCCTTGAGTTTTAAAGATATGTCGCGTTTTTTTGCAATCGTAGACAGTCGTGAAATAACATCCTTGCACAAGTCAAAAAGGTCAATACTTTCGCTTTTTACTTCAACATTGCTTTCTTCAAGACGGCTGAGGTTAATGATATCCTGAACCAAGGTGATTAATCGTTGTGATTCGTCATAAATCTTGCCCGAAAAGCGTTTGACATCCTCGGGTCTAGCGATTCCGTCACGGATAATTTCAGCGTAACCTGAAATAGAAGTCAGCGGAGTTTTCAGCTCGTGAGAAACGTTTGCAGTGAATTCACGTCTTAATTTATCTCGATTCTGGCTTTCAAATCTCAGCTCTTCCATCTGGCTCAAAATTCGTGCGTTTTGGGAGTTGATTTTGTCAATGAGCGGTGCGAACTCCTTGTAAAGCTCGTCGTCTTCAGGGTTTTCGATATCGATGTTGTTGATTGGGTCAACAATGTTTGTTTTGACCGTGTGCGACACAAAAGTAGACACAACAACAGGGATAATCAGCGAAACGCTGACGTATACCCACGGGTGTGTGATTTCGTTTGATGTGATAATTTCAACCGCCATAATTATGCACACGCACAGCACAGTAACGCAGAAAGTCAGCAAAAAGATGTTTATAAGTGTGCGCTTTTTCATTTTGCCTCACCAATTTTGTAACCGATGCCTCGCACTGTTTCAATCAGATAGCCTGCATCGCCTAACTTTTGTCTGAGTGTACGGATGTGCACGTCAACAGTTCGGTTTTCGCCGTCGAAAGCGTAACCCCAGACTTTGTCGAGAATCTGGTCACGGGATAGCACGATGTCCTTGTTTTCAAGCATGAGGCACAAAAGCTCGAACTCCTTTAAAGTGAGTGCGACTTTTTCGCCGTTGACCTTTACTCGGTGCCTTTGCGGACAAACATACAAACAGTCGATTTCATACTCTGTCTTTTCTTCTTTTGGGGTAGCTCTGCGCATTACAGCCTTGATTCTGGCGAGTAGCTCCATAATGCCAAACGGTTTTGAAACGTAATCGTCAGCACCAAGGTCGAAGCCCTTTAATTTGTCAACCTCGCTGCCTTTAGCGGTTATCATTATGACAGGAATGTGCTTTGTCAGCGGACTCTGCCTGATTTTTTTGAGTATGCTAAGTCCATCTTCCTCAGGAAGCATAACATCAAGCAGAATGAGCTTTGGGAGTTTTTCGTCCAGTGCATTCCAAAAGTCGCTCGGACGCTCAAAGCCTGCGGATTCTTCTCCTGTGGTGTTTAATGTGTAAACAACAAGTTCTCTAATGTTAGGGTCGTCTTCAATAAAGTAAATCATATGTAAGCTCCTAAACGGATTATTTTATTCTCAAGGTGCGAAGATAAGCCTTGTGTGAGTCTTCTACTCTGTAGCTTTCGCACGCTTTTACTATAGTTTTGTTGTGGGTCCACTTGCTCAGTGCGTTGTTTTCAATGTAGGGGAGAGTGCTCTCATACTGCTTAGCAAGGGCTGTCGCAAAGTACCACGCAATCATCATATTTATATAGTATTCATCGCTTTTGATTTTTGCGACCATAGAAAGATGCTTTAAGTCAAAGTCATCGTCAAGATAAAAGCTAAGCAGTAGTCCGATTGCGTACCTCACAGTGTAAGTATGCTCTGACTTTATCCACTTTTCGATGTATGGTAAAAGCTCAGGTTTGTGCTTTTTAAATATCTTTGGACGAACTGTGTCGCACGTTGCCCAGTTATCTATGTACGGCAAAAACTTTTCGAGTTTCTCTATACACGTGTCAAAGTCACGCTCAAACTCAATCAGATAGCCGTGCAGATGGTTTTCTTCAAGATAAGCGTGGGGCAGAGCACACATAAATTCATCCGCAACACTTGTACCCTTGAGCTTTTTAGCAAGTGACCTGAGTTGTGGCACTCTTACGCCGATTATGTTACTTTCACAAACCGATGGGGTAAGGGTAGCGGTGAATTTTTTGTACTTTTCGTCTTTGAGCTTAAACAAAAACGCAGTGATGTCTTCTGCACTCTTAATCGCAGTAATAATAGTATTATCCATACATTTCAGTATAGCACACATAAATTTCAGTTTCAATATGGTTTGATTTATGCTATACTTAAATATATTAGAAAAAAGGAGATGTTTTTATGGATAAAATTATTGATTATGTTAAAACAGGCCCTAAGGTTCTTGTAGCGGCTATTGTGTTTGTTGTGGGTTTACTGGTTCTGATGATTATCACCAAAACCCTGAAAAAGACACTTTCAAAAACAAAGCTTGATGTGTCATTGCAAGGCTTTTTTGTGAAGACAGTCAGCATTACAGGCTTTATTCTGTTGCTCATTTGCTCGCTTGCAACAGCAGGAGTGTCAACAACAGGACTTATAGCAGGCTTTTCGGCGGCAGGTGCAGCTGTAGCGTTAGCTTTAAAAGACAGCCTTGCTAATATTGCAGGCGGTATTGTGCTTCTTATCACACATCCGTTTGTGACAGGCGACTTTATTGAAATGGGCGACAAGTCAGGTACAGTTGAGCAGATAGATATTATCCAGACAACGCTCATCACTCCTGACAACAAAACAGTGGTAATTCCTAACGGTATGCTTTCTTCCGACAATGTTATCAACTACACAAAGCAAGAAACAAGACGAGTTGACCTGACTATTCCAATCAGCTACGACAACGATGTTGAGCTTGCGCGAAAATCAATCGTAAAAGCAGCATCAAGGGAAAAGAAGGTTTTAACAAACGAAGCACCGTTTGTAAAAGTTTCTGAATACTCCGACAGTTGCGTAAACCTTGCTGTCAGAGTTTGGTGCAAAACCGAGGACTACTGGGATGTATATTTCAGTATGATTGAAAAAATCCGCGATGCTTTCAACGAAGACGGCGTTATCATCCCATACCAGCGTATCGACGTACATATGGTGAAATGAAGTAACAGGTAATAGTGAAGAAGTAAAAAGTAGGGGGTTGTCTTGCTAATTTAAGTAGTAAGGCAACCCCTTTGGTTTGTAGTAAATTATAGTTTAGGTGAGTAAAAAAAGCCTTCCCCGAGATTGGGGAAGGTGGCACCGATAGGTGACGGATGAGGTTGAAAGCGTTTGCGTTCTATCAATTGCATTGCTGTTATCAAGCGTTTTTTACCTCACCACCGCCTACGGCGGAGCCTCCCCTGATTTCAAACAGGGGAAGCCTTGATTTTCAGAAACGTTTTTGGGGACAATTCGTGATCCGCTAAACTATAATTCACCATAATAACAAAGGATGCCTCGCTTACGTTAGTGAGGCATCCCTTAATTTTTGCATTATTAATTTTCTCCACACAATCTCCACACTGCGGTGGTATATATTAGTCAAACAGACAAATCAGTTTTCGCTTAACAATTTGACCTGCTGTTTGATTGCGTTGAACGATTCATCAGACACAACATGCTCCATTTTGCACGCATCCTGAGATGCAGTTTCCTTGTCAACACCAATCAGTGTCAGGTAGTTTGTGAGCACTGTGTGACGTTCGTATATTTTCTCGGCTATGTTCTTGCCGTCTTCGGTAAGCTTAAGGTGACCCTGTTCACTCACCGTAACAAATCCGCCGTTTTTCAAAACCGACAAAGCTCTGCTTACGCTCGGCTTAGAAAATCCCATGTACTCGCTGATGTCGATAGCTCGCACATTCGGATTCTTTTTTGATAAAACGAGGATGCTTTCAAGATACATCTCGCCTGATTCCTGAATAGGCATTTTTTTCTCCTTTATTTCAAACTGTCAAAAATCTCAGCGATAATCTCGCGTTCGTCCATATGGTACTTGACACCGCGGATTTCCTGATAGTCTTCGTGACCTTTGCCCGCAAGCACAATGATATCGCCCTTTTGAGCGTTCTCGATGCAGTAGCGGATAGCGTCAACACGATTTGGAATAACAACGTACTCGCCGTCAGTTTTGTTGATGCCAACCTTGATGTCTTCGATAATATCCATAACGTCTTCAAAACGCGAGTTGTCCTCAGTGATAACTGAAAGGTCAGAAAGTCTGCCTGAAACTTCACCCATTTCATATCTGCGGTCTTTTGGTCTGTTTCCGCCTGCACCGAACATTGTCACAAGACGAGTAGGTTTGTATTCCTTGAGTGTTGTCAGGATGTTTTCCATTGAAAGCGCATTGTGTGCGTAGTCAATGAGGATTGTATAGTCACCAACAACAGGAACAGCCTCAACTCTGCCTTTAACCTTAACCTCGTTAAGTCCGTCAAGGATGTCTTTGTCAGTCAAATCAAAGTGACTGCAAACAGCAATCGCAGCAAGTGCGTTGTAAACAGAAAATCTGCCTGGAATTGCAACATCAACAGAAAGTTCCTTTTTACCTGTTGTTTCAAAGTGAACGCCGATGTAACCAGGTCTTGCAATCAGCGAGTCTGAGTGAGCAACAATGTCAGCGTTTTCGCTGAAACCGTAGGTCTCGATTTCGCAGATATGGTCTTTTGTTACATCTTCCCATTTTTCATCATCACGGTTGATAAGACCAAGTTTGCACTGCTTGAACAGAATGCTCTTGCAGTTTAAGTATTCTTCCATATCAGCGTGTTCTGATTTGCCGATGTGGTCATTTGAGAAGTTTGTAAAAATACCGTAGTCAAATGTAATGCCGTCAGTTCTGTGCCATTTAAGACCAAGAGAAGATGCTTCGATAACCATCGCCTTGCAACCCTCGCTTACCATTCTGCGCATTGCCTGCTGAATTTCGTAAGACTCAGGAGTTGTGTTGTTAGTTTTGTAAATCTGGTTGTCGATTACGATACCAAGTGTACCGATAGTAGCTGTTTTGATTCCTGCTTTTTCAAGTATTGAACGAATCATAGCAACAGTTGTTGTCTTGCCCTTTGTGCCTGTGATAGCGATAGTTTTAAGCTCCTGGGCAGGATGGCCGAAGTACTCAACACTCATATAAGCCAGAGTTTTGCGGGTGTTTTCAGTTTTGATAACAGTAACGCCCCGTGGTGCGGTTACATCATCTTCAACAATAAGTGCAACGGCGCCTTTCTCGAGAGCGTCAGGGATAAATTTGTGACCGTCAACGTTGAAGCCTTTGAGGCACACAAACGCACAACCGCTTGTAACCTTTCTTGAATCGTATATAACATCGACGATATCTTTTTCGATATCCCCCTGTAAAACAGTGTATTCGCATTGTGAAAGTAACTTTTGAAGTGTCATAAAAAACCTCCGGTGTATAATCTCAGGGCAGTTGCCACAGTTTGTTGTATACATTGCTATATACTGATATATATATGTACGCTGTTTCAGTACAGTATATCAATAGTATATCAATTTTCGCCCGATGTCAAACGTCTTTGAGGTGGTGTAATGGATGTTTTTGTTAAAAATACACTAAAAACAGGCAAAAATTTTTTCAAATACCGTTTTAGTGCTCCAAAAGAATAAAACGTTACCAAACTGTAACTGTGTAGTCCAAATTGTAGAAAGGTGTTTTGGCAAAGTGCACAAACCTGCTTTCGTTAATATACACAAAACAATAGATGGCGAATTGTTGAAAATTGCTAATAATCTAAAAATTTATAGTCATAATAACTAAATTGGAGCGAAATATTTATTGTTTTAGATAAAAAGTACAAAGGGAGTTGAAAAAAGCACTTTCAAATGATAAAATTTAGTTACAGTGATGAAGTGCCGTTGAAACGGATTTGCGACGGTTACTAACACTTGCCGAGTTCGCTCGGAATAAAAAATACAAATAAGAAAGGAAATCCGACATGAAAAGAATTATTGCTATGATTCTCGCTGTTCTCATGATGGCTACATTATTTGTAGGCTGCGGTGGCGGCGACACAAAGACAAATGACGGCGATGCTGCTGCTACTGGTCTCGCTCCAGAGAACGGTGCAACACTCAAAGTATGGGCTCCAGACGCTGCTCTTGATGTATTCAAGGGTCAGTGCGACAAGTTCATCGCTCAGTATCCAGATGCTAACATCTCTATCGAAGTTGTAGCTCAGGGCGAAGGCGATGCTGCTACAAACTTACTTAACGACCCACAGGCTGCTGCTGACGTATTCAGCTTTGCTTGCGACCAGTTAAACAGACTTTCTGACGCTGGCGTTATCATGCCTGTAAACACAAAGCTTGCTGAAGATGTAACTGCTAGAAACTCAGCTGAGTCTATCATGGCTGCTACATTAAACGACATGCTTCTCGCTTACCCAGAGACAGGTGACAACGGTTACTACCTCGTTTACGACAAGTCAATCATCACAGATGAGGATGCTAAGACTTTAGAGGGCGTTTTCGAAGCTTGCCGTAAGGCTAACAAGAAGTTCATCATCGACGCTGGTAACGGCTTCTACTCATGTATGTTCCCATTCACAGGTGGCCTCACAATCGAGGGCCTCGAGGGTGAAGAGAACGACGTTCAGAAGTTCAACGACTATGATGAAGCTCAGGTAGTTGCTACACTCGAAGCTTTCGCTAAGCTCTTCCACGACTACAGTGACATCTTCTTCCCAACATCACCAGACAAAATCTCTGCTGGTCTTGCTGAAGATCCATCAACAGTTGCTGGCGGTATCGACGGTAGCTGGAACGCTGCAACAGTTTCTAAGATTCTCGGCGACAACTACGGCGCTGCTAAGCTCCCAACAATCAACGTAAACGGCGAAGACAAGCAGATCGTTTCAATGCACGGTTACAAGCTCATCGGCGTTAACAAGTCATCTAAGTTCCCTAACGCTTCACAGCTCCTCGCTGACTACCTCTCAGGTGCAGAGTGCCAGCTCGAGCGTGCAGAGAAGATCTCTTGGGGTCCTTCAAACACAACAGCTGCTGCTTCTGAAGTTGTTACATCAAACCCAGCTATCTCAGCTATCCTTGAGCAGTCAAAGTATTCTGTTCCACAGGTTAACATTTCTGCTACATTCTGGACACCAATGGGTACACTTGGTAACAACCTCTGCAAAGAAGACGCTAAGTATGACACAGCTACTCTTACAGAGCTCTTAAACAAGACTATCGCAAACGTTAGAGACGAATAATCATAGTCTTAATTTTACTTAATTTCTTATGAGTTTAATGGTCAGGCAACCACCAAACGGTTGCCTGACCGTACATAATTGATTGTGGTGTTTTGGATGCAAGTATTTGCTTCCACGATACTTGCATAAAACATTGAGGAAGTGAACTGATGAAATATATTGAATATATGCAGCTCAATCCTTTCCAGAGATTTTGGTACAACTTCAGCAACGCTATGAAGGCGTTCCCTGGCAAGCTCAAGAATTTCTTCGTGGCTGTCGGTGTTCTTATTGCTAATTTCTTCAAAGGAATCGGCAAAGCTGTTGCGGGATATGTAACAAGATTCATCAAAGGCGACTGGGCAGTTAAAATTTCTTACTTAATTATGGGCTTTGGCAACATGGTTAAAGGACAGTTTATCAAGGGTTTACTGTTCTTAGCATCAGAGGTTGCTTTTATAGCTTACATGGTATTCTTCGGATGGGGATACTTAAGCAAGTTCCCTACTCTCGGTACAGAAGTACCTGGTATGCAGCTTAACCCTGTAACAGGTGGTTATGAGGATGTTGCTGGTGATAACTCAATGCTTATCCTCCTCTACGGCGTACTTACAATTGTTCTTATTGCTATTTTCTTTGCAATTTATTTTGCAAGCACAAAATCTGCTTATGCTGTTGCACAGCAGGTTGCAGCAGGTGAAAAGCCTGTTTCATTCAAGAGCGAAGTTAAGGATCTTTTAGACAACAAGTTCCACATCACACTTCTCGCTTTCCCAACTCTCACTATCTCGGTATTTACAATCTTACCGTTGATATTTATGATTTTGATTGCATTCACCAACTACAACAGTTCACACATGCCTCCTGGCAAACTGTTCACTTGGGTAGGTCTTGAAACATTCTCTGAGATTTTTGCAATGACAGAGGGTGCATCAAAGGGTGCAACATTCTTAGAACTTACAAAATGGACACTTATCTGGGCTGTATTCGCTACAGTACTGAACTACCTGTTCGGTATGATTTTAGCCCTTATGATAAATAAAAAAGGCATCAAGTTAAAGGCTCTGTGGAGAACACTCTTCGTTATCACAGTTGCTGTTCCACAGTTCGTAACACTTCTTCTTATGAACCAGATGCTTCAGGCTGACGGTGCTATCAACGTACTCCTTATGAATGTTCTTGGACTCATTGATAAGCCAATCATGTTCCTGAATTCTACAGCACTTGTTGCCAGAATTACAGTTATCGTTGTAAACTGCTGGATCGGTATTCCGTACACAATTCTCATCACATCAGGTATCCTTATGAACATTCCTGCTGACCTTTATGAGAGTGCTACAATCGACGGCGCTGGTCCTGTCAGAACATTCTTCAGCATTACATTACCATACATGCTGTTCGTTACAACACCTTACCTCATTACTAACTTCATTGGTAATATCAATAACTTTAACGTTATCTATCTGCTTACAGCCGGCGGCCCTGGTACAGAAAACCTCTACCAGGCTGGTTACACAGACCTCCTTGTTACATGGCTCTTCAACTTGACCATGAACTCACTTGACTACAACCTCGCTGCTGCTGTTGGTATCCTTGTATTCGTTGTTTGTGCTACAATTTCACTTATTACATTCAACCTTACAAAATCTGCTAAGAACGAGGAGGAATTCTCATGATTAAAAGTTACAAACTTAAGAGAGGCCTCGTTAACGCGTTTATTTACATTTTACTTGCGGTACTCGGTATTATCTGGATTTCACCACTTATTTACCTTGTACTCCACTCATTCAGAGACGAGGGTCTTGCAACAGTATCTTACTTGCTTCCAAAGACATACTCTTTCAAGAACTACATTGATTTGTTCACAGACACAGCTACACTCAACTTCCCACGTTGGTTCATGAACACATTTGTTGTTGCATGCTTCAGCTGTGTAATTTCAACACTCGCTGTTCTTATGGTAAGTTACAGCTTCTCACGTCTCAGATTTAAAGCTAGAAAGCCTTTAATCAACATCGGTATGATTTTAGGTATGTTCCCTGGCTTTATGACAATGATTGCTATCTACTATCTCTTAAAGGCTATGGGTCTTACACAGACACTCGTTGCACTTGTTATTTGTTATTCAGCCGGTGCTGGTCTTGGTTACCAGATTTCAAAGGGCTTCTTCGATACAATTCCAAGAGCTCTTGACGAAGCTGCTACAATCGACGGTGCTACCCGTAACCAGATTTTCTGGAAGATTATCCTTCCAATGTCAAAGCCAATCGTTGTTTACACAGTTCTGACATCATTCATCGGTCCTTGGACTGACTTTATCCTTGCCAGAATCATCATGGGTGACAAGCGTGACAACTACACAGTTGCTATTGGTCTTTACACAATGGTACAGAAGGAGTTCGTTGTTAACTACTTCAAGAGATTCCTTGCAGGTTCAGTTCTTGTTGCTGTTCCAATCTCAGCACTCTTCCTGTTCATGCAGCGTTACTACGTTGAAGGCGTTACAGCCGGCGGCGTTAAGGGTTAATTTTAACTCGATAACTAAATTAACATTGAGGCATCCGTTTCGGGTGCCTCTTTTGTTTTGTATTTTATGTTCATATGTGATACTACATAACTGTTTCTTTTGACTATCTGTGTTTGCTCGTAAACTCAAATTATCTGCACAATTACTCTGCCACCTAAACGAAAATGAACCACAAAAATTCTCTTTAAATGTTGCTAAAAAGTATTTGCAGATTAACATATTTATGATATACTTTTTTCAGTAGCAAAAGCGACAAAATCGCTCAAACGTTACAATAAATAAAGGATTTGATGAAATGAAAAAATTATTAGCTCTTGTACTTGTAGTTTGCATTGCACTGTCAGTTGTTTTGTGCGGTTGCTCTACAAGCAATGACCCTATCGAAACAAACGAAGTACACATCTCTGACGATAAGTACAGAACCTACTACCAGATTTGGATTGGTTCTTTTGAAGATTCAGACGGTGACGAAACAGGTGACTTACAGGGTATTATTAATAAGCTTGATGACCTCAACGATGGTGACCCTGAATCGGGCGTAGACCTCGGCATTGACGGTATCTGGCTTTCTCCAATGATGCCTTCTTATTCATATCACAAGTATAATGTTCAGGATTATTTTGACATTGACCCTGAGTTTGGTACACTTGAGATTTTTGACAAATTCGTTGATGAGTGCCACAAGCGTGGTATTGCCGTAGTAATCGACCTTGTTCTTAACCACAGTGCTAACAACCACGAGTTCTTCCTCAATGCTTGTGAGGAGCTCAAAGAAGGTAAAGAGGACGGCTACGCAAGATACTACAACTTCCAAAAGGGTAGCGACACTATCCACAACCGTACCGTAACTGATACTGATTACTTCTACGAGGGTCAGTTCTCACCTGAGATGCCTGACTGGAACCTTTCTTACGAGGGCACAAGAGAGTACTTCGAAGAGGTTACAAAGTTCTGGCTTGAGCGTGGAGTTGACGGTTTCCGACTTGACGCTGTAAAATACTTCACAGATGCTAACACAGACGGCATTGAGTTTATGACATGGTTCTACAAAATGGCTCAGAAATATAATCCTGATGTATATATGGTAGGTGAGGACTGGGAAGATGCAGTCACAATCTACGACCAGTATAAGTCAGGTATGGATTCATACTTCAACTTCAAGTTTGGTACATCTTCTGGTGATTACATTATGACAGGTCGCAACGGCCAGACAAATGATTTTGTAAAAGCTTTGAAGAAGTACAACGACAATGTGAAGAAACGTTCAGACACAGCTATCAACGCAAACTTCCTTACAAACCACGATATGCCTCGAGTTTCAAACTCATTAGAAGCTAACGAGCAGAAGTTTGCCGCTTCACTCTACCTGCTTTCTCCTGGTAACTCATTTACATACTACGGTGAGGAAATCGGTATCGAAGCTCCTAACACAACTAACGACGCTTCATATCGTACAGCTATGATTTGGGACAACGACAATCTCCCTAACATTTACGTTAACGGCGTAGCAAAGGTTCAGCCAAACGCACTCGGCGGTGTAGTACAGCAGCGTGGTCAAGAGGACAGCCTTTACAGCACATATCGCAGAATCATACGTCTTAAGAACCAGAACCCTGCAATCGCAAGAGGTGAAATCACAGAAGTTCTCGAGTCAGATGATGCTTACTTTGGCGGTTATTACGTTGAGTACGAAGGCGAAAAGCTCCTTGTTATCCACTACGGCGGAGAAGAAACAAAGGAAATCGAAATCACTGAGGAAATGCTCGCAAACGCAGAGTTCAGAGGCGGTATTGTAGCATCAAATGCTACTGATTTCGGTGCTGACCCTGAAAAGTGGAGTGTTACATTCAAGAAGGGCACACTCACAATGCCTCCAATGTCAACAGCAGTTTTAAAGGCTAACTGAGTTTTGACATAACTAAGGCGATATTGATAAATTAAATACTAGTTTATGTGGACTGTCTCGCTATTAAAGCGGGACAGTCTTTTTGTTTTGTAGTATCTGCGTCGCATTGTGGGTTACAATCAAATCATTAACGTTGATATTAATACTTGCAGGGTGACTGCATCGTCATTAAATATCATTTATTTTGTCCCTCATTAGGCTTTGTTTCAAAGAAAACAGACACACCGTGTTTATTTTGGCGTAATCTTTGAGTTTATCTACAAAACAAAACAGTAAGTAACAAACACACAGCGACAAAAGGGAAACGGATGTCAGTTTATAATTAGGTCACAACAAGGGCGGATATTAAGCAAATCTAAACGGACAAGCCCTGAAAAAAGGATGAATGAAATGACATACAAAGAGCTATGCAAAAAAAGAGAAAACGACTCCCAAAGTGCAGTGACAGTTGCCAGAGAAGTAGTGGTGCATATTCTGTATTTTATCTCAGGTGTGTTGGTGTCAAAAGGGGCGGTGCTTGGCGATTTGTCGCCGTTTGGCGCATCGTTTGCATCTGCTGTACCGTTTATGTATATGCCGTCAGGAATGATGGGTACGATACTCGGATTCTTGCTAAAAAATCCAATCGATAGTTTCAGATACATAGCGGTTATAATTTCAATAGGAGCACTCAGATGGGTGCTAAACGAGTTCAAAAAGGTGTCAAACAGCCGTTTCTTTCCGTGTGTGGTTTCGTTTGTGCCTATGTTTGTGACAGGAGTTGCCCTTACATTTTCGAGTGCCAGCGAGCTGTCACAGGTTACGTACTGCTTGATGGAAGCAACGTTGTCTTCCGCAGGCGCGTACTTTATGAGCAGAACAACAACGATGTTTAATTCAAAGAAAAATCTGCTGTCACTTAGCTCTCAGGAGATAGCTTGCATAGCAATGACAGGGTGCATACTGCTTTTGTCATTTTCGTCGCTCGCAATAGGCAGGGTTTCACTCGGACGCATAATAGCTCTGCTGGTAATTTTGCTGTCAGCTAAGTACGGCGGTGTGTCCGGAGGAGCGATTGCAGGGATTTCAACAGGCATTGTGTTTTCGCTTTCAAGCAATGATTTGATATTCCTTTGTGCAGGTTTTGCGTTTGCGGGTTTGATGGGCGGATTGTTCGCACCGACAGGAAAGCTGTACGTAGCTTTTGCTATGCTCGTGTGCAATTTGACAATGTCCTTTTCGTCAAACGACAATGATTTGATTTTCGCAATCCTCGTCGAGAGTTTAATAAGCGGCCTGGTTTTTATGCTATTACCAAAATCGCTTGGTAACTACGTCAGCAATATTTTTGCGGACAAGCGTGAAAATCCGCAAGACGATGTTGTCAGAAGAGCGGTTACTATGCGACTTTCCTTTGCATCAAAGGCACTGGAAAATGTCAGCTCGTGCGTGAATTCTGTGTCTGAAAAGCTGTCCAAACTTTACACTCCTAATGCCCAGTGGATTTACGACAATGCCTGCGAGCATACTTGTTCTCGTTGCGGAATGAGGTACTACTGTTTTGACAAGCAAAAGGAAGCTAAAAACACAGATTTCCACTCGTTGACCTCTTACTTGAAAGAAAACGGCTTTGTAAAAGAAAAGGATATAGAAAATAACTTCAAAATCCGCTGTTGTCGGGCAAGTGAGCTTGCACTGAGTATAACAAACAGCTACAACGAGTATCTGCAGTGTGAGCAGGCACGTCGCAGAATAACACAGGTTAGGAGCGTTGTTGCATCACAGTTTGCAGGTCTGTCAGATATTTTGCAGGATATGTCGCAGGAGTTTGAAAGCTACGAAAAGTACGACGTAGAGTGCAGTGAGCGTGTTGTGGAAGCGTTGATGTCTATCGGACTTTCAGTAATTGACTGTAGTTGCAGACTTTGCAAGGGGAAGGGGATGCTGGTTGAGATTGCCTTACTTATGAACAGCAAGATGAATGTCAGCAAAAGTCAGGTCACAAAAGAAGTTTCAAAAGCTTGCGGACGAGCCTTTGAGTCTCCGACGCTTAGCTATGAGCAGGACGTTGCAAAGGTAACACTTTGCGAAAGACCGAATTTTGATGTTGAAATCGGTTCATCTCAGCACATTTTCAATAATGGCGAGTTGTGTGGCGATTGCCTTAACTACTTTAATAACGGAATGGGTAGCACAGTTGTTGTGTTGTCCGACGGAATGGGCACAGGTGGCAGAGCGGCGGTGGATTCAAATATGGCAGTGAGTATTATGACAAAGCTGTTAAAAGCAGGACTTTCCTACGATTGCTCGCTATCTGTTGTTAACTCATCGCTGATGATTAAAAGCGAGGACGAGTCGCTGTCAACACTCGATGTGCTTGACTTTAATCTGTTTTCGGGTAAGGCTGAGTTTTTAAAAGCAGGCGCGTGTATAAGCTACGTCAAAAAGAACGGCAAGCTCTACAAAAAGGATATGTCCAGCCTGCCGATAGGAATACTCAATGAAGTTAAGTTTGCAAAGGAAGCGATAACACTTTCAAGCGGTGATATGATAGTAATGGTGTCAGACGGAGCCATAACGGGTGACGACAAGTGGCTTGAGCGTATGATAAATAGTAATAAAGACAAAAGCTGTGAGGAGTTATCATTTGCAATTGTAAACGAGGCAAAAAAACACCGTAATGACGGTCATGATGACGACATTACGGCGATTGTTGTAAGAGTTATTGAAAATTAGTCCTGAGTGTTTTTTGTTTTAACCAGGTCTTTCATAAGGTTGTATATATGCTCTGATGAATTTACTTTTGCACAGCCTCGGCAGTTTTCTTTCATCAGCTTTAGCTTTTGCGGGTCACTTAACAGCTCTTTAATTTGCTGAGCACCTTTTTCACCTTTTTCAAGCACGATTGCAGCCTGTTTTTCTGTCAGGAAATCTGCGTTTTGTGCTTCCTGTCCAGGGAAAGCCTTGAACACAGCCATTGGCAGTCCGCACGCCAGACTTTCGCTGGTGGTTAGTCCGCCAGGTTTTGTTATGATAAGGTCGCTTATGTGCATATAGTCCTCAACGTTGTCAACAAAGTAGAAAAGCTTTGTAGGCTTTGTTTTGTCAGTTGAACGACGGAAAGTTTTTGTCAGCTTTGAGCTTAGCTCGTGTCTTAGCTGTTCGCTGTGCTCGTAAATCATTCTGGCAATGTTTACGTCAGAAAGACCCGAGAACAGCTGCGAGTAATCGTGGGTTTCGAATTCTTTTTCGTTACTGCCGAGCATCTTTTCAAAAGCATCGTACAGCTTCTGGTTTTTACCAGTAATTACGATAATCTGATAGTCAATGTCAAGCTCCACAAGGTGCTCGTAGATTTTCAGGATATCTGTAACACCAAAGCTTCCTGCCATAATCAGAACTGTAGGCTTATCGTGCGAAAAACCAAGTCTGTCCATAGTTTCGATAGCACGATTCTCGTCGCAGTGATAAAAGCTCTGGAAAATCGGCATACCAAGCGGATAAATTCTGCTTGAATCAACTCTGTACTTGTCGCACAGGTTGTTTGCAGTGTCGTCGCTTGCGGTGATGTATGCGTCAATGTTGTCGCCGATGTAAGCTCTGTGCGGCATATAGTCAGTGATGATTGAAACAACCGGAAGCTCCAAGTTGTGCGATTCTTTGAGCAGCGACATCATACTCGAGGCAAACGGATGACAGGTAACAACAATGTCGGGATTGTACTCTTTGACAAGCGGAAGAAGCTTTTTTGCAAACTGGGATGTAACCGTGTTTACAAGTTCCGAGATAGGCGATTCCTTGTCAGATGTCTTGTAAAAGGTGCCGTAAAGCTCAGGTGCGTTTTTGGCAAGAGTTTTGTATCCGAGAGTTACTGTTTTGTCAAGGAATGACGAGCAGTATTTTAGCGTGTCGATGATGTCAACTCTGGCGTTTTTGTCGTGAGATGTGATGTATGATTTCAGTGCGTTCGAAGCACGGTTGTGACCGCCACCGGTTGAAGCAGATAAAATTAAAACATTCATAGTATACCTCAATATATGTAAATATTGTTAAATAATATTATATTACAATTTTCAGCTGCAATCAATAATATAATACCAAGTTGTCAATTATTGGTATTGGGTGATTAATTGACTTGCACAATAAGACGAAAATGTTGGCGATAATTATGATTGTGCTGTTTTTTATCTTCTAATGATTTATTGCACATTCAGTTATGTGTACAATGGATATATAAGGGCATAAAAATACCACAAATTTTCAGCAGAATTATTTTCTTATAATTCCAAATTAGAACATTGAGAAAATATCTCTAATGTATTATATAGCTGTAAAAGATTATGTCGTGGGGGCGTGATATAGATGGAGAATAACAACAAACAGAATATGTCTAACACAATGGAAATCAATGCGATTTTAGAAGAAGCAAGACGTAATCGTACGCAGGCTTCTGCACCTACTCAGAACGTAAGACCGCAGACCGTTCAGCAGCGTCCACAAAACGTTCAGCAAAGACCTGCAAGCGTTAATGCTAAAAAGAGCCAGCCACAGCCTTTACAGGATCAGGTGGATATCTCAAGCGGTTTTGTAGTATATGACGAAGCTGATACTACAGCCAAGAAAAGCAAAAACGGCAAGAAGGGCAAAAAGACAGGAATCGTAATCGCCGTTGTTGCTTTAGTGCTTGTGCTTGTTCTGGGCGGAGGTTTTTGTGCGTACACTTTACTTAGCGACTTTGAGTACGCAAGCAATGTATATGTTAACGACATCTGCATTGGCGGTATGAGCGAAAAAGAAGCCGAAGAGGTTTTAGCTCAAGAAGAAACCAAACTTATAAACAGCATTAACATCAATGTTACAGCTGCAGATAAAACAACAACACTCACAAAAGCAGAGGTTGAGTGTTCTTTTAATACAGACGATGTTCTAAAAGAGGCTAAGCAGTACACTGAGGACAATCTGATTCCAACAGGTGAGCAGAGATACTACATAGCTCCGGTAGTAAGCGACACTGCTTTGGGCAAGATTGTTGAAAAGGTAACTACAGACCTTAACCAAAAGGCTACTGATGCTAAGGCAACAAAGTTTGATAGCTCAAAAAGCGGTGCTGACCGTTTTACTTTCGAGGACGAGAAGAATGGTATTGAGATTAACAAGGACGGCTTTGAAAACCAGTTCAAATCTTTCATCTCAAGCGGACAGGTCAGCGGTGATATCGCTGCTGAGGCAACACAGACAGAGCCAAAGTACACAAAAGAGTACCTTATCAATAACATTAAACAGCTCTCTTCTTACTCAACAGTTTCAACAAACGGTGCTAACGGAAACAACAATATGAAGGTTTCTGCTAAAGCATGTAATAACTCAATCATCAATCCGGGTGAAATCTGGTCATTCAACAAATGTACAGGTGACTCAAACCTTACATCAAACGGCTACAAGGTGGCAGGCGTTTTGATTGAGGGTCAGAGCGCACAAGGTGTTGGCGGTGGTATCTGCCAGACAAGCTCAACTATTTATAACGCAGGCTTGCTTGTTGGTCTTCACGTTCAGGAACGTCAGCCACACGCATTCCCATCATCTTATGTGCCTATCGGACTTGATGCCACAATCGACTACGGCAATATCGACTTAAAGCTCAAGAACACTTTTGATTATCAGCTCTTTATGGAGTGCTATATGGAAGGCGTAAATGTAGTTTGCAAAATCTACGGCCTTGAAAATCCTGACTTCGATGAGGTTAAGGTAACATCATCAGCAACTTCAGGTTACGGTGCGGTTGCATCTCGTAAATTCTACAAAGATGGTAAGCGAGTAACAGGCGACCACCTCCCTGACGAAGACCTCCCATCATCAAGATATGGCTCTTCACACAGCTCATCTTCAAATAATAACAATAATAACAACGCTGATTCACAGGCTCCATCTCAGGGTGGCGAAACACCAGACCCTGAAAACCCTGATAATCCTGACAACCCAGATGTACCTGATACACCGGATGTTCCAGATGTACCGGATGTTCCGGATGTACCAGACGTACCTGATGTACCTGACACACCTGTTGTGCCTGATACACCGGTTGACCCTGGCGTTTCAGAAACTTAAACTAAACACAAGGACACTCACACTTGAGTGTCCTTTTCTTTTGCTTGAAATCCGTTTAAAGTAAAAAACGTTAATTCTTGTTTTCTGTGATAAAATTGCCATATTGCTGTTTTTTGTCATAGCAGATTGTGAATAAAAAGTAAATATTTTTTATTACCTGATTTTGCTGTGAGATTTTCGGCTTTTAAAGTTTTTGACAAGCTTTTGTGACAATTTGACAAAAAAGCTTTGTATGAAATGTTAACTTGCACAACAGGTGCATTAAAAATAACAGTGCAGAACGGTCTTTTTGTAATTTGTAAAAGTATGTTAATGTTTAATCTGTTTTTTGCAGTCAGTCCGATTTATGAACAAAGTTTAAACTGTACAAAAAGGTGGTTGAATCGGCAGTTTTATAGTGTTAAAATACTCCACGGATATAGGATAATACGCTGGAGGCGTAGTATTAATGAACAAAAACAAATCGAATATGTCAGAGACTATGGAGTTAGATGCGATTCTGGAGGAGGTAAGACGTAGTCACTCGCAGACTATTGATAGCGAGAAAAGTTTTGAACAGCGATACGTTAATCAAATACCTCAAAGCAGTAATCGAAAACCCGTCAACACCAGTGTAAAAGAATGCGGACCTGCAACACAGGAAGAGTTTGTAGACATATCAAACGGATTTGTAATCAACAACGATGTAAAAAAAGGAAAGAAAAACAAAAAAGGAAAAAAATCAAAAATGGCGCTTGCCGTGATTGCGGCGGTGTTCGTGTTTATTGCCGGTGCAGGTTTTTGTGCTTACACGTTCCTTGGTAATTTTACTTATGCACGAAATGTTTATGTAAACGATGTCTGCATTGGTGGTATGACCGAAAAAGAAGCACAGGAGCGTTTGGCACAGGAAGAAGAAAAGCTGTTGAACGATTTTAACGTCAAAGTTACTTCTGCTGACAATGAAACAACGCTTACAAAGGACGATATCACTTTCTGTACATTCGACACAGACAAAGTCCTCAGACAGGCAAGAAGGTACTCAAAAGATAATATGTTCTCATCAGAGAAGCAAGAGTATCATATCAGTATGGCTGTAAACGATGAAACCTTAAAAGCAGTTTCACAAAAGGTTGCAACAGACCTCAAACAGAGTGCTGTTGATGCTAAAGTAACACAGTTTGACAGTTCAAAAAGCGGTATTGACCGTTTCAGTTTTGAAGACGAAAAGATTGGTGTTGAGATTAACAAAGACGGCTTTGAAAAGCAGTTTGCGTCTTTTTTATCAAGCGGTAAAGTAAGCGGAGAGATTCCGGCTGAGTCAAAAAACACAGAGCCAAAGTATACAAAAGAGTATCTCCAAAATAACATCAAAGAGCTTTACAGCTACTCTACCACTGCAACATCTTCGGCTTCGGAGAACTCAAGAGAAAATATGAAGCTCGCCGCTTCTATGTGCAACAACTCAATCATCAACCCGGGTGAAATTTGGTCGTTCAATAATTGTACGGGCGATTCAAACCTTGAGTCCAACGGCTACAAGGTTGCAGGCGTTTTAGTCAATGGTCAGTCTGCAATGGGCGTTGGTGGCGGTATTTGCCAGACCAGTTCTACTATATACAATGCGGCTTTGTACTGTGGACTTCACGTTCAGGAGCGACGTCCGCACGCAGTGCCGTCAGCATATGTGCCAATTGGTCTTGATGCCACAATTGACTACGGTAACATTGACTTAAAGCTCAAGAACACTTTTGATTATCAGCTTTTTATGGAGTGCTATATGGAAGATGCGACAGTGGTTTGCAAGATTTATGGTCTTGAAAATCCTGATTTTGACAAGGTAGAGGTTACATCATCCAGCACTTCGGCAACAACTGCGGTTGCATCACGCACATTCTATAAGAACGGCATAAGAGTAACAGGTGAAAATCTCCCTGACGAGGATCTCCCGCCATCAAATTATGATAGTACAGGCGGTTCGTCATATTCAGGTTCGAGCGATGAAGCACAGACACCATCTCAGGATGAACCAACATCTGCTCCTGAAACAACACCATCTCTGACTCCAGAGCCTGAGCCAATGCCGGAACCTGAACCTGATCCACAGCCAACCCCAGAGCCAGACTACGATGACACAGAATTCTATTATTAACATTAAATGGGCTGTTTCACTAAGTAAAGTAGTGAAACAGCCCGTTTTGCGTTAAAATATAGTTTATTTGTTTTAAATGCATCAAAAAAGCATTCCTGAAAATCAATGTTTTATCTTGTGCGTTAAACCTCATTGTACTACCACTCGTAGGGGATGGCGTCCTCGACATCTCGCGTGCGTAGCACCCACTAAATATAAATTATTGGTACTGCGTACGGTAATTGTAACAATCCCTCTACCGCCTTTCGGCGGTCACCTCCCTTTGCGCAAGGGAGGCTTTTATTACATTAAACTATAATGTATCGAAATATAATAAATCATAAAATTCAAGGAAAAAATAACCTGAATGATGATGCGTTTAAACACAAACACTAGAAAAAAGGAGTGTTTGTATGATAAAACGATTGGGTGACAGCACTATAAGATTCGAAAAAGAACCGAGCATTGTCGGGTTTGCAAGTGTTGTCGGTAAAAAGGAAGCCGAGGGACCGTTGAAAGACGATTTTGATAAAATTATATACGATATGCATTTGGGTCAGGACACGTGGGAAAAAGCAGAAAGCGTGCTACAAAAAGAAGCGCTATCAATTGCACTGACAAAGTCAAAAAAGGACGCGCGTGACATTGACTTTATATTTGCAGGCGACTTGCTCAATCAGTGCATAAGTAGTAGTTACGGTTTGAAAGATTTTAATATTCCGTACCTTGGTCAGTACGGAGCGTGTTCCACAATGGTTCAGGGACTTGTTATGGCAGCGGTGATGGTAGCAAGTGGTGCGTCACATATGTCAGCGTGTGTAACCTCGTCACATTTCTGTTCAGCCGAAAGACAGTACCGCTTTCCGCTTGATTACGGCGGACAACGACCGCAGTCGTCACAGTGGACAGTAACAGGTGCAGGATGTTGTATCTTAAGCGACAGCGAAGAAAAATCATTGCCAAAGGTGAAAGTAGCAACTGTGGGTAGGATTGTTGACCTTGGTGTTAATGACCAGAACAATATGGGTGCCGCTATGGCACCTGCCGCAACAGACACCTTGATGCGGTTTTTCAGAGATACAAAAACGTCGCCATCTGATTACGATATGATATACACAGGTGATTTGGGCAAAATCGGCTCAGAACTTTTGTATGAGCTGATGCAAAAAGAGGGAGTGGATATCCGACACAATCACAAGGACTGCGGTGTGATGATTTTTGACAAAAAGGAAATGGATGTTCATTCTGGCGGTTCAGGCTGTGGTTGTTGCTCAAGTGTATTGTGCAGTCACATTCTAAACAACGTAACAGCACGAAAGCAGAAGAGTGTTCTGGTTATAGCAACGGGAGCGCTTTTAAGTCCGACCTCAATTCAGCAGAAAGAAACTATCCCGAGTATTGCTCACCTTGTAAATATTATTGCGTAAGATTTAACTCAACAAAAAAGGCTTGGCGATTATCATTCAGCCAAGCCTTTACTTATGTATTAATTTTTACTCACAAAGAGCTTTCAGTTCGTCGATAGCCTGTTTTGCATCGTCAGGTTTGAACACAGCTGTGCCTGCAACGCAGATGTCAACGCCTGCTTTTGCGGCAGTTGCAATTGTATCTTTTGCGATACCACCGTCAACCTGAACAAGTGTGTCAAGTCCTCTTTTTTTAGCTTCTGCTTTGATTGCCTCAACCTTGCTCATCATATCTGCCATAAAACTCTGACCGCCAAAACCAGGCTCAACTGTCATAACAAGCACCATATAAAGTCTGTCAAGATATGGGAACACAACACTAGGGTCTGTCTTTGGTTTGATTGCAAGAGCAGGCTTAACGTTACGGCTTTCGATTTTTTCTAAAGTTTCTTCAATATCAGAGTCTGACTCTGTGTGAAAAGAAATGATGTCTGCACCGGCGTCACAGAAGTCGTCAATATACTTGAGCGGTTCTGAAATCATCAGGTGAACGTCAAACGGTTTGTCTGTGTATTTTCTGAGCATCTTTATAACAGGAGCACCGAATGTGAGGTTAGGAACAAAGTGAGCATCCATAACGTCAAGGTGCATCATATCGGCACCTGCTTTGTCCATACGCTCGATTTCAGCGCCGAATTTTGAAAAATCACAGGATAACAGTGATGGGGCAATCTGCATAGTAGTAATTCTCCTTTTTGATGTTTAAGGTTTTCTGACCAGCTGGGCGATAACAGCGGCGGCACTCCAGAAAAGCATGTACATAAGCATTTCGAGTACACCGAGTATTGACACGCTAGCGTAAAGCACCATTGTCGCACACAGCAACACGCCCAGTATCAGACCGAAGATTTCGATTATTATTCCGATAGTAAGATTTTGTTTGAACGAAGCGGCGTTTGTTATGGCGTGCATAAACGAAACGAAGCCGCCCCTTGTTGCGATGTACGCACGTGAGCTTTGCTCTTTTTTGGAGCAAGCATCGTTGCAAGTGTTTGCAAAGCCTGTGCTCAGCACCTTGATTGTGCGTGCATAGATTTCATAATCTTGAGCAATTCTCTCGGCAGTTATGTTGCTGTCGGTTGAGCTGACAACAAGGCACAAGCCGTGCTTTTGTGCTCGGTGGATTTCTTTTTTAACCAGTGGGTCTGGTTTGTATTCGCTCACAACCATCGCAATAAGCTGTCCTGAGCACGCGATATAGGTAACATCGTAGTCGTTTTTTGTGTATTTTGTTTCGTCCACAGTTTCCTCAACAAAAATGTGGAAACGGTCAAGCAACTTGCGATTTCCTATGAGAACACGCTCACCGTTGACCCAACCTACAAGTCCGAGCTTGTCCTCGTAGATAATACTTTCGATTCTTGGAAGCGAATTTTTGTTTTTCTTCAATATATCCGAGAAAACTCTGTAAAGTGGCGATTTTGCTTCTTTCATAATTACTGCCGCTGAAAGCATTGCGTCTTCGACTCTGAACTCTGCTAAGTATTCAATAGTTTTGAGTTTGACGCTTTGTTTAGGGTAAAGCTCTTTTGCATTTACCATTACAGCGTTGCTTTCAGAAAACTGCTTTACAGACGGATAACCGCTTATCACAGCGTTGTGTTTGAGCGAGTTTTTACACATTAATAGAAGCGGAATGTTGCCAGCTAAAAGTGCAACCATCGGTATGCTGACACAACTCATGACCGAAAGAGCTGACACCGCACCGACAAAGCTCTTGAAAATCACACCGTAAACTATAGCGACAAAAACAGAGCTGACTAAAGTGATAGGGGACAGCTTGCCTGACAACTCCTCGCTTGGGTCGGGTGCGTAGGAAATTTTAAGAAAATCGCTTAAGTTTTCGGTTTTGTGTTGATAAGCAATTGTTGAATTCTGGGCGGTTGTACCGCTGAGCATTTTGCGTGAAGTTTCGTCGTCTGAGAATATCTTTGCACAGTAAGACGGCGACTTTGATGCTATAAACTTAAAGTTATCTTTGACTCTGAGTACCATTGTAGTCTTGCCAAGTGAGTTGAGTGTGAAGGCAAGCGACAGGATTGATGTGTACAAAAAGTACTCAGCGCCAACAAATCCACCTGCCATAAACAGCGAAACTACCTGCTGGAGCAGACACGCAAGATATGCACACGACAGTGCTGTGTCGCTGTTGCCTCTAAAACCCTTTAATGGTTTAAGACCGTTTATGATTTCATCGTAGCTGATAGTACCGATGAGTAAAAGTACAAACAACTGTGATGCGCAGTAAATAATCGGAGTGAATGGAATGTTTGAAAATATTGCGGTACCCAGTTTTATCTCCATAATCGTCAGTGTAAGCGTTACACAGAACAGACAAAACAACAGTGAAGTCTTGAGCAAAAGCTTTTTGAAGTTTTTGCTGAGCTCTTTTGTCAGTGCCTTTGAGTCCTGATTTGTATCAAAGTCAAAGGTGTTTTCGGCTTTGCTTGTCTTTACTTTTGAAGAGTTTTTGACGCTCTTTTTAGGAGTGATAAGCTTGAATACAATTTTGAAGAACTTTTTAGTTTTTTTGAGCGGATTTTTCTTAGCTACAGTCTTAGTTTCGGTTGTTTTCTGAGCAAGCTGGGCTCTCGGTTTAACGTGTAAAGTCTTCGACTTTTGAGATGACGGACGCTTTTTTGAAACAACCGAGTCATTTGACTTCAGATATTCGTCGTACTCACTTTCGACAATTTCGGTGAATTTTCCAGCTTTTAAGTGGATACAGTTTACCTTGCTTTCGTGCTGATATGTAGGAACCTTTGCGACAACTTTTTCGCTGTTGACAGAAAATTTCGGTTTGCCGAAAATCTGCTCGTAAGCACTTACGTTCTTTGGTTTGTTACGTTCATCGTGACGAGTGGTGGACTTTGCCTGTCGCTCATACTTTTTAAGCGAGGTCATAGGGTCGATATCGATGTCGATTTCGCTTATATCTTCAAGCTCTATCTTACGCTTTTTAGGTAGCGGTTCAAAGTTTTCAACGATATCCTCGGCAATTACCGTCCCATCTTCGGGTTCGTATCTCAGCTCGACAATAGGTGCGTCTTTCTCGTTTTCAGCAGGTGCAATTTCCGCTTCACCCGAGGTGAGCTTTTCTTTGACTTCTTCTCTTCTTTTTGCGGCTTCTTCAGCTTCCAGCGGAGTCAGCCTTTTGTATTTAACCTGCTTGTCCTTGGTGGAGTAAATCTCCTCCATTTTAGAGCTTTGTTTTTTATTGCTTTGTGGGGTTGATGCTTTTGAAATGTCGGTAAGCTCAGGTGCTTTCACTTTTTTATCGTCTTTGATTCTCAGTGTGAAATCCTTACGCCATATCTTCATTTCGTCAACTCCTCTCTGAAATTTTTTGTTTTGAAAGTTAGAGGTTTATCTGCCCTGAGCAACCTTGTACATAATGATGCCTGCTGCAACTGAGGCGTTCAGCGAATTGATTTTTCCTTTTAACGGAAGTGAAACGATGGTGTCGCACTTTTCTCTTACAAGACGGCTGATGCCCTTGCCTTCGTTGCCGATAACTATAGCACATCCGCCTGAAAAATCACATTTTGTGTAGTCGGTGCCGTTCATATCAGCACCGTAAACCCACACACCCTGTTCTTTCAAATCGTCAATAACTGTTGAGATGTTTGTAACTCTTGCAACAGGAACGTATTCAACAGCACCTGCAGAAGCTTTTCCCACTGTGTAGGAAAGGCCTGCACTGTGGCGTTTTTTAATGATAACTCCGTGAGCACCCGAACACTCAGCGGTACGAATAATAGCACCCAAGTTGTGCGGGTCCTCAATTTCGTCGAGTATAACGATAAACGGAGCTTCTTCTCTTTCTTTAGCAAGAGCTAAGATATCCTCAACGCTTGAGTATTCCTTGATAGCGGCAATTGCAACAATACCCTGATGAGTAGCGCCGCCTGTCATAAAGTCAAGCTTTTTTTGGTCAACTTCTTTTACGGTGATGCCTTTCTTCTTTGCTTTGGAAAGGATTGCAACAATTGAGCCTGCGTGGTTATTTTTAGCAACAAGTATGCTTTCAATCGGTCTGCCTGATGACAGCGCTTCCGAAACAGGATTTCTGCCTGCAATAATGTCATCTTTTTTCTCTCTGTTCTGATTATCCATATTAAAAATCCTCTATATATTAGATTTATACTTCTATATTGTACCACGAAGAGTGTGTATGTATAGTTACAATTTCGAAATAAACCCCCGATTTATGCGTTTTTAGAGAGGAAAACAGCACCTGTGTCGATGTAATCTTCTATTATTCCGTACATACCTGTTACAGGGTCTTTGAACAAATCTACCTTAGGCGGAAATACAGTGAAGCTAAAAAACATAACAAAGTATGTCATCAAAAGCAAAATTGCAACAGGAAAGTAGTCTGCAATCTCGTTGTCTGATGCTGTCAGTTTAAACGATATAAACTGACTAAGTGCAACAAAGATAAACGAGGATATCAAGTCAACTATCAGAATCGGCTCTTCTGTAAACAGGTTGTATGTGTAGAAAAAGACGATGATTGATAAAGACAGAAAGTACAGCGAAACTGTTTTTGCGGTGACGAACTTTTTAAACGGCGGTTTTACCCACAATAATTCTATCAATGACCATACAACATAACCCACAGCAAAGATTTTAACGTGTTCCCACACGCTTTCGTTTACCGCGCCAAAGAGTATTGAAAGTGTCGAACCACCGCTTAAGTTATACACAAAGTGCAGAAGCGTAGCAATAAGATAAATGACAATAACGCCGACTGCTTCAAGTATTTTGAATTTACGCTCATTCATAAAAAACCCCCGACATATAATCTGTGATAAAATATATGTCGGAAGTTTTTGTAAAATTCTTATATCAGTGTGTAAAAAATAACGGTAGAAAGCACCCCGATAGCACAGTAAAGACAACAGCACAAAATTCTGCTGAGCAACAGTTGTTTTGGTTTTGCAGATGACACCGTGTCCATAGCTTTGAGCATTTTCTTTGCTTCTCTTTCTAGCACTTCGTTTGATACACTTGCGTATTCAGGTCGCAAAACCAGCAACGCACGCTCGTAGTATTTGTTGTTTGTATCAGTTACTTCGATTATCTGATGGCTTATCCCTTTAATCATAACAGCACCGTCCTTTTTGTTACAATTATGATTGTCAAAGAAAGGGTTTGTTATGCTTTTGTAATTAATTTTCCTTAAAATCAACATTTTGATGTTGAAAAATATGGCTTATAAGAAATATACAGTTTGTATTATTCAAAATTCTAATAATAAATGTTGATAACTATGTGGAAAACAAGGAAAAGTGTTAAAAAACTCCTTGAAAACAACTCGATTATTACAATTTGGTTACTTTTCATTGTTACTATTGAAAAGTTAGGGCGAAGTTCTTAAAGCGAAAATAAGCGAAAAAACTTTACAAATTGTAATATTTTGTAAGTCAACACGTTTTTTGAAATATAAATAAAAAAGTGTGTTTTTGTGTAAAAAGATTTAATTTGTTGCAGATAATCAGAGAAGAATGACGCTGTGGGTCAAGGAGTGATTTTGAGAACACAATAAATTTTATACATACTATGTCGATATATTAGGTTTAAGCCTTCAAAAAGGCAAATTGCATTGAATTTATTATATTGTAGTGATAAAATAGGCGTTATTGTTTTACAGGTGTTTAATGCGGAAAAAAACTACTTGTATTTTTAGGAGGAGTAGAAATTGAAAAAAACTAAAAGAAGGCTTTGCTGTGCGGTGCTTTGCCTGACGATGTTGATGTCAGTGCTTTCGTTTGTGCCTGCAAACGCTCAGCCACTTGATGAAAAAACAAAAACAGACAGTACATCGCTTAAAACTGTTGAGGATGAATACGGAATTCATTTTTATGGTCCAACAGGTAACAATCTTACTGATGCCGACAAACTAAATGAAGATGTTACAGTAATTGACTCTGTTGCTGAATATAAAGAGCTTGCAGGAAACTCTGATTCAAAAAGTTCAAACAGCCTTATACGAAAGGCAACAAAACTGCCTTCAAGCGTTGATAACAGCCAGAGTATTTATTTTCCGGAAATCGGCGACCAGCAGGACCTTGGTTCGTGCTTGTACTGGGCACAGATTTATTATCAGTACACTTATGAGTACAATAGGGCAAATGGAATCCCGACAACACCCGATAATGTGTTTTCTCCACAGTGGAGCTACAACGTTGCCACAGCCGGTGAAGATATGCAGTGCACCACCGCGATATCCCTTAATTTTATGAAATATCAGGGCAGTGTACCGATGAGTCAGGTGCCGTATGATCAGGATTACCTCAATGCTCATCCAAACGAGGAGGTTTGGCGTAACTCGATTAACTACAGATTAAAAGAGTACCATTTCTTTGAACAAATCGGAAGATTTGACAATCCGATTACATCACCTGACGATAGTGACTTAGAGCTTATCAAAACAGCACTGAACAACGGTGAAATCCTCAGTTACTCAACAATGATGCTTGGTTGGTCGCATACTGAAATTATCGCAAACAGTATGGCTCCTGAAAACGATGACCACGTTGGCGAGGTTGCCGTTACAAGTATGGATTCTCAGGAAGGTGGCCACAGAATGACTCTGGTTGGCTACAACGATAATATCTGGATTGATGTCAACAAAAACCAAAGAGTTGACAAAGGCGAAATGGGTGCCTTCAAGATTGCTAACTCCTGGGGAACAGAATACGGCAACGAGGGCTTTGCGTGGGTTGCTTACGACGCTCTTAACGATACATCCTGTGTTTCAGGCGTAGCACCAAACCAAGACAGAACCGGAATTTTCACCGAAGTCACAAGGTTCGAGCTCTTGCCTTACGGCGAAAAAACCGACCTTTACTTAAAGTACACTCTTAATACATCCGACAGAACACACGTGCTTTTGCAGGTTACTGCCGAAAAGGATCTGACAGTGAACACTGCGTCAGCAATGTCAAATATGAACTATGGTTTACCTTTGGCGTATGATGGTTCTACAAGTGCAACAGATGCTACAATGATATTCCCGCTTCAGAGTGTGTTCCCTGATGTTACAAGTGAAAATTTCACAGATTACACGTGGAATGTCAAAATTAAGGATATGAGAAACGACGGTGTTGTTCTAACAGTCAAGGATGTAGTAATTGTTGATGAAAAAGCAGGCAAAACTTATCAGGTGGCCGACACCTATCCGCTTACACTTGACGGTGATGAAGAAGTGGTTCAATATCACGAATCAGACCTGAACCACGCTGTGGTTTATTATCGTGGATTTTATGAACCGAATCTTTTCTATAAGCTGAACAAAAGTGATGCACAGTGGCAAGGCGATGCTGTTATGACTCAGTGTTATGAAGAGAAAGGCTATACCCACAAAGCTGTAATTGACCTGAAAGATTGCGACAGCGCTATAATTTATTTTACAGGCGAGGACGGAAGAATTGACAACAACTATTCAAAGTATTTCACCGTTACAAAAGGTCGCAACACCTTTGTTACAGAAAATATGGCTAAACCGCTTTCGATTTCAATGACAAATGATATGAACAGTGTTGCTGACGTTGGTCGTTTCGGTTTGTTTAAAACAGAGCCTGCAGGTGGATATGAGCCGTATACGTTTGAGTATATCGCTACAAATCTCACAACTGGAGAAGAAACGTTAAACGAAGAGCATAACGATGTAATGAGAGGGATATATTTCACTCAGGAGGGTGACTACAAGGTTGTTGTGAAGCTTACCGACTGTGCAGGTACAGTTGCATATGCAGAAAACTATCTGTCAATTGTTAGCATACCATTTGAGTTTACTACCTTTGAAGCTAAATCTGATTACAAAACTCTGATAGACGCTCATCCTATTACTTTTACTGCTATTACAAACTACGAGAATATCGGTCTGCGCTACGGAGTTTATCACGATTATACTCTTAAAATCGAGCATGACGGCTTTGTTATCTACAGCACAACCATACCTATGATATACGAATTAACAGACCCTGAGTATATGACAAGTACGGTAATTGCTACCTGGACACCTGATACGCCTGGCGAATACACAGCGACAATTTCAGCAACAGACTGTGCAGGTGAGTATGCAGAAAAGACTATCAACTTTACAGTTGGCAAGTGTATTATTGGTGATGCTGACTGCAACGGAGAAGTAAACATAATTGACTCGACATTCCTGCAGATGTGCCTTGCACACGTGTATGATGACAATATACTTAGTATTATCACTGCTGACGCAGACAGAGATAGTAACATCACTATAAACGATGCTACATACATCCAGATGTATCTTGCTAATGTTCCGGGAGTTGACTTTGTCGGAACAGTGCTTTAATTTGATGCTCGTTTTGAAGTCATCTGAGAAGCAAACAAAATAATAAACAAAGAAAACGGTGTAGCCATTTTTGGTTACACCGTTTGTTGTTTGTGTTTTATAAAGTTTAAAATGTGTTTTGAAATCTTTTTACATAAAGAAATGCGAAAGCTGCGCTTCGAAAATGAAGTTGCACACCATTCCGCTCAAAAAACCGAGAATCGCACCGCAGACAACGTCGCTTAAATAGTGAACTCTAAGGTACATTCTTGAGAATCCGATTATCACCGCTACACACAGCACAGGCAGGAAAATGTACGGCGGGCAACGGAAAAGGGTGACCGCAAAAGCCGTGAAAGACGAAGCTGTGTGGCCTGACGGGAACGAATAGTCCTTTGGGCGTTTGATGATAAGCTCATCGTCATCAAGCTTCGAGCTTGGCCTCATACGACCGATGATGTGCTTGATGATAATTTCACCTGCGACAAAGGTAACACCCAGCGCTAAGGTCAGGTAAACGCCGGTTGCTCTTGTCCTCTTCATAAGTAAAAACGGAAAACACAGCGTAATCCACCAGATAAAAGCACCATTACCGAGTTTTGTGAACAGCACCATTATTTTGTTTAGTAGAGGTTTATGAATCTTAGCGATTTTAATAACAATAAGGTTGTCCAGTCGCTGGATTTTTTTTAGCATATTTTACTCCTTAGGGTAGTATATATGTATATCATATCACAGTTTGAGGTGTTTGTGTAGTACCTTTTGAATTAAGTTTTGAAAAAAATTTGCTTAAGTTCTTGACAAATTCTGTTCATAGTGTTACACTAAGCAAAAATCGAAAAAGCTGTGACGAAGACGGCAGTATTTATTTGTTTTCAGAGAGTCGGTGGTAGGTGAAAACCGATAACGAGTATTTATAATGCCCATCACTTCTGAGCTGAAGGCCCGAACACGTTAGTCAGTAGACGCCTTCCGTGATTGCTGCGTAAAGGCATAGGGGTTGTTGGACTCCGAGAGTGGCAGACAAGTTTCTGCAATTTGAGTGGTACCGCGAGTGTATTTTACACCCGTCTCAAAGGTTTCTTTGAGGCGGGCTTTTTTGATTTTTAAATCATTTTTTCAGGAGGAGTTATTATGGCTCAGGTTGAAACACAAAAGCTATTGGAAGTAGCGGTAAGAATTAAAGAAATGAGAGAAATCTTTGGCTTTTCTGAAAAGGAAATGGCAAAGAAAACAGAAGTAACTGTTGAGCAGTACATTGATTTTGAATCTGGAAAACAGGATTTTCCTTTTACATTTATCCACAAGTGCGCTTTAGCATTTAACATCGGCATTTCAGATTTGTTAGAGGGTAAGAGTGCTCTGCTTTCATCATACACAGTAACACGTAAAGGTCAGGGACAACAGACAGCAAAGGAAGACGGCATCAACATCGTAAACCTTGCTCCTTGGTTTAGAAAGAAAATCTCTGAGCCTTATTTTGTAACATACCAGTACTCACAGGAATTACAGAACAAACCTATCCATCTTACAAAACACTCAGGTCAGGAATTTGACTATGTTATCAAAGGCAGACTCAAAATTCAGGTTGGCGACAATGTTGAGTATTTGTCTGAAGGCGACAGCATCTACTACAACTCTTCAACACCTCACGGTATGATTGCCGTAGACGGCAACGAGTGTCAGTTCTTAGCAGTTGTACTTCCGGGTGAAAATGAGTCTGAGGATATCATCCGTGATACACTTATGTCACACAATGAGATTGCAGATACAAAACTCTTGTGCGAAGAATTTATCAAGACAACAGTTGACGAAAATGGTTGCTTAAAGGCTATCGACTTCGAAAACGAGGACAGATACAACTTTGCTTTTGACACAGTTGACGCTATCGCAAAGAAAGACCCTGATAAGCTTGCGATGATTCACATTTCAAGAGATAAGGTAGAGCGTAGATTTACATTCAACGATATGAAGCGTAAGTCAGCACAGGCTGCTAACTACTTCAAGAGTCTTGGCATCAAAAAAGGCGACAGAGTTATGCTTGTATTAAAGCGTCACTACCAGTTCTGGTTTGCAATCTTAGGTCTGCACAAGCTTGGTGCTATCGCTATCCCTGCTACAAATCAGCTTCAGGCACACGACTTTGACTATCGTTTCAATGCAGCAGGTGTTTCTGCTATCGTTTGTACAGCTGACGGCGATGTTTCACATCAGGTTGACCTCGCTCAGGAAAAATCTCCGACACTCAAAACAAAGGTTCTTGTTGGCGGTGAACGTGAGGGTTGGCGTAACTTTGACGAAGAGTTCGAGCTTTTCTCAGCCCATTTCTACAGAAACGAAAAAACTCCTTGCGGTGATGACCCAATGCTTATGTTCTTCACATCAGGCACAACAGGTTATCCGAAAATCGCATTACATTCATATAAATATCCGCTTGGTCATTTCATCACAGCAAAATACTGGCACGGTGTATCTCCTGACGGCTTACACTTCACAATTTCAGACACAGGCTGGGGTAAAGCTCTGTGGGGTAAGCTTTACGGTCAGTGGCTCTCACAGGGTGCAGTGTTCACCTACGACTTTGACCGTTTTGATGCATCTGATATTCTCCCAATGTTCAAAGAATACGGCATCACAACATTCTGTGCACCTCCTACAATGCTTCGAATGATGATTAAGCAGGATTTATCAAAGTACGATTTCTCAACAGTTAGACGTGCTACAACAGCCGGTGAAGCGCTTAACCCTGAGGTTTACAAGCAGTTTAAGCTTGCTACAGGCTTAAAGCTCAAGGAAGGCTTTGGTCAGACCGAAACAACTCTGTCAATTGCTAACCTTATCGGCGAAACAAGTAAGCTCGGTTCAATGGGTAAGCCTGTACCGCTTTATGATATGCATATTTTAGATGCAGACGGCAACGAAGTGCCTGACGGCGAAGTTGGCGAAATCTGCGTAAAGACATCCGACAAAGTTCCTTGCGGTCTGTTCCTCGGTTACTACAGAGATGAAGAAAAAACAAAAGAAGTTTACCACGATGGTTACTACCACACAGGCGACACAGCTTGGCGTGATGAGGACGGTTTCCTCTGGTACGTTGGTCGTGTTGACGACGTTATTAAGTCATCAGGCTATCGTATCGGACCTTTTGAGATTGAGTCAGTTATCATGGAGCTTCCGTACGTTCTTGAGTGCGGTGTATCAGCAGAGCCTGACGAAGTAAGAGGTCAGGTTGTAAAGGCTTCAATTGTGCTTACAAAGGGCACAAAGCCAAGTGATGACTTGAAGAAAGAAATCCAGAATTACGTAAAATCCCGTACAGCTCCGTACAAATATCCTCGTATTGTTGTGTTCAGAGATGACCTGCCAAAGACAATCAGCGGTAAAATTCAGAGAAATAAGCTTTAATGTGCTGAAAAATATTGACATATCTTCAAAGTTATGATATAAATATTACCATATATTAAAGGCTATGACGAAGAGTACACATTAGTATGACCTAAAGAGAGGCAGCGGTTGGTGGAAGCTGTCGGATACAGCTTTTGTGTTTGTAGCTTCTGAGCCGAGAGGAAGAAAGCGTTTGTGAGTAGAACCTCTCCGTGATTGCTGCGTAAAGGCATAGGGGTTGTTAGACCTCGAGAGTGGCGATAGTATCGCAATTTGAGTGGTACCGCGGGTGATTATTTTGCACTCGTCTCAAAGATAACTTTGGGACGGGTGTTTTTTTCGTCCTAATAAAAAGGAGAATGCGTTATGCAACAAATGACAGGTCTTGACTACAAAATTCAGGAAATGGCGGCTCGTATCAGAGAGCTACGTGAAATCCAGAACTTAACCGTTGAGCAGATGGCTAAGAAAACCGACGTTACAGTTGATGAGTATTTAAGCTGTGAGGCTGGTAAAAGCGACTTAAACTTTGCGTTTATCTACCGTTGTGCTATGGCTCTTTCTGTCAACGTTACTGACATTATCGAGGGTTATTCACCAAACCTTAAGAGCTACTCGGTAACTAGAGCAGGTTTTGGTCAGAAAGTAGCTCAGGCTCACGGTATGACTTACTACAATCTCGCTTATGCTTTCCAAAACCGTATTGCTGAGCCTTTATATGTTCGTTCAGTTTATGACGAAAATGCTCAGAACAACGACATCGAGCTTACTACTCACGAAGGTCAGGAGCTTGACATCGTAGTTGAAGGTAACCTTATGGTTCAGGTTGGTGAGCACAAGGAGATTTTAGGACCTGGCGATACTATCTACTTTGACTCCGACAAGCCACACGGTATGATTGCTGTTAACGGCAAGGATTGCGTGTTCTACGCTATCGTCTTGAATCCTACAGGTGAGCCTATCCCTGAGCTTAGTTCAGGTAAAATCGTTGAGATTAAAAAGACTGAAAGAAAGCACGAAGCTGACCGTATCTATAAAAATTATGTTGATGTTGAAGAAAACGAGAAGGGTACACCAACTTCTATCAAGTTCAAGAACACAGACAAGTTCAACTTTGCGTTTGACCTCGTTGACGCTCTGGCTGACAAAAAGCCTGAGAAACTCGCGATGTTACATATTTCAAAAGACCACACAGAGCGTAGATTTACTTTCAAGGATATGAAAAAAGCATCTGCTCAGTGTGCTAACTACTTC
>JAFUOM010000035.1 GCA_017481885.1 Ruminococcus sp.
CGATGTGGTCGTACATTATATTGGGCGAAACCGAAATTTTAAATCCGCTCTATGTCGTCAGCCTTGTGCTTATTTGCATCGGTATAGTGCTTGTTAATTTAAAAGAGAAAATTATTAAAATTTAACACAAATTTTATTTTACAAACTGATATATTGTGGTAATATATTCTTGTAAGTATTACGCAAAATAATCCAAGAGGTGATTTTCTTGAGAAATACAAAAATCGTTTGTACAATGGGACCTGCTTGTGACGATGTAAAAATCCTTTGCGAGATGATTGACGCAGGAATGAATGTTGCACGTTTTAATATGTCACACGGCACATATGACGAACAGAAAGCTCGTTTTGATAGAGTTAAGGAAGCGGTGGAAATGTCCGGCAAAACCGTTGCTATGCTCCTTGATACAAAAGGCCCTGAAATCAGAATCGGCTTGTTCCCTGACAATTTTGTTATGCTTGCAGAGGGACAGGAATTTCGTCTTTATTCAAAACAGGGTTTGGGTGACGAAAACGGCGTTTCGCTTTCTTATCCAAAGCTTGTTGATATTTTCAAAAAAGATAAGACATGCATCGGCAGACAGATTTTGTTCGATGACGGTAAGATTATCGCTGTTGTCACAGGAACTGAGAAAGATGCAATTGTGTGCAAGGTTTTAAACGGCGGAAAGCTAAGTAATCGCAAGAGCATCAATATCCCTGGTTACGTTATTCATATGCCATACATCAGCGCTGCTGACAGAGCGGACATTGAGTTTGGCTTGCAGCAGGGTGTTAACGTTGTAGCGGCTTCGTTTGTACGCTCAGCTGACGACGTTTTAAAGATGCGTGATTTTATTGATTCTTTGGGTTACGAGGATGTTGAAATCGTAGCCAAAATCGAGAATCAGAGCGGTGTTGATGATATCGACCGCATTATTGAAGTCTCAGACGGTATTATGATTGCTAGAGGCGATATGGGTGTTGAGATTCCGTTTATCAAGCTTCCGCAGATTCAGAAAATGCTCATCCGTAAATGCGTGATTGCAGGCAAGTATGTTATTACAGCTACACAGATGCTTGAGTCAATGACAAACAACATCCGTCCGACCCGTGCTGAGATTTCCGACGTTGCTAACGCTGTGTATGACGGCACAAGTGCTGTTATGCTTTCAGGCGAATCAGCAGCAGGTGACTATCCTGTTGAATCAGTGCAGGCGTTGGCTGATATTTGTGAACAAGCTGAAACAAACCACGACCTTATGGACTTGAAAAACGTTATCGGTAAGTTTGAGATTGGTACAAGCTTCCGTGACAATATCTGCTATTCTGCTAAACACACCGCACAGAACGTAGGGGCAAAGGCGATTATCGCTGAAAGTCAGACAGGAGCGGTAGCTCGTGCTATGGCTCATTGGCGTCCTGAGTGTCCTATCATTGCGGTTGTAACCAGCGAAGCTGTGTGCAAGAAACTGAGTTTCAACTGGGGCATCACAGCAGTGCTTGGTGAAGAATGCCAGACAGCTGATGATATCAACGATCAGGCTATCGCAAAAGCACTTGAGACAGGAATTGTCAAAAAGGGCGACACTGTTATTGTTATCAGCTCAAACAAAGTTGTTCCAACTGGCGGCACTGATACCCTTAACATCAGAATTGTTTAACTTAATATCATAATTATTAACGGAGGGTTCAATGCAGCGACTCTCCGTTTTTTGTTTATATATGAAAATAGGGACAACCGATTGGTTGTCCCTTAATTTATGCCATCTTGACTTAACTTAGAATTAGTGGCGGTTGTTGTGACGGTTGCCACCACGTCTGTCGCCGTTTGGTCTTCTTCTTGGTCTGTCCTCATTAATATCGTTTTCAGGTGTAAGACCGTCAACCTCGATTAAAACATCACGTCTGGAAAGGTTTAATCTGCCCTTGTCGTCAATCTCGAGCACCTTAACACGGATAACATCGCCAACGTTTACAACGTCAGTAACGTTTTCTGTGCGCTTAACGTCGAGCTGAGAAACGTGAACAAGACCTTCTTTACCTGGAGCGATTTCAACGAATGCGCCGAAGTCCATTGTTCTTGTTACCTTACCAAGGAAGATTGCGCCTGGTTCTGGGTCTGTAGCGATAGTCTTAACGATTTCAAGAGCACGCTTGCACTTGTCAGCGTCAATACCTGATACGAATACCTGACCGAACTCGCCGTCTTCTTCAATGTCGATTTTAACTTCACACTGAGCCTGAATTTCTTTGATAACCTTACCGCTCTTACCGATAACCTCTGCAATCTTGTCAGCAGGGATTGTTGTTGTGAGCATCTTTGGAGCATACTTTGAAAGCTCTTCTCTAGGCTCTGCGATAGCTTTGAGCATAATCTCGTCAAGGATGTAGTTTCTAGCAACGTGTGTTTTCTCGAGAGCTTCCTTAACCATTTCTGGGAGAAGACCTGAGATTTTGAGGTCCATCTGGATAGCTGTGATACCATCGTGTGTACCTGCTACCTTGAAGTCCATATCGCCGAAGAAGTCTTCTAAGCCCTGAATGTCAACCATTGTCATCCATCTGTCGCCCTCTGTGATAAGACCGCAAGAGATACCAGCAACTGGAGCCTTGATTGGAACACCGGCGTCCATAAGTGCAAGTGTTGAACCGCAAACTGAACCCTGTGATGTAGAACCGTTTGAAGAAACAACCTCAGATACAAGTCTGATAGCGTATGGGAACTCTTCAACTGATGGGATAACTGGAACTAATGCTCTTTCTGCGAGTGCACCGTGACCGATTTCTCTTCTACCTGGACCACGTGAAGGTCTTGTCTCACCAACAGAGTAGCTTGGGAAGTTGTAGTGGTGCATATATCTTTTTGTTTCCTCGTCGTCAATACCGTCGAGTAACTGAGCGTCACTAACAGGACCGAGTGTAGCAATTGTGAGAACCTGTGTCTGGCCACGAGTGAAAAGACCTGAACCGTGAACTCTTGGGAGCAGTGAAACTTCTGAAGCAAGTGGACGGATGTCGTTCATACCTCTGCCGTCAACACGCTTCTGCTCGTCAAGTAACCATCTTCTAACGATGAACTTCTGTGTCTTGTAAAGACACTCGTCGATTTTAGCTTCGCACTCTGGGTAGATTTCGTCGAAATGCTCGTGAACCTTCTCGTAGATTGGCTTGAGTCTTTCATCACGTACTGTCTTGTCGTCTGTGTCGAGCGCTACCTTGATGTCTTCTTCTGAGAATGCCTTGATAGCTTCAAACATATCGTGATCAGGCTCGTTTGATGGGTAAGAGAACTTCTCTTTACCGATTTCAGCCTGGATACCCTCGATGAACTTGATGATGTGCTGGTTAGCTTCGTGACCAGCCATAATAGCGTTATACATAACTTCGTCGCTTACGCAGTTAGCACCAGCCTCAATCATAGCGATACGCTCTGATGTCGAAGCAACAGTTGTAGCCATATCTGACTTAGCTCTCTGCTGGGCATTTGGGTTAATAACGATTTCGCCGTCAACAAGACCAACAGAAACAGAAGAGATAGGACCGTTCCAAGGAATGTCAGAAATTGAAAGTGCGATTGAAGTACCAACCATAGCAGCAATTTCAGGCATACAGTCAGGGTCAACGCTCATTACTGTACAAACGATAGAAACATCGTTTCTCATATCCTTAGGGAAGAGCGGACGGATTGGACGGTCGATAACACGGGAAACGAGTACAGCCTTGTCTGATGGTCTGCCCTCACGCTTTAAAAAGCTGCCCGGAATCTTACCAACTGAGTAGAGCTTCTCCTCAAAGTCAACTGAAAGTGGGAAGAAGTCAATGCCGTCTCTTGGCTTAGCTGCGGCAGTAGCAGCAACGTGTACAACAGTCTCGCCGTAGCGTACTAAACAAGCGCCGTTAGCGAGCTGGGTCATTTTACCAGTTTCAACTACGAGTGGTCTGCCTGCAAATTCTGTTTCGAAAACTCTGAACTTGTCAAAAGTCATCATTGAGTTTGCCATAATAAAATCCTCCTGAAAATTTTTATATTTCTCAGGGATTTACACTGTATCGTTTAGCAATAAAACCAACAGGCAATGTCAACGACATTGCAGCTAAATATCTGCTCTAGCAGATGTGAAATTCGTCTTGCGTCGAGTGAAATTTTGCTTTACAGCAAAGTGAAAATTTTACCCTGATGGGTAAAAGCTAAGGGTCTGCGACGCATTTATATTTTATTGTTTTTGATGGTTTTTTTACTGACGACATCATAAGGTGGAAAGAGCTTCATTTAGCCATAATCTGCTCGTTTTACCGCTAAATAACAAATGTAAAATCCCTGTTTAAAACGCAACATAGGGCAAACGGTATGCCGTTTGCCCTAAGGGGTATGCTTACTTACGGATACCGAGTCTAGCAATGATAGAACGATATCTCTCGATGTCAACCTTGATGAGATAATCAAGGAGAGCACGTCTCTGACCGATCATTTTGAACAAGCCACGACGTGAGTGATGGTCCTTCTTGTGAACCTTTAAGTGCTCTGTAAGGTCGTTGATTCTCTTTGTTAAAAGAGCAATCTGAACCTCAGGAGAACCTGTGTCGCCCTCGTGAGTAGCGTATTCCTGCATGATAGCAATCTTTTCTTCTTTAAGCATGAGTATACCACCTTTTAAAAATATTTCCGTTGTCCCAGAAAAGGGATGGTGATGTCCGCAAAGCGGCTTAGTCCCCAAACCGAGAGCACGGTTACAGATATAATATCACAAAAGAATATAAAAGTAAAGAGCAAAATGATATATAAATGTAAAAATAATCAGTTGTTTTGTTTCAGCATATCATTGGTTTTTGCTAAAATTTCGCTTTTTTGTTCGTTTTTTAAACTCCTGTATGCAATAATCAAATCCTGCTCATCTTTTTTCAGCGAAAAAATCTGAATTACATTTTCATCGTCAGGTTCGCTGAGTTGATCAGTATTACCTTCGCTAGGTAAAAGCTCTACAAAGTTAACACGAAAAATCTTAGCGAGTTCCATAATGGTTTCAACTTTCGGTTGAAATCGTCCGTTTTCGTAACATGTGTATGTTGAGCGTTCAACGCCAATAGCTTTAGCGACCTGCTGCTGAGAAAAACCACAGTTTATCCTGCATTTACGCAGTTTTGTACCCACACTATTGCTGTTTGCTTTAGCCACAACTACACACATCCTTTCCTGAAAATTTCTAAGATATGCACATTATATTGTGACAAAAAATCACTTTCAAGAAATGGTGACCCACAGTCACATAAAGTTGAAAAAAAGCTAAAAATCGACTCAAAGTGCTTGAAAATTAACCTGTGTAGGTATATAATCTGAAAGTAAATTGTGCTGGAGTAGCTCAGTAGGTAGAGCAGCAGCTTCGTAATCTGCAGGTCGCGTGTTCGATTCACGTCTTCAGCTCCAAAAACAAGTGCCGAGCAAAAATTGTAGGGGAGGGTCTCTGTGCCCTCCCGCAAAGGCATTCGTTTTTTCGTTAAAGGTTCAAATTAATATTTAACCAAAATAATCGCCTCCCTAAATTTAGGGAGGCTTTATTGTTATATTAGTATGTACAAATCCAGTGAAATTACTCGCTTTTACATTTGATAAACGCAGATTATATCAGGCTATTCACGACCCGAGATATTACACCCACAAAAATATTTTACAACAGGTACAATTGTTAGTATATTTCAAAAAACACCACGAATGATTGATGGTATAGCTTGTATTATATTCTCCTATACTTGATTTGTCAAGAACAATTGTGGGTGAAAAAATGAGAGAAATACTAGCTAAACGCCTGAAAGAGTGCAGAAAAGAAAACGGATACACTCAAATGCAGGTTTCGATATATTGCGATATTACCGAGCGAGCTTATCAGAACTATGAACTTATGTATCGCGAACCAAAAATTGAAATATTGGTGCGTATTGCAGATTTGTACAATGTGTCGCTGGACTACCTTTGTGGCAGAACCGACGAAAAATAATACGCTTTAAATTGTTGAATATGGCATTGCTGTGTGCATAACAGAAAACCGCTTCACGTTTGTGAAGCGGTTTTTGTTTAACGTAAAAATTCAAGCTGAGTGTATAAGATGCAACTCATTAAACAGAACAGTATCGAAATTCCAACACACGAGTATTTTGCAATAGTCTTTGCTGTTGTGTCCGGTTTGATTGAGTTTATCAACATACCCATACCCATAGCACCCAGCACAATCAATGGCACGCAGTAGCGGATGTTCATTGTGCAAACATGGGCAAACTTGAAACAGAATGTGTAGTATGAGATGAAATAAATGAAGTACAGAGCGATGAAGAATACCCTCTGCACAATATTAAGCTGTGATTTCTTAGAGAACATAAAGAACAGGAAAGCTAGAGTTGCTACAATCGCAACAATAGCACCTACATAGAAAAGTACAGGTCCTGTTTGTGCAACCTGTGGGAAGTTGATGTCGTTAATCTGATTGTTACCCTCGTCAAAAGCTGCGGTTTTAAAGAGAGAGATAAGCGGATTATAATCGTTTGTAGGGCTTCCCATTCCAATAAACTTTACAAAAACTGTATCAAGATTTTCGCTGATACCAAACAGACGAGTTGTTGTGCTCATATTACCAAGATACTGATTGCTCCCTTCGCCAAGATTTGGCACAAATGTAAGTGGCACATCAAAAAGAATGAGGTTTCTTACCTGCCACCACAGAGCTGTAGGCACACAGATAAGTGCGAATAACAAAAACTGAGGTATGTACTTCTTGAAATTCTTGATATCCTTAATGAAAACATAAAGGAAAATAAACGCAACAGGCGGTGCTACCATCCACGCAGAGAGCTTTGTCATCATTCCAAGGCCAATGGAAAGGGCTACAAAAACGATGTTGAGCAGGGTTGGCTTTTCGTACCATCTGAAAGCCGCAACTACAGAAATAAGTACAAAAAGTGTGCACAGCACGTCGTTGTTAAAACTACCGGCTAGGATAATAAATGTAGGATGGAAAGCAATAATTGAGGTTGCGATAACAAGACCGATACCTTTTAACTTAACAATTCTAAAGATTTTGTACGAAGCTACCATACAAAGTGATGAGTACATAAACGGAAGTATCTGAAGTGCCTCACACGCTTTTTCGTATTCAACACCACAAATAGTGAGAAACTTCAGCAATACAGCCATAACCATATGATGGAACGGCGGATGGTAATACTGCCAGATGGTTCTAACATCAAAATCAGGCAGCTTTAATCCATTGTTGAGCCAGTATTCAATGTAGTTAGCGTGACCCCAAGTCCATTCAAAATATCCGACATCGTGCTGTCTGTCCTCTGAATGAGTATACAGCACATAACATAATCTCAGCATAATGCCTGCGGCTATAATCAGTAAGCACAAGGTTTTTGTGTTCAGACATTTGTTTATGTGGAAAACATATCCGTAAAAAGCAAGTATAACAGCGCTAGGGAAGAATACATATGCAACCGAATTTGTTTTGTAAAACAGATATATGCTCGAACACACGGCAACAGCAGAAATACCAAAAAGCATTATCGACTGTGTTGTATCTCCGCCGGTTTTCGTCAGGATGTTAAAACACAGCGACAGTAGAATAACTGCACCGCCGAAAAATAAAAGTGAATTGAGGGTGACATATTCTTGTCCGCCAAAACAGAATGGCAAAAAGAATAAGCACATCACCATCGTAGAAATGTACGGATGCTTTGATATTGAGTTAAAAAAGGATTCCATATTCAGTTTTTGAGTAGTTTTTGCGTCAGTTTTAGACATAATACACCTTGCTTTTCTTCATTAATTAATAATGGATTTTTATGTTTTTTGTTGCGAAAAACGACAGAACCTGTGTGTATGACACAGTATTCTTAAACAAATCATATTCACAAATGTTTACACGCAATAAAATTATACAAATTATGACTGGTTGTGTCAATTATATATTGTTTTATACAGGAAAAGTGTTGTATTGTATTTGTTCAAAATAAAAGGGATACCCAAGCGGATATCCCCAGTGTACGAATTTATATGTCTTATACGTTGAATCTGAAAAGTACCACGTCGCCGTCTTTCATAACGTACTCTTTGCCCTCAGATCTTACCAGGCCTTTTTCCTTTGCAGCTGCCATTGAACCACATTCGATAAGGTCGTCGTAAGCAATAACCTCAGCACGGATGAATCCACGCTCAAAGTCGGTGTGGATTTTGCCTGCCGCACCAGGAGCTTTTGTACCCTTTTTGATTGTCCACGCTCTTACCTCAGGTTTGCCGGCTGTAAGGTATGAGATAAGACCTAAAAGTGAGTAGCACTCGTTAATAAGTCTGTCAAGACCTGACTGTTCAAGACCAAGCTCGGATAAGAACAACTCTTTTTCCTCTTTATCCATCTCAACAATCTGCTCTTCAAGTCCTGCACAGATTGGAAGAACAGCCGCATTTTCAGAAGCGGCAAGCTCTTTAACTGCATTTAAACGTTTGTTGTCCTCGATACCTGACTCAAAATCGCTCTCGCTCATATTAGCGGCGTAGATTACAGGCTTGTTTGTAAGTAAAGCAACCTCGGACAAAAGCTTTTTCTCGTCGTCGTTACATTCTACGGAACGAGCTGTCTTACCGTTCTGTAAAGCATCTTCAACTCTCTTGAAGAATTCAACCTCAGCCTGATACTTTTTGTCAGCCTTTGTCATCTTCTGAGCCTTGTCAATTCTTCTCTGGATAAGCTCAACGTCAGAAAGGATAAGCTCAAGATTGATTGTATCAATATCACGGATAGGGTCAACTGAGCCTTCAACGTGGATGATGTCGTCGTTGTCAAAACATCTTACAACGTGAACAATAGCGTCGCACTCACGGATGTTTGAAAGGAACTTGTTGCCAAGGCCTTCGCCCTTTGATGCACCTTTTACAAGACCCGCAATGTCAACGAACTCGATTGTTGCAGGAGTGTATTTGTCAGGGTCGTACATTTCGGCAAGCTTGTCGAGTCGCTTGTCAGGAACTGCAACAACGCCGACGTTTGGCTCGATTGTGCAGAAAGGATAGTTCGCAGATTGTGCGCCTGCGTTAGTGATAGCGTTAAAAAGTGTGCTTTTGCCAACGTTTGGCAAACCAACGATTCCAAGTTTCATATTATTCTCCAATCTTTGAGGTGTTGCTCAAAAAAGAAATTTGTAGTATTATATCAAAGGACAGTATAACATACTTTGTTTTTAAAATAAAGACATTTTTTAAGGAGAATACAATGAGTAAGTACGATATAGCACTTTTTGACCTTGATGGTACCATTTCTCAGAGTGCTGAGGGTATCAGGTATTGTCTTATGAAGACTCTGGACATAATGAGTAAACCTCATCCTGATTTTAGCGATTATTCAAAATACATCGGACCACCGCTTGTACATACGTTTCAAAAACTGTGTGGTTTAACACCTGACGAAGCTCAAAAAGCTGTTGAAATATACGTCAAGCTCTACGACGTTGACGGCTTAAGACAGAACAAATTATTTGACGGCATTGATGATGTGCTCAAAGCGTGCAAGGAAAACGGCATCAAAATCGCTGTGTGCTCGTCTAAACACGAGGCTATTGCCACCGAGGTTGTAAAGCTCTTAGGTGTTTACGAATACTTTGACAAGGTGTGCGGTTCAACAATTGACGGCTCTAGAAAAGAAAAGGAAGACCTAATTCCGTATGCTCTTAAAAAACTCAGCGCAAAAGGCGACGAGCGTGTTGTTATGATTGGCGACACAAAGTTTGACTGCAAGGGTGCTGTGCATTGCGGTGTTGATTTCATCGGAGTGACCTACGGCTACGGAACGAAGCAGGATATGATTGATGCAGGCGGAAAAGTTTTTGCAAAAACTTCACAAGAACTCCACAATTATTTGATTTAATGGCAATGGACGCAATACTTCCTTGTCATATTTATAAAGTGGTGCAATATATATAGTATGTATAAGGATAGTATTAAGAGGTGCTACAATGTTTGTATTTACCGTAAAGTCGGGTCTGAAAAGTAAAAAAGCCAAGGTGTTGCTTTTTGCGATAGCCTTGGTGTTGTGTTTGTTTTTAGTGTTTACTTGTGTTTCTGTGCTGGATTATACCCCAAAGAGCACAGCAAGCATCGATGGCTTTGGCGAGTATTCGACTGTTGCAAAAACTGTGGAGCAAACACAGCAGTTTGCAGAGCAGTTTTATAAAACCGAAGAACTTTACACATTGCAGGAAGTGTATGTTCCTATAAAATTCAACGAAAAATACGAGCAGTATAATCAGGTGCAAAAAGCTCAGGGACTTGATTTAGAGCCGTACAAAGGCGAAAAATGCAAGCTTTATGTTTATCTGCTCTCGGACTTTGAAATCGATGGCGAACAAGCGTTTATGTCTGTGATGGTGTATCGTGACAGAGTAATCGGCGGAGATATATCTGCTTTTAAGGAAGGCTCAGCCTGGTATACTTTTAACGGGGAGCAGGTGTATTGATATGGAAAGACTTGATAAATTCATTTCAACTCAGACAAGCTACTCGCGAAAGGATATTAAGCGTTTGTGCAAAAGCTGTGAAGTTACCGTAAACGACAGGATTGTCAAACAGTCGGATGTAAAAATTGACCCTGAAAATGATGTAGTTTGTGTTTGCGGTGAAGAAATCTGTTACAAACAGTTTGTTTACTATATGATGAACAAGCCTAAAGGAGTTTTGTCAGCGAGTAACGATAAGAACGCAAAAACGGTAATTGATATATTGCCACAGCAGTTCAGACGCAAAAATCTTTTCCCTGCAGGTAGACTGGACAAGGACACAACAGGTCTTTTGATTATTACAGATGACGGCGATTTTGCTCACAGAATGTTAAGCCCTAACAAAAAGGTGTACAAGCATTACATAGCAACTTTGGACAAAGAACTTGACGATACAGTGAAAGAGCGTTTTGAAAACGGCATAGTCCTTTCAGATGGAACTGTGTGCCAGAAAGCCTTTTTTGAAAAGCTGTCTGATAGCAGAGCACTCGTGAAAATTTGTGAAGGAAAGTTTCACCAGGTCAAAAAAATGTTCCTCTCGTGCTCATATACGGTGGTTGAGCTTGAAAGAGTGCAAATAGGAGCTTTAAAGCTTGATAGTCATCTTGCACAATCTGAGGTGCGAGAATTGACGAAAAGTGAAACACTGCTTGTTTTTAATGGGGAAATTGACCAATTTTGACGAGTTATTTTTTATTTATGGGAAAAATAGATAAAATTTTGGTTAAATATTTAGTGAAAAAATAGGGTGGTATTATCGTACACATTGTGTTACAATACTATCTGGATATAAGTAGTTGTGTATTCGCACGCTATTATTGGAGGTTTTTATATGGCAAAAGTATCATTACAACACATTTACAAAATTTATGATGGCGGTGTAACCGCAGTTACAGACTTTAACCTTGAAATCGAGGACAAGGAATTTATCATTCTCGTTGGTCCATCAGGTTGCGGTAAGTCTACTACTCTTCGTATGATCGCTGGTCTTGAAGATATTTCAAAGGGCGAGCTCTACATCGGCGATATGCTCGCTAACGACGTAGCTCCAAAGGACAGAGATATCGCAATGGTATTCCAGAACTACGCTCTTTACCCACATATGACAGTTTATGATAACATGGCTTTCGGTCTTAAGCTCAGAAAGATGCCTAAGGACGAAATCGCTAGAAGAGTTCAGGAAGCTGCTAGAATCCTCGGTATCGAGGAGTACCTCGACAGAAAGCCAAAGGCTCTCTCCGGTGGTCAGAGACAGCGTGTAGCGCTCGGTCGTGCTATCGTTCGTGATCCTAAGGTATTCTTACTCGACGAGCCTCTCTCAAACCTTGACGCAAAGCTCAGAGCTAACATGAGAACTGAGATTTCTAAGCTTTATCAGAGACTCGGCACAACATTCATCTACGTTACTCATGACCAGACAGAGGCTATGACAATGGGTACAAGAATCGTTGTTATGAAGGACGGCTTCATTCAGCAGGTTGATACTCCACAGCACCTCTACGATATGCCATGTAACGAGTTCGTAGCTGGCTTTATCGGCTCACCACAGATGAACTTTGTTGACGCTAAGCTTGTAAAAGAAGGCGGCAAATTTGCTCTCCAGTTTGACGAGTACAAGATTGTTCTCCCAGAGTCAAAGAACAAGAATAACTGCTTAGAGCCTTATGCAGGCAAAGACGTTCGTTTTGGTATCCGTCCTGAGCACGTTCACGACGAGCCTGAGTTCCTCGCTAAGGCTTCAAACAAGATTAAGGCTAACGTTGACGTTACAGAGCTTATGGGTGCTGAGATTTACCTCTATGTAAACATCGGCGGTATTCCAATCACAGCTAGAGTTGAGCCAACTTCAACAGCTAAGCCTGGCGACAACATCGAAATCGCATTTGACCTCGAGAAGCTTCACATCTTCGACAAGGACACAGAGTGCACAATCACTAACTGATTATTGTGAAAAATTGGCTTAATTCCTATAATTTAGCCTGGTTTTTGACTAGTTACTAAATTGTAATTTTAGCCACGTTTTTTGACAACTTATGCTAATTTACCACTGTAAGTGTTAGTATAGCTTTTGTTTAATCTGCCCTTTGCAAACGGAGAAAATCCGATTGCAAAGGGCTTTTTGCGTTGTCTTGTGCAAAATGATAACCGCTTTGTGCAAATTACCATTGTGAAATATTTATGAATATTTTGTTCATTTTTTGTGTATAAACATCATTTAAAGCTGTCGAATTTTAAAAAAAGGTTGATTTTTGCTTTCTTTTTGTGTAAAATGTATATGATAACGTGGGGATTTTATGAGAAGTTCCAAATCGTTCGGTATTTTGACTATTATATTTTCGGAGGCTACTATGTCTAACAGATTATTTCAGGGCGTAATCCATCAGATGAAAGATGCTATCGACAGAACTATTGGTGTTGTTGATGAAACCTCTGTAGTTATTGCATGCTCAGAGCTTGGCAGAATCGGCGAAGTTAACGAGAATATCAACTCGGAGACTCTTTGTGCAACTGTGCCATTTGTCATCAACGGCCACACATTCAAGTCATTTGGCTCAAGCTCAAGGGCTGAGTATGCGGTTTTTGTACAGGGTAACGACGACGTTGCTCAGAAGTACGCACAGCTTTTAGCTGTATCTCTTGCTTCTATCAAGCAGTACTATGACGAGAAGTACGACAGATCTAACTTTATTAAGAACGTAATTCTCGACAACATTCTTCCGGGCGATATTTATCTCAAAGCAAGAGAGCTGCGTTTTAACAGCGAGGTTACCCGTGTTTGTATGATTATCAAAATCACATCAAAAACTGATATTTCCGCTTTTGATATCGTACAGAACCTTTTCCCTGATAAATCTAAGGACTTCGTTATTAATATTAACGAGACAGATATCGTTTTAGTTAAGGAGATTAAGCCTGGCATCGAGGGTAGAGACCTTGAAAAGCTTGCAGGCTCCATTGTTGACACACTTTCAACCGAGTTCTACACACACTGCGTTGTAGGTATCGGTACAACAGTTGTTGGCATCAAGGACCTCGCTCGTTCATTTAAGGAAGCTCAGGTTGCTCTGGAGGTTGGTAAAGTGTTCGACACAGAGCGCACTATCATCGGTTACGACAACCTCGGTATCGCTCGTCTTGTTTATCAGCTTCCGACAACACTTTGCGATATGTATTTAAGAGAAGTGTTCAAGCGCGGCTCAATCGAAAGCCTCGATCAGGAAACACTCTTCACAATCCAGAAGTTCTTTGAGAACAACCTAAACGTTTCTGAAACATCAAGAAAGCTTTTTGTACACAGAAACACACTTGTTTACAGACTTGAGAAAATCAAGAAGATTACAGGTCTTGACCTGCGTGAGTTTGAGGACGCTATCGTATTCAAAGTAGCATTAATGGTTAAGAAATACTTATCAGCAAGCCCAACAAAGTTCTAATTAGACAACACACCTAAAGACGCACTGTGCATATTGCGGTATTTGCACAAAGCAATAATAACAAGCGGTTTTTTAAGGATGGTTAATATGATTGAATTTCGTAATGTATCAAAAACATACTCTAACGGTACACACGCTTTAGACGGTGTCAACCTCACTGTTGAAAAAGGTGAGTTTGTTTTTATCGTTGGTGCATCAGGTGCCGGTAAGAGTACATTTTTGAAGCTTATCATGCACGAGGAAACACCAACTTCCGGTGCGATTATCGTAAATGATATGCATCTTGAAAAGTTAAAAAGAAGAAAAGTGCCTTATTTAAGACGTACTATGGGTATCGTATTCCAGGACTTCAGACTTATCGGTAAGATGTCTGTGTACGACAACGTTGCATTTGCAATGCGTTGCGTTGGCAAAAAAGGCAAAACTATCAAAAAAAGAGTTCCGTATATTCTCGACCTTGTCGGTCTTAAGGACAAAGCTCACAACAAGCCTAGCGAATTATCAGGCGGCGAGCAGCAGCGTGTAAGTTTAGCAAGAGCACTGGTTAACAACCCTGCAATGATTATTGCCGACGAGCCTACAGGTAACATTGACCCTGAGTTATCTTACGAGATTATTCAGCTTCTTTCCGAAATTAACAAAAGAGGTACTACAGTGCTGGTTGTTACTCACGAGCACGAGCTGGTTGAAAGCTTCAACAAGCGTGTAGTCAGAATCGAAGGCGGTAGAGTTGTCAGCGATACAAAAGACAACGATACAATGGTTGCCATTTGATTTCGAAAGGAGTAGTATATGAGTTTCAGTAGTTTAGGCTATCTTATTAAAGAAGGCTTTAAAAATATCTGGTCAAACAGAATGATGAGCTTAGCGTCAGTAGGCGTGCTCATCTCCTGCCTTATTCTCACAGGTTCAGCAGTTATGCTGACAGTAAACGTTTCAACAATCGTTGCATCGGTTGGTGATTCAAACGTTACAACTGTTTACCTTGACGAAGAACTCTCGGAGCTTGAAGCAGTGTACGTTGGTAAGTCAATCGAAAAGGTTGACAATATCACAGAAGCAACCTTCTATCCGAAGGACGAGGCTATCCTTGCTTACAAGGATGTTTTAGGCGAAGAGGTTTTTGTTAATATGTCAGGCGATGACAACCCATTGCCACATGCTTACCACGTTGTAATGGCTGACCTTTCGCTTTATGACCAGACAGTTGACAAGTTGATGAGTGTTGACGGCGTAAGCTCAGTTTCATCACGAAGTGATGTTGCGGAGAAGCTGACAAGCCTTAACACTTTAGTTACAATGATGAGCTTCTGGATTATTCTCGCTCTTGCGATTATTTCCTTGTTCATCATCTCTAATACAATCCGTATGACAATGTTCTCACACCGATTTGAAATCAGTATTATGAAATCTGTCGGTGCAACAAATGCTTTCGTTAGAACTCCATTCGTCATCGAAGGTATTATTATCGGACTTGTTTCTGCGGGTGCATCGATCGGTGCGCTGGTTGTTCTTTACGACAATGTTGTAAAAGCAGTCCAGAGCATCCTGCCATTTGACTGTGTACCATTTGAAGACGTAATGTGGTTTATTATCATCGCCTTTGTTGCGGCTGGCGTGATAGTAGGTGCACTTGGCTCATGGCTTTCTATCCGTAAATATCTTAAAAAAGAGGGTAACGAAATACTCGGTTGGTAATTGTTTTCTAAAATTATTTCCCGACCCAATGGAAAAAGGAGTAAATTATGGTTAAACGTATCCTATCATGTATTATCTGCCTTATTATGGTGCTCAGCTGTGTTCTGACAGCAGCTGCTACTGACGTTGATTCTATCAAAGACCAGCAGGCAGCGCTTGAGCAGCAGAGTGCTGAGTATCAAGCAATTTTAGACCAGAAAAATGCAGAGGTTGAAAAACAGCAGGAATATGTCGATGCTCTTGTTGGCAAGGTTGAAACTGTAACACAGGAAATTCAGCTGAGCCACCAGAAGATTCAGGCACTCGACGATGAGATTGCTGAGAAGACCAAGCAGATAAAGGCAAAGAATGACGAGATTGAAGAGAATATGGATATTCTCCGTCAGCGTATCAAAACAATCTACATAGCAGGTGAAGTTTCATCACTCGAAATTATTATGGGTGCAAAGGACTTCTCGGATTTCCTTGATAAGGTTCAGCTTGTTAAGAGCGTGTCAAACCACGACGAAGAGCTTATCAATGAAATTCAGGCTCAGCTTGATGTAATCAGTGCCGAGAAAGAGGAACTTCAGGCTGACAAGGTAGAGCTTGAGGAAGAGGAAAAGAACCTCAAAGAGAAGCAGGATGAGTTAAACACACTTCTCGACGAGAACAAGGACACTCTTGCAAATCTTCAGGAGTCTGCAAATGATACTTTGCAGCAGCTTACCTTAACTGAGGAGCAGATTAGCCAGCTCGACGCTGAACTTCAGGAGTACTACAGACAGCAGCAGGCTCAACAACAGCAACAGCAGCAGGGCGGCTCATCAAGCGGTGGTTCTTCATCAGGCGGCGGCTCAACACCAGCTCCATCAAGACCAAGTGTGACACCTCCTGCAGGTGGCGGTTATGTATGGCCTTGCCCTGGTTTCCACAATCTTACTTCTCGTTTTGAGGAGTGGCGTGGATATTACAACCACGGTGCTATCGATATCGCTAGTGGCGGTATTATGGGTGCTACAGTAGTTGCAGCAGATTCAGGTACAGTAGTTGCTACCTATACATCTTGTCCTCACAACTGGGGTAAGAACTACTCCTGCGGTTGTGGCGGTGGTTATGGTAACTACGTATTTATTAACCACGGCAACGGTAAAGAGACTGTTTACGCTCACCTTACATCTGTCGCTGTTTCAACAGGTCAGTATGTATCAGCAGGTCAGTACCTCGGTACAGTTGGTTCAACAGGCCACTCAACAGGTGCTCACCTCCACTTCGAAACTCGTTACAACGGTGTTAAGTACGACCCAATGAGCGAGTATTAATTTAATACTAACAAAGACACCCCTTGCATATACTTAAACAGTTTATGCAGGGGGTATTCTTATGCTTACATCACTTGATATAAAAACACCAGAGTATAATTCAAGACTGAAACTGTGGCTGTCAAAGCTGATGTTTGACAGTATGAAAGTTGAGCTAAGGTGTGCAGGCGAAATAAAACTCAAGCACATCGAGTACATAAACCGAAGCGGTAAAGTGAACTTCAAGAAAATCGACAAAGAGGTCAAAGCTCAGCGGAATAGACTTTTGTGCAACAAAAATACGACTTTGCCGAAAAACTCAGGTTATAAGCGGTTTTGTTCAAAAGAGTTTGAGTATCGGCTGTGCACAAACTTAGCGATTAGCATTTTGTGCAGACTCAAAAGCAGCAATCTGAACGTTGGTGTGCTTGATGTCGATGCATCGTTTACTTCATTGCTCAAATACTTGCTGAAATACACCGACAGTGTTGTGGTTGTCAGCGGTGAAACGGATATTTACAAAGAAGTGGGAGAACAGCTTTTAAACGAGCTTGGAGCGCCGATAAGGATTTCAAAAAGTCTGCGTTCGCTCGAAAATTGTGACCTGATAATAGCTCCGAAAGGTTTGCCCAGCAATGCAGTAATAAAAACTGACTCAGTTGTGCTGACTACAAAAAAACCGCAAAAGCATTTTGACTCCACGGTTGTCTATGACTATCGCATTGAGCTTGAAGAACCACTGTCAAAACTTTGTCCCGAGTGTCTGTCTCAGGTGTATTTTGCATCAGCTCTTTACACTATGTGTCATTTGTACAAACTTGGATCCAGTGTGCCTACGCTGTGCATCACAGAAAATAAGGTTCACACACCGTCATCCCTCAAAGTTTTGGTGCAGAATATAGCCGATAAAACCTTGACATAACCCGAATAAATGCTATAATACTAACTATGTGTAGACTATTATTCCTAGTTTAAAAGAAAGGATACTTATACTATGGCTAAACCGGTTATGCTTACAGCTGAAGGCTTGATACAGCTGGAAGAAGAACTCGATTTCTTAAAAGGCGAAAAACGTAAAGAAATCGCAGAAAAAATCAAAGTTGCTCGTTCATACGGCGACCTCTCAGAGAACAGCGAGTACGACGACGCTAAAAACGAGCAGGCTATACTTGAAGCTAGAATCGTTACAATCGAAGCTACTCTCAAAAACGCTGTCCTCATTGACGAAAGCGAAATCAATAACGAGCAGATTCATATCGGCTCAAAAATTAAAGTTGAAAACATCAAGATGGGCAAGACTTTTGAGTACAAAATTGTTGGTTCAAACGAGTCAAACCCAAGAGAAGGCAAGATTTCTGACGAGTCACCAATCGGCATCGGTCTTTTAGGTAAAAAGGTCGGCGATGTAGTTGAGATTGAGGCTCCTGCAGGAATTATCGGTCTCAAGGTACTTGAGATTTCAAAGTAAGGTTTTTGGGCGGCTCAGAACAGTCGCCCATTTTCAGTTTTATGGAAAGAGGAATTTTTATGGCAGAGAATCAGAACAAGAATCAGAATACAGAAAACTTATCAGAGATTTTACAAATCAGACGCGACAAACTTACAGCTTTACAGGAAGCTGGTCAGGACCCATTCCTTGTTACAACATCTGACAGAGATATTATGTCAAACGAGGTTGTTGAGCGATATGACGAGCTCGAGGGCAAGGATGTTTGCGTTGCAGGCCGTATTATGTCTAAGCGTGGCAAAGGTAAGGTTATGTTTATGGATATCCACGACCGTGGCGGTAAAATCCAGATTTTTGCTAAATTTGACGATTTAGGTGAAGAAGTTTACAAAGGACTCAAAAAGTGGGATATCGGCGACATTATGGAAGTTAAGGGCTTTGTGTTCAAAACTCAGATGGGCGAAATCAGTATCCACGCAAAGTCTGTAAAGCTTCTTTCCAAGTCACTCCTTCCTCTTCCAGAGAAATACCACGGTCTTACAAACACTGACCTTCGTTACCGTCAGCGTTACGTTGACCTTATTATGAACCCTGATGTAAAGACAACTTTCATCAAGCGTAGTGCTATCATCAAGTCAATCAGAGAGTACCTCGATTCTAATGGTTACATCGAGGTTGAAACTCCAATCTTAAATACTATCCCTGGCGGTGCTGCTGCTCGTCCGTTTACAACTCACCACAATTCTTTAAACCTCGATATGTATATGCGTATCGCAACAGAGCTTTACTTAAAGCGACTCATCGTTGGTGGTATGGAAAGAGTTTACGAAATCGGCAGAAACTTCAGAAACGAGGGTATGGACGTTAAGCATAACCCTGAGTTTACTTGCATCGAGTTCTACGAAGCATACACAGACCTTTATGGTATGATGGATAGAACTGAACAGCTCATCAACAAGGCTTGCGTAAGCGTTAACGGTACAGACCAGATTGAGTATCAGGGCGACCAGATTAGTCTTGCTCTTCCATTTAAGCGTGTAACAATGATTGACGCTGTTAAGGAGCACACAGGCATCGACTTCAATGAGTTCTACTGCGATACAGAAAAGGCTAAGGAAGTTGCAAAAGAGCTTCACCTCGAAGTTAAGTCAACAGACACTTGGGGTAACATCTTAAATTCAGCTTTCGAAGAGTACGTTGAGGACAAGCTCATCCAGCCTACATTCGTTTGTGACTATCCTGTTGAGGTTTCACCACTCACAAAGCGTAAGCAGGACAAGCCTGAACTTGTTGAGCGTTTCGAGCTTTTCTGCAAAATCGGTGAGCTTGCTAACGCATACACAGAGCTTAACGACCCAATCGACCAGAAAAAGCGTTTTGAGCACCAGTTAATGCTCAGAGAAGCAGGTGATGACGAGGCTAATATGATGGACGACGATTTCGTTACATCACTTGAGTACGGTATGCCACCAACAGGCGGTGTAGGTATCGGTATCGACAGACTCGTAATGTTACTCACAGATTCTGCATCTATCCGTGACGTAATCCTCTTCCCCACAATGAAACCTATTGAGAAGTAATTAACTCGAAAACCCAGTGTTTATGCGGGTTTTGGAGGTTATGAAAACCGTAAAAACTTACACCTTACACCAAACTTACACCATTTTATGCAGAGTTTCGTGCAAGGGCTTAAAAATCGCATAATTTTTGCATCATCAAACATTCAGACCCTAAGAGAGTTATATCTCTTAGGGTCTTTTTTTATGCCTATTCGCAAACTACAAAGAAATTCATTTACTTACTATAATGTAATTGCACAGGAAGGAGTGGATTAGCTATGATGAACAGTTTAGCGAGTGTGCATCCCGAACTTATATCGGAATGGTCAGATAAAAACTATCCTATTACACCTGACAAAATTACATTTGGTTCGAATAAGAATGTTTGGTGGAAAGGTTCATGTGGTCACGAGTGGCAAGCCAGTGTGAAAAGTCGCTCATCCGGAGAGAAATGTCCTATCTGTTCAGGCAAAAGAGTTGTTAAGGGCATTAATGATTTAGCAACTTTAAAGCCTGAGCTTGTTAAAGAGTGGTCAGATAAGAATATATTGAAGCCGACAGAGGTATCAATTGGCTCCCATAAGAAGATAATTTGGAAATGTAAGCTTGGTCACGAGTGGGAGGCAACTGTTAAGAGTAGAACTTTAAATCACACAGGGTGTCCGTATTGTTCTAACAATAAGGTTCTTATTGGATTTAATGACCTTGCATCACAATTACCAAAAGTAGCAGCTGAATGGTCTGAAAGGAACTATCCTTTAAAGCCGACAATGGTTACAGCTTATTCTAATCAGAAAGTTTGGTGGAAGTGTAGTAAAGGTCACGAATGGTATGCTTTAATACCAACTCGTTCTAATGGAAGTAAATGTCCATATTGCAGTGGGCATATATTATTAAAAGGTTTTAATGACCTTGCAACTACTCACCCTGAATTAGTAGAAGAATGGTCAGATAGGAATTCGCCATTAACATCAGATATGATAAATGAGAAATCACGCAAAAATGTTTGGTGGAAATGCAAGGAGTGTGGACACGAGTGGAAATCTGTTGTAGCTTCACGAATAAAAGGCACTACTTGTCCTGTATGTTCGGATAGAAAAGTTCTCACAGGATATAATGATTTAGCAACCACGGATAGATATTTGTTAAGAGAATGGGATTATGAATTGAATACGAGAGTTTTACCAACACAAATATCTAGAAACTCAATGAGAAGTGTGTGGTGGAGATGTTCTAACGGACATTCTTGGAAAGCTAAAATATTTGAGCGTACTATTGAAGATAAAGGCTGTACTATTTGTGAAAGTGAGTATCGAAGTGTATTTCCACAGTTAATCATCGGTTTTTATGCTCGTATGAAAGGACTGAACACCTTACTTAATTATGATAAGGTTATTGGTATCCCTCTTGAAACATATATACCTGAAGAAAATATAGCTATAGAATCTGTTAGTGCTACTAAGGATATAGAGAGAGTTAAAGAGCATCTGTGTAAGGTAAGGGGTATCAATCTAATAAAACTCCTATATAAACCTAAAGATACAGAGATAGAGTATGCTTTGAAGTTAAAGCAGGTATTTAGGAATAAACATATATTTATATCCTCTGATGTAAATGAGGATGTAGCTTTTATAAGAAGAAAGTTTTTTGAATGGAGAAATTCTCAATAACGGAGGTATAAGATGAGAAATAAATATTATCACGTTTATTTAACGTATGAAGAGTATAGTGAATTGATTAAGCAGTTAGTTGAATCAAAGAATAAACTACACGAACAGGGCAGATATACCGATGCAGTAGATGACCTTATTATAAAAATCAGTAAATGTAAGAAGAAAAAACTAAAGAAATTATGAACAAAAGAGACTCCGGTTATCACTTGTTTTTTGTGATAAACGGAATTTTTTTGATTTTTTTAAAATTTTTTCAAAAATCACTTAAAAAAAGTGCTCTCCCATTGGGTATAGGTGAAAGGGTTAATTTCAAAACAAATCGAAAACAATCATTTCACGGACCTTGAAAATTGAATATCATTTCTTCAAGTACGTTACTTGTGTAAGCAGAAATGCAAAGCTACTACAGCGGTACGCCAAGACCAACTAAGTAAGTTGTGAGCGATAACTCCGTCTGTGATTATCGGATTGCTTCCGATATGGCGATGACCTTCACAAGGGACAATGATACTTCTCTACGGAGCTGTCGGAGAACCCGGCAGAGGTGATATTCCTATGAACCTGATAGCAGTTAGGTGCTTGAAGAACTTCCCGTAAAAGCCAGCAGGCTTGCCGCAGGGGTGTCGAGGACAAATATTGCGGAAAGTTACATAGCCGTTTTACAGTACGGCTGTGAATAAACTGAAAGGAGGATTTTTATGCCTGACTGTAAGACGATTGCTATTTGCAATCAGAAGGGCGGAGTTGGTAAAACAACGACAACAATGAACTTGGGAATTGGTTTAGCTAAATCAGGAAAGCGAGTTTTACTTGTAGATTGTGACCCACAGGGAGATTTAACCTTGTGCCTTGGTTTTCAAGAAGCAGACAAGTTGCCTATAACTCTTTCGGATAAGTTAGCTGATGTCATTCGTGACAGCAATACAGATGCTTATGAGGGTATTATTACTCATCGTGAAGGTGTTGACCTTGTACCTGCTAATCTTGATTTAGAGGCTATGGAAATGTACTTGGTTACAGCAATGAGCAGAGAGAATATTTTAAAAAACTATTTAAGTAAGGTTAAATCAGACTATGACTATATTCTGATTGATTGCAGACCTTCTCTTGGTATGTTGACACTTAATGCTTTAACAGCAGCAGATAGTGTAATTATTCCTGTACAGGCGCAATATTTGCCTGCCAGGGCTATGACACAACTTTTGCAAACAGTATCTAAAGTTAAAGCACATACTAATCCTGATTTAAAGGTGGACGGTGTTTTACTAACTCTTGTAGATAACAGAACAAATCTTGCAAGGAGTACGGCGGAAGCTATTAAAAAGAATTTCGGTACTGTGATAAAGACATATAAAACTAAAATACCGATAGCAGTTAAAGCCGCAGAGGTTACATCAAAAGGTAAAAGTATTTATGAGTATGAACCTAATAGCAAGGTGTCTGTTGCCTACACCAATTTCACAAAGGAGGTGTTAAGCGGTGGCAAAGAAAAAGAGCGACTTCACTCTTCCGACGCTCGATAGTTTATTCTCAACTCAACAGGAACGAGAATATGAAAAGCTCGACAAGATAAGAGATATACCACTTGAGTTGATTGATGATTTTCCCGACCATCCATATAAAGTAAAAGATGATGAGGATATGATGCAACTTGCAGAAAGCATTAAGGAACGAGGAGTATTAACTCCTGCTGTTTTAAGACAAAAGGATGACGGAAGATATGAGCTTGTAAGTGGTCACAGACGAAAGAGAGCTTGTGAACTTGCAGGACTAACTACTCTTAGAAGCGAGGTTAAGGACTTAACTCGTGATGAAGCCATTATGTATATGGTTGAGAGTAACTTCCAAAGAACCACTATCTTACCAAGCGAGAAAGCATTTGCATATAAAATGCGACTCGAAGCTATGAAAAGGCAAGGAAAACGTACAGATTTAACTTCTACACCAGTGGTGGAGAAGTTGTCAGGAAAGGACGCATTATCAGTAACAAAGATGGGTGAAGATGTTGGTGAAAGTAGAGAGCAAATTCGTAGATATATTCGTTTAACAAATCTCACACCTGAACTTCTTGAACTGGTTGATGAAGGTAAAATCAAAATGCGACCTGCTGTTGAGTTGTCGTATTTAAGTGAGGCTGAACAGTATGATGTGCTACAGGAAATCGAAGTTAATGATTGCACACCATCTCATGACCAGACAATCAGAATGAGAAAACTGTCCGAAAAAGGTGAATTGGAAACAGAAGCAATTACAGCGATTATGTCAGAGATGAAACCTAATCAACAGGAACGAATTGTTTTAAAAGCAGATAGAGTACGCAAGTTGATACCTGACTCCGTTCCGCTTAACAAGACGGAGGAGTACATTTGTAAAGCCATTGAGCATTACAGCAAGTATCTCAGAAATCGTTCAGAGCGTGGCAGATGATTAAAAATCCCTTTCCCACACCCTAACCCTAATTAATCTATCTGTACTTACCGAAAAGAAAGAATATCTCTTAATATTATAACTATCTACTAATATATAACTTTCTATAAGAGTAAGTCAGAAAACACAACTAAACTAAAAACAATGGAGGTAAAATGATGAAAAAGATTTTTAAAAAGAAAGGTGCAAAAAGAGTAACAGCTATTGCTCTTGCACTTGTTACACTGATTTCAACTATTTTTGCTGTTCCTCTTTCGGTTGGTGCTGCTTCAAAAGAGGTAACAATCACTTATGATTACTGCTATGATACGGGCGGTAATATTATCACGTATGTCAAAGAAACAACAAATGACGGCTACTGTGTTGGTGTCGTAGGCGAAGAACTGTGCAGAATTTATGCTGATGGCAAAGATGCGTATTGTATTCAGCCCGGTCATTCTCTTTATTCGGGGGATACCTTAACACAGGATGCTTCAGCGGCTTGGAATTCACTTTCAAAAGCTCAGCGAAAAGCGGTTAATCTTGCTCTTCTTTTCGGTAAGTCAGGCAGTTCCAAAGACCTTGTAGGTACAGATGGTCAGAAGTGGATTGCTACACAGCTTATGGTTTGGGATTTTGTATCAGGATGTCGTGACGCTTCAACTTTTAAGCTCAACAACAGTAAATTCATTGATGGTATTACATCAGGCGGTGCAAACCCAAATGTAAAGACTAACTATAACAAAATTGCTGAAAAGCTGAACAATTACAAGAAAATGCCGAGCTTTGCTTATGATACTTCAGCAAAGGCAAGCAAGAATACAAATGAGCTTGTATTCAAAGATGGTACATACACACTTACTTTAACAGACAGCAATAAAGTATTGTCTGAGTACACATTTAAAACTGTTGATGGTGTTAAGGCTTCTGTTTCGGGTAGTAAGCTCACATTGACATCAAATAAGCCTTTAGATGAGTCTGTAGTTATTAGTGCAACAAGAAATATGCCAAAGGTTACTACAACACTTATTGCTTGTGGTTCAAGCTCTAAGCAGGATGTAGTTACAGGTGTTCAGTCAGATACAGAAACTACAACAGCATACTTAGCAGTAAAAACAAGTACAGGCAGTTTGAAGCTTGTTAAGACATCTGATGACGGAGAAGTTAGTGATGTAACTTTTAATATCTCAGGTCCGAATGGTTACAGTAAGACTGCTAAAACAAATTCAAAGGGTGAGTTTCAGATTGATGACCTCGTTCCCGGTACTTATACAGTTACAGAAGTTGTAAAAGATAAGTATGAAACACAGAAATCACAGAGTGTTACAGTTGAAAGCGGAAAAACTGCATCTGTCAGTTTTAGCAATGTGCTTAAAAGAGGTTCACTTGAAGTTATTAAATCTTCTGAAGATGGATACAATGAGGGAGTTCGATTTCACCTTTACGGAACTTCTTTATCTGGTCAGAAAGTTGACGAATATGCATCCACCAATGCCAAGGGTGTTGCCACATTTAAGGACATTCTTGTAAGCGGTGATACTGCTTATACATTAGAGGAAGTTGATACAAATATCCGCTATGTTGTTCCTAAGTCACAGACAGCAACGATTGAATGGGATAAGGCAACTAAAAGAGAGTTTGTAAATGTCCTTAAGAAGTTTACTGTAACAGTTAAAAAGACAGATGTTGAAAAAACAGTAGCTCAGGGTGATGGCACTCTTGCAGGTGCAAAGTATGGTATCTACAACGGCGAAGAACTTGTGGACACATATACAACAGATAAGAACGGTTCATTTACTACAAAGGAATATGTTTGTGGTGATGATTGGACAATCAAGGAGATTGAGCCATCCGAAGGTTATCTTCTTGATACCACACCTCATAAGGTAGGTGCTGAACCTGTAAAATACACAGTAGAGCATAATCCTATTTCTATGGATGTAACTGAACAGGTAATCAAGGGCGATGTTTCTATTATCAAACATACAGATAACGGAGAAACCAAAATTGAAACACCTGAAGTAGGTGCAGAATTTCAGGTCTATTTAAAGTCAGCAGGTAGTTTTGAAAATGCTGATACGGACGAGAAAGATATTATCGTTACAGATGAATATGGCTTTGGTAAAACCAAGCTTCTGCCATATGGTACATATACAGTACATCAGACAAAATCATTACCCGGCAGAGAATATATAAACGACTTTGATGTGTTTGTTTGTGAGGACAGCAAGACTTATAAATACTTAATTAATGATGCTGTTTTTGAAAGCTATATCAAAGTTGTAAAGGTAGATGCTGAAACAGGTAAAGCTATCAAATACAGTGGTGCAGGCTTTGAGATTTACAATCCGAAGGGTGAAAAGGTAAGTATGACATTTACATACCCGACTCCTGAAACAGTAGATGTATTCTATACTGATGACGAGGGTTATCTTATTACTCCCGAAAAGTTAGAATATGGTACAGGCTATCAGCTTGTAGAGGTGCAGGCACCACAGGGTTACACCCTTGACAGCACACCTTTGACATTTGATGTAACTAAGGAAAACTCAACAGAAGAAAGCGGTGTTACAGTGGTTAAACTTACAAAAGCTAATGTTGCACAGAAAGGTACAATAACTGTCGAAAAGCACGGCGAATCCTTTGTGGGTGTTAATGTAGTAGGTGGTATGGATTCAAACGGAGAAGAACTTCCCATTATTTATCAGCCTGTTTATGATGTGACAGGACACAAGGGTGCAACCTTTGTGATTAAAGCAGCTGAGGATATTACCACAGGTGACGGTACAGTACGCTACAAGAAGGGTACTGTAGTTGATACTATAACAACAGATAAGAATGGTTTAGCTGAAAGTAAGGAACTTTATCTTGGTAAGTATGAAATTACTGAAACTAAAGCTCCTTATGGTATGGTAAACAACAGTAATAAGCAGACAGTAGAGCTTGTCTATGCAGGTCAGAATGTTTTACTTACTGAAACAGAAACAGTATTTAATAATGACAGACAGAAAGTAAAGGTAAGTCTTTTTAAGGATATTGAAAAGAACGAGCTTTTTGGAATCGGCAACAATGACGAAATTAAGAATATTACCTTTGGTCTTTACGCTTGTGAGGAGCTTGTATCAGCAAGCGGAGTAAGTATCCCTGCTGATGGTCTTATTGAGATTATCCATCTTGATGAGAATGGTAATGGTATTTTTAACACCGATTTACCTTTTGGTAAGTATTATGTCAAAGAGATTTCAACTGATGGGCATTACATTTTAGATGATACTAAGTATGAGTTTGAATTTAAGTATCAGGGAGAGAAAGTAGACGTCATTGAAATAGCAGTAAATAATGGAGAGCCGCTTATTAATGAGCTTATCTATGGTTCAGTATCAGGCAAAAAGGTCGATGAAAACGGCAAGCCGCTTGGTGGTGCAGTTATCGGTCTTTTCAAAGATGCAGAGAGTGAATTTACAACTGAAAATGCTTTGATGACTACCACATCCGCAGATGATGGTAGTTTTTCTTTTGCCGATATTCCTTATGGAACTTGGTATGTTCGTGAGATTGAACAGCCTACAGGCTTTGTATTGAGTGAAACAGTATATCCTGTTGTTATTGACAAGGATTGTGCTGTTGTTGAAATTGAGATTGTAAATGAATTTATCAGAGGCAACATTATCTTAGAAAAGGTTGATAAGGATTATCCTGAAAACAAGCTGACAGGAGCAGAGTTTGAACTTTACGAAGATAAGAATGGTAACGGTCAGCTTGATGAAGAAGATGTATTTGTTGACATAATCGCAGAAACCGACACAGGTATTTACGAAATGAAAGACCTTGTTTATGGTCACTATCTTGTAAAAGAGAAAACTGCACCAAATGGTTTTGTACTTGATGAAAACGCATATCCTGTGTTTATTGATACAGATGGAGAAACCTATAAAGTAGAAAACAAAGCAGGTGTAGGCTTTATCAATGAAGCTATGAAAGGTTTACTTAAAATTGTTAAGACATCATCTGATAAGAAACTTGAGGGCTTTTCATTCAGAATTGTAGGCGAGAACTACGATGAAACTTTCAAGACTGATAAAAATGGTGAAATTCTTATCGAAGGCTTACGTATTGGTAAGTATGTAGTGTCTGAGGTAAATGACGAAGCATCAGCAGGATATATTCTTCCCGAAGATGTGAGCGTTGAAATTGAGTTTAACAAAACCTCTGAGGTGAAGATGCACAACGAAAAAATTAAAACACCAAAGACAGGTGATAACAGAAATATACTTCCTGTTTATGCAACAGCAGGTGCTTCTCTTTCAGGTGTAATCGCTTGTGTGGTTTTAGCTCTTAAAAAGAGAAAAGGTAAGGAGGCAGCTTGATGAAAACGATTGTTGCAATAGCACTTCTCTTGTTTATCGCAGGAGGTTTTATCTTTTTACAGGTAAGGAAACACAATAAAAAGAAATAAGGAAAGATAAAGGCGGCTTTTATGTTAAAGTCGCCTTTATTAATGGGAGGTAAAATGATTAAACTTGAAACTCTTGAGAAGAGAGTGAAAACTGTTTTAACAAATCATCCTGAAGCTCGTGACGACGATATGAAGCTGTATTTTATAGTGTGTCAGGAGTGTTTTTATAAGACACATCATATAACAGAGATTTCATTCAAAGAGTTTATTTATAACTATCGTGAGCTTGGTTGTCCGAGCTTTGAGAGTGTCAGAAGAACAAGACAGAAAATTCAGGCAAAGCACCCAGAACTGGGGTGTAGTCCTGAAATGCGAAGAAAACGTAGTAAATGTATGGCTGTTTACAAGAAATATGCAAAAGATAAGGAGGTTTTGGTAAGTGAGTGTTAATAACTCAAACTTCACAACCACACAGAAAACAAAGGTTTTGACAAAGCTTTTTGAAGCAGGCATAAACACTGAAAAAGAGTTACTTGCCTTAAATCTTCAAAGTATTCTACAGATTAAAAACATAACGATTCAGGATATGTCCATCATAACTGAGTTGCAGACATATATAAAGAGCAATAAGCTCTACTCATATTTAGGAGGTAAAAAGAATGATACTGACAACGAATAATGACCGCACAATTATTTGGTCAACTATAAACCGAAAGCCTGATTACGAATTAAGAAGGGAAATCAGCGAAAACTACGACAACATTACAGAAGACCCTCTTACTGTTGAGGAATTTCGCAGTCATTTTAAAAAGCTCGAAAATATAAAAGACAGGCTCAACAAGATAAACTTTGTAAAGCCAATTCTTGTTATTGATATATTCGAGGACTTAATACATAACGACTCTTCAAGAAAAGTAAGAGTGATTGATTCAGGTAATTTAGCGGATTGCTTTGAAGATGAAACCTTTGACCTTGCAGAGTGGTATGTTAATAAAGACGGAGACTTGTTTTCGTATGGTGTTGACCGAGAACGAGCACAATATTCAGCGTACTTTGGTCTTAAAGCAGATGCACCACTTAGTCTTATTCAGTGTTTCTTTGAAGATGTTGAAATGGAGTGTGATGAAATTGAATATATGGATGAGATTGTTTTCAGTGTAGGCAACACCGTTTTAGATGTTCTTGGTCTTTCAGAGATGAATCCATTGGGTAAGCTGATATTTGATTACTGTGAATAATCCCATACTTGACATTAAGTTAATAAAAGATAGGAGGTGCTTTAATGGCAAGGAAATTTGATCTAATCAATAATCTTTATGATGATACAGTATCGAAAGTATCTTCGCCTGAGAATTGGACAAGTTTTCTTAAAACAGCTTGTTATAACTACAGGCTGAGATTTGATGAACAACTTTTGATTTACGCTCAAAAGCCGGAAGCAACTGCTGTTCTTGAGATAGAAAGATGGAATAAACATTTTGGCAGATGGGTTAATCGTGGAGCTAAAGGTATTGCAGTATTTGAAAAACTCGATGGTTCAACTCAGAGATTACTTCATTATTTTGATATATCCGATACACACGAGAGCAGTGGTTCTCGCCCTATTCCTTTGTGGAATATGAAAGAAGAGTACACAGAAGAAATTATAGATACACTTGATAACAATTTCGGTATGCTTGATAATAAATCAACATTTGAAGAAGCGATATTCAGTGCGGCACAAAATGCTTGCGAAGATAATATCCCCGACTATGTAGGAGATTTAATTACTACTGTTGAGGATAGCTTTTTAGAAGGGTTATCGGAAGAAGCTGTTAGTGTTATGTATCGCCAACTTGTTGCAAACAGTGTAGCATATATGATTATGTCACGACTCGGACTTGATACTGAGAGATATTTTGAGCCTGACGATTTTAGAGACATTGTAAATTTCAATACAAGAGAAACTCTGAATGCTCTTGGCTTTGCTACAAGTGATATAGCAGAAATGGGACTTGCTGAAATTGCAAAGACTATTTTATCTCTGCAAAAAGAAAATCGCACAATTGCCCAGAATAAAGAAAGTGATTACAATAAAAGTGAAAACGAAACCGAAAGGAGTTATGACAATGGCAGAATTGACTTACACAATGCAGGGCGATTACAATCTCCCGAATTTGACACTACCAGAACAGCCGAAAGTGGAACTCGGAGTGTACGCACAGATGAGGAAGAATTATCTTCTGAATCATCACAAGATAATCTATTACAACTACCTGACCAGCGGAACACTGACGAACCATCTGTCGGAAGTACAGCAGAGAGCATTGCAGATGGAAGAAACTCTGATGAAGCAGATGTCAGCTCAGGAGGGCTTGACCGAAGAACTGAAAGCACAGGATATGATGACTTGGGTAGGCAGAATGAACAATCTGAGGAACAGAGTTCAGGAAATCGTGAAAGCGGAAGTGATATTCAATTAGAATATTTTGACCGTAAGAATGAGGATAGAAGTATAGCTTTTCTTCACAGCGATAGCGATATAAAGGCTATACTTCTTAACACCCCTTATCTTAAAGCTTCTAAATCTGAAATAGTTGATTATTATGAAAATGTTCGAGATAGAAGCGAACAGACAGAATATATCAAGAGTATTTTTAACAATGACCTAACGGAGATAACTGTTCCTGATGGAAGAAGAATGGGATACAAAACGTATCAGAATGTTCTTCATTTGTGGGAGGGCAGTTACGATAATATAACAAAACAAGGCTACTATGATTGGCGAGTTATTGCAGGATACTTTGAGGGTATGCGATTACTTAAAGAGCTTACAGATACTGTAAAGCCTTTGCCGTCAATGGAAGGACAGCTTAATTTCTTAAACGAGGCAGGAGAACAAAAAGCTCCTGTCTTTACTTTTTCTCAGGAGATTATTGACACTGTACTTACTCGTGGAAGTGGTGTTTCCGAAGGAAAGTTAAGGATATATGAGCAATTCCAAAAGTCACTTTCCAAAAAAGAGAATATTGCTTTTCTTAAAAACGAATATGGTTGGGGTGGTTCATATCCTATAATCACAGGCACAGGAATAGACGAAATGCACGATGGTAAAGGCATACGACTTTCCAAAGGTTTAGGTGGTGATGCACCTAAAATAGTTTTAGCGTGGCCACAAGTCGAAAAACGACTTAGTGAGCTTATAAAACTCGACAGATACCTTAATCCCAAAGAACAAGCATACTATCCTCAGTGGCTTGAAGAACAGGAACGCAGACGTGCTGAAATAGCTATTGAACGAGAGCGTAGAGAATTACTTTCAAAAGCTCCCGAAGAACCTAAAGAATACGAGTATCAGTATCATCTTGGTGATAAGGTATATATTGGTGCAAGTGAGTATGAAATAACTTCTTTTGATGATAACAGGGTAACACTGTTTGATAGTAAGTTTCCTCTATTTAATACCGTAATGCCACGAGTTGAGTTTGATACTAAGGTTAAAGAGAACCCAATGAATGACCATCTTAAAGTGGTGGTTGAAAAGGTTGTGGATAAAACCGAAGTAGTCAAATCAGAAGATACGGAAAATAAATCTATTATAGAGCAGTATCGTGAGCTTAAAGCTGAAAATGCTGATAAGATTTTACTCTTTCAGGTTGGTGAGTTTTTTGAAGTTATGGACGATGATGCACCAAAGGTTGCAGAGGCTTTAAGTTTAACCTTAACAAGTCGCAGTAATGATGATGAAAGACTTCCTATGTGTGGCTTTTCAAATAAGCTGCTTGAAACATATACAGATATGCTTCTTGACAGAGGTTATGATGTTGCGATAGCGACTGATTATAACGAAAAGGTTGTCAATCTAAACTCTGATAGAAAACACGAGCCTATTAACTCATATCCTGTTGGCAGAATTGATTACTATAATGCAAACGGAGAGATTACAAACTCTATTGAGTATGTTAATCCTACAAGTCTTAGAAGAGATTTGATAAACGATAGTCCTTTTGAAACAATGGGATTAGTGCTTTATAAAGATGCACAGGGCGAGGTTGTACCTCACGACTTTGTAGATAATCTTCCTAAACCGCTTAAAACTTTTGAAGTTGTTGAGTTTGAAACCAAAGAATATGTGCAGGAAAATATACAGGAAGAAACAGATAATTCTGACCTTATAGGTAAGAAGCTGACTTTAGATGACCGTAACTTTGAAGTTGAAAAAGTAAGCAAATTCGGTGATGTATCACTGCGAGATATTACTTTTGAAAATGCTAACGGATTCCCAATTTCAAGAGTTGAAAAGGTTGAGTTTGTACGAAAAGAGTTAGAAACTCAACAGACAAAGGAAGAAAAAATCATCCCTGTATGGGAGAAATCTGTAAAGAAAAACACACAAACCTTTGACTTGCATCCTGATGTTCCGATGGTTGAACGTAACACTTTTGACCTCAAAAACTTTACACTTGATGAAGTAGATAAAAAGGCTCGTTACAAACGAAATGTTGAGGCGATACGAATATTAAAAGAGTGTGAGTTTGAAAACAGATTCGCAACAGCAGAAGAACAACAGAAACTTGCACAGTATGTTGGTTGGGGTGGTATTCCTGAAGCTTTTGATGAAGAAAATAAAGCTTGGGCAGATGAATTTGTAGAGTTATATGGGTTACTATCTCCCGAAGAATACAAGTCAGCAAAAGAAAGTACCCTTACAGCTTTCTATACCCCACCGCAAGTTATTTCAGCTGTTTACAAAACTATGGAACGTATGGGCTTTAAAGAAGGTAATATTTTAGAGCCTTCGTGTGGTATTGGTAACTTCATTGGTATGTTACCTGAGTCAATGGAAAACAGCAGAGTTTATGGTGTTGAGATTGATGAGATTTCAGCTGGCATAGCACAGCAGTTGTATCAGAAAACATCAATAGCACCACAGCCATTTGAGGAAGCAAGTATACCTGACAGCTTTTTTGATGCAGTAGTTGGCAATGTGCCATTTGGTGACTTTAAGGTTGCCGACAAGAGATATGATAAGAATAATTTCTTAATTCACGATTATTTCTTTGCCAAGTCACTCGATAAACTTCGTCCCGGTGGTGTAATGGCTCTTGTAACTTCAAAGGGTACAATGGATAAGAAAAACTCATCAGTCAGGAAATACATTGCACAGAGAGCAGAGCTTTTAGGTGCAATTAGACTTCCAAATAACACCTTTAAGGGGAATGCTGGAACTGAGGTTGTTTCGGATCTTCTGTTCTTACAGAAGCGTGACCGAATTATAGATATTGAACCTGATTGGGTGCATCTTGGTAAGGATGAAAATGGCTTTGAAATGAATAGCTATTTTGCCCAGCATCCTGAAATGATACTTGGTGAAATGAAGATGGTATCGGGTAGATTCGGTGATGAACTAACTTGTGAACCTTATGAAAATGCAGACCTTAACGAACTGCTTGACGAAGCCATCGTCAACATTCACGGTGAGATTACCGAGTATGATAGAGATGATGAACTTTCCGAAGAAGATAATTCAATCCCTGCTGACCCTAATGTGAGAAACTACTCTTACACAGTTGTAGACGATACAATCTATTTCAGAGAAAACTCACGAATGACACCTGTAGATGTCTCTGCCACAGCTGAAAACAGAATTAAAGGCTTAATAAAAATTCGTGATTCTGTTCGTCAGTTAATTGAGTTGCAAACTGAAAATTATCCTGACGAAGCTATTAAGGAAGAACAGAAGAATCTTAATAAACTGTATGATGATTTCACAAAGAAATACGGATTGATAAACAGCAGAGCAAATACATCTGCTTTCTCTCAGGATAGTTCATATTCTTTAGTGTCAGCCTTAGAGGTTATAAATAATGAGGGTGAACTTGAACGCAAAGCCGATATGTTTTTTAAGCGTACAATTAAACCTCACATTCCTGTTACCTCTGTTGATACAGCATCAGAGGCATTAGCAGTATCAATAGCAGAAAAAGCAAAAATTGATATGGCTTATATGTGTAAGCTCACAGGTAAAACAGAACAAGAGCTGTTTACAGAGTTGCAGGGTGTTATTTTCTTAAATCCTTTACACGAATACGGCAATATGAATACAGAAAAGTATCTTATGGCTGATGAATATCTTTCAGGTAATGTAAGAGATAAGCTCCGTATTGCTAAAAATTCTGCAAAGCTATATCCTGATGACTACAACATAAACGTTAAAGCACTTCAAAAGGTTCAGCCAAAGGACTTAACTGCAAGTGAGATTTCAGTAAGACTTGGTGCTACTTGGGTACCACCTGAAATGATTCAACAGTTTATTTTTGAAACTCTTGATACACCTTACTACAAAAGATACAGTATCAAGTTGCATTATTCTGCACTGACCAACGAATGGAATATCGAGGGTAAGTCTTTAGATAAAAGTAATATCAAGGCGTATCAGACCTATGGTACAGGAAGAATAAACGGATATAAAATCATTGAAGAAACACTTAATCTTCGTGATGTGCGTATCTTTGATTATATTGAAGATGAAAATGGTAACCGCAAGGCTGTACTTAACAAAAAAGAAACAGCGATTGCTGTATCAAAGCAGGAACTTATTAAACAGGCATTTCAGGATTGGATATGGAAAGACCCTGACAGACGACATAAGTTGTGCGAGCTTTATAACGAAAAATTTAATAGCACTCGTCCTCGTGAGTATGATGGTAGTCATATAACTTTTAATGGAATGAATCCCGAAATCAATTTGAGGACACATCAAAAGAACGCAGTAGCACATATCCTTTACGGAGGAAACACATTGCTTGCACACGCAGTAGGCGCCGGCAAGACTTTTGGAATGGTGTCTGCGGCTATGGAATCGAAGCGACTTGGTTTATGTAACAAGTCGCTTTTTGTTGTGCCTAATCACCTTACTGAGCAGTGGGCAGCTGAGTTTTTACAGTTGTATCCTGCTGCAAATATCCTTGTTGCAACAAAGAAAGATTTTGAAAAGAAAAACCGAAAACGTTTTTGCGGACGAATTGCAACAGGTGATTATGATGCGATTATTATCGGTCATTCTCAGTTTGAGAAAATCCCTATGAGTGTCGAAAGACAGAAGCTTATTCTTGAAAGACAGATGGATGAGATTATGTCAGGTATCAATGAGCTTAAACAAAATCGAGGTGATAGGTTTTCGGTAAAACAGCTTGAAAGAACACGAAAATCATTACAAATAAAGCTTAATAAATTAAATGACCAGAGTCGTAAGGATGACGTTGTTACCTTTGAAGAGTTGGGTGTTGACCGCTTATTTGTAGATGAAAGCCACTATTATAAAAATCTTTTCTTATATACAAAGATGCGTAATGTAAGTGGTATTGCTCAGACGGAAGCACAAAAATCTTCTGACTTGTTTATGAAGTGTCAGTATCTCGATGAAGTAACGGGTGGACGAGGAACTGTGTTTGCGACAGGTACACCTATCTCAAATAGTATGGTTGAACTTTACACTATACAACGTTATTTGCAGTATGAAACCCTTGTTAATAATGGTTTACAAAACTTTGATAGCTGGGCTTCAACCTTTGGCGAAACTATTTCAGCTGTTGAACTTACACCTGAAGGTTCAGGATATCGTCAGAAAACTCGATTCGCAAAATTCTATAACTTGCCTGAGCTTATGGCTATGTTTAAAGAAGTTGCAGATATACAAACAGCAGATATGTTAAAGCTCCCTGTTCCACAGGCTCATTATCATAATGTTGCTGTTAAGCCATCTGAATTACAAAAAGATATGGTAAAAGGACTTGGTGAGCGAGCCGAAAAAGTAAGAGCAGGTAGTGTAGACCCAAGCACTGATAATATGCTGAAAATTACAAACGATGGTAGAAAGCTTGCTCTTGACCAGCGAATGATTAATCCGATGTCACCCGACTTTGAGGGCAGTAAGGTTAATGCTTGTGTTGATAACATCTACAGAATATGGCAACAGACAGCAGATAAAAAGTCTGCACAGCTTGTTTTCTGTGACCTATCTACTCCGAAAAATGAAACAGAATTTTCAGTATATACAGATATTCGCAGAAAGTTAATTGAGCGTGGTGTTCCTGAAAGTGAGGTTTGCTTTATACACGATGCCAATACCGAAGCGAAGAAGCAGGAACTGTTTGCCAAAACCCGAAAGGGTGATGTAAGAGTGTTGCTTGGTTCAACTCAAAAGATGGGTGCAGGCACGAATGTTCAGGATAAACTTATTGCATTGCACGACCTTGATTGTCCTTGGCGTCCATCAGATTTGGAGCAAAGGTCGGGAAGAATTATCCGTCAGGGTAATGAAAATAAGGAAGTTGAGATATTCCGTTATGTTACGGAAGAAACCTTTGATGCATATCTTTATCAACTTGTTGAGGGTAAGCAGAAGTTTTCTTCTCAGATTATGACGAGTAAATCTCCTGTACGTTCTGCTGAAGATATTGATGAAACAGCACTCTCATATGCAGAGATAAAAATGCTTGCAACAGGAAATCCTTACATCAAAGAGAAGATGGATTTGGATATTCAGGTGCAGAAACTACAACTTTTAAAATCCAACTATTTGTCAGAGAAATATGCTCTTGAAGATAAGGTTATAAAGTTTTATCCACAGGAAATCAACCGATTAGCAGGCAGAATTGATTGCTTGAAGTCTGATATGGAACTTGCAAAAAATAACCCTAAATCTACAGCGGATGAGTTTGTCGGTATGAAAATCGGAGATAAGCTTGTATCTGATAAAGAGCAAGCTGGCGTGTTATTACTTGAAGCTTGTAAGACTAAAACTCAGTCTGATGCAACACCTCTTGGTGAATACAGAGGCTTTAAGACAGAGCTATCTTTTGATAGCTTCTCAAGAGAATACAAGGTTTGTTTGAAAGGCAGATACAGTCATTACGTAACACTTGGTACTGATGTTTATGGTAATATTACTCGAATGGATAACACACTTGATGGTATTGCAAAGCAGTTAGAACTTGCAGAAAACGACCTTGAAAATACAAAGACTCAGCTTGAAACGGCAAAGTCAGAACTTGAAAAGCCTTTTACAAAAGAAGATGAATTGAAACAGAAAACTGTTCGGTTAGCTGAGCTTAATGCTTTGCTTGATGTTGATAAACGAGATAACGAAATTGTTGGCGGAGAACCTGATGAGGGTGATAATCTGACTGATAAAAACAGAACAAAGGATAAGGAAAGGTGATGATAAAATGACAATTAAAAACTACAAGGAACTTCTTAAAAAGCGATGTAAGAATGAGTATGACCAACTTATGGAAGAAATGAAACAGCTTCCCACGGATGTAATAATCAAGCGTTCATACGAAAGAATTATCAAGTCTGATATGCTTGCGTGTATTGTGGAGGGATTTCTTTCTCAGGAAGAGTCAGAGGCTCTTCTCTGTTATGAAAAGCCTCTTGAGTATATCTACGCAGAGTGGTTGCACAATAGTCTCTCGTGTCTTGATGTAATGAGAACATCGCTTAATCTTTGTGCGAATGTCGCTGTAAAAGAAATGAAATCACGACGCAAGTAAAGAAGGTGAACTATGATAAAGAAAGATTACAACACAATTTTGTATGACAAAATGAAAGCTGAACTTGATAAATTTATCGCAGAGTTAAAAATGAAATCTCCGGAACAGATTATTGAGTTAGCTTATGAACTTATTATCAAAGAAGATTTGTTATCTATTTTTGAAAATACAGATTTTACACAGGAGGAAGCTAAGGCTTTATTTAATCAGAAGTATCCGCTTGATTCTTTGTATCAGGAATGGCTTAGCAATGACCTTACGTATATGGATCAGTTAAGAGAAACTGTTGATGATAAAATTAAGTCAGCGATTAAAGAAATGAAAGACAAACAGCGTGAAAGCAGGTGAACATAATGCCTTATGTTGACCCACAGGCTGTACTTGAAGCAAGAGAAATGGACCTGCTTACATATCTGAAAAATTATGAGCCACAGGAACTTGTAAGAGTTTCGGGTGATACTTATTGCACGAGAAGTCACGACAGTTTGAAAATATCCAACGGCAAATGGATGTGGTGGTCGCAAGGATTCGGGGGTTATAATGCTCTCGATTACCTTGTGAAAGTTCGTGGTATGAGTTTTGTAGAAGCGGTTGAAACTGTGCTTGGCAGACAAGCGGTGAAACCACCTGTGTATATTAAAAATCGTAATAAGTATGAGCCAAAGACACTTCTTTTACCAGACAAAAGTACAACAAATAGCAAAGTAATAAGCTATCTTTGTGGTAGAGGAATTGACAAAGAAATTGTAAAAGATTGTATCCGCAAAGGAAAAATATTTGAGAGTCTTCCCTACCATAACGTAGTGTTTGTTGGTTTTGATAATGATAAGATTCCTCGATATGCATCGTACAGGTCGGCGAATAAAATCAGGCTGTTAGGCGATTGTTCGGGGAGCGATAAGCACTATTCTTTTAGGCTTGGTGATGAAAACAGAAGCGAGAATGTACACATCTTTGAATGTGCGATTGACTTGTTATCTTACGCAACTTTGCTTAAGCAACAGGGCAAGGAATATAAAAAGGCGAGTCTTGTTTCACTTGCAGGAGTGTACTCACCAAACAAGGATACTAACAAAATTAAAGTACCTGTAGCTCTTGAAAAATATCTTGTGGAACATCCTGAAACTAAAACAATATATATTCACTTTGATAATGACAGGATTGGAAAACAGGCAGCAACAGCACTAAAAAACAAACTAAATAATCTATATGAAGTCGTTATTTCTCCGCCACCAAGTGGTAAAGATTTTAACGACTTTCTTTGTTTTAAAAACAAATTTCATAGCAGAAAAATCATTGGGAGGAGTGAAGAAAGATAATGGAAATTAACATTTATCAGGTTAATTCTGACAGAGATAAGAACCGTGTACTGTTTATAGATTTACAGTATTTAGAAAAATATCAGGGTGATCCTGATGTTGATTGTGAGATTTACGATAAGGTTTTTTCGGGTAAGGTTGAATGCAAAACACTTGAAGATGTTTATGTTTTATTTAACACAAAGCTCGTAGAAAATCATCACGGACACTCACTTTCTGTTTCGGATATTGTAGAAGTAGTTGATGATTCAGATGTTGATGAAGGCTTTTATTTTTGCAACAATTTTGGATTTACAAGAGTTGATTTTAGTCCTGAACTTACTACAGACAGGACACATGATGAGCAGATAAAAGTTATTTTAGTGCAGGAAGGAAAGCTTGCAAAATCAGTAAGCATAGAGAATAAATTGGAGGCGATGCAGGAACTTGTCGGTGGTCAAATTGAAGAATATATGCCCTTTGAAGATGAGGTTGCAATCATTTGTAACGAGGAAGGAAAGATTCGTAGTTTGCCATTAAATAGAGCTATCTATGCAGAAGCTACTAACGAAATGGTTGAGATTATCGCAGGTGATTTCTTTATTGCTTATGCTCCTATTGACTCTGAAAAATTTGAGAGTTTACCGAAGGAGTTAGAGGAAAAATATCTTAAAAGATTTAAGAAACCTGAGAGGTTTATCAAGCTCAATAATGAGATTAAGGCTATTCCATATACACCAAAGAGTAAAGATTTAGAGAGATAAATGTAACACTAACAAGGGGAGAAAGTATCTGTACAATCTTAGCAAGCAGACTGTCTGTATCCACAAAAAGGATACGACAGTAATAGCTTGTTAGGGAGACCCTAAAACCCCGTGAAGAAAGGACTGGTTATATGAACGGATTTATTATATTTATGCTTGGTTGTATGGCAGGCGGATTTGTTGGAGTAACCGTTATGAGTTTGCTTCAAATTAACCGCATAAACTGCTATGAAACAAAAGAATCAAAGGAAGATGATACCGATGAGAAAAGGGTTTGATAAACACATCAGGTTGTCTAAAGAAGAACTAAACGAACTTCGTCGCAAAGCACAAGCATCGTGCTTAACAGAGTCAGCTTTGATTCGCCATTTGATAATGGGATTTACTCCTAAAGAAAAACCTGACGACAGATTTTATGATGTTATGCGTGAGCTTTCTTCCATCAGTAATAATATAAATCAGCTTGCGACTAAAGCGAATACTCTGAATTTTATAGATGCACCAATGCTTGAAAAGGAAGTGTTGCGATGGCATAAATTTCAGTCTGATGTAGAGCGTACCTTTCTTCAGCCTGACAGGAGTATTGAATAGTGGCAGTAACAAAACTTTGGTCGGTAACTCATAGTTTGAAGCACGTTATTGATTACGCAAACGACCCTGAAAAAACTTCTATGAAGAATTTTTCAGAGGAGCAGTATCAAGCTCTTGCAGATGTTTTAACCTATGCTAAAGATGAAGAGAAAACTGAGAAAGTATTTTATGCACAAGGGGTAAATTGCAATGTTACTTATGCTCGTGATGAATTTGTTTATGTAAAAGATTTGTATAACAAACAAGGCGGTGTGCAAGCATATCACGGATATATGAGTTTCAAGGAGCAAAACATTACGCCTGAATTAGCTCAGAAAATCGGGATGGAATTTGCACAGCGAGTTTGGGGTAAACGTTTTCAAGTCGTTGTAACAACACATCTTAATACAAGACATTTGCATTGTCATTTTGTTATAAACTCTGTTTCTTTTGTTGACGGATATAAATTACAGAATAACGAAAAATTGTGGTATAGGTTCAGGCATATAGCCGATGAAATTTGTAAGGAATATGGTTTGTATTATGACCCTAAGCCGGAGCTTGGAAAGACGAATAACTATCATTATTATCAGCTTGAAAAAGCAGGTATGCCCACTAGGTATTCACAGTTGCGTGAAGCAATCGATGAAGCAATTTCAAAGAGCAAAAGTAAAACCCAATTTGCAAAAGAGCTTGATAAATTGGGATACAAATATCAGCTTGACGATAACAGAAAGTATTGGACGATAGTTCCTCTTGGTTTTAATAAGCCAATCAGACTGAAACGACTTGGCGACAATTACACTAATGAAGCTATCATAAAAAGGTTATATGAAAATTACTATAACCGTAGGTTTAAACCTTTCCAACCACGAACAGTTGTTATTCGTCAATACAGGTTGCAGACCAGAGAACATAAAATCAAAAAGATGGGTGGACTTTACGGCTTGTATCTTCATTATTGTTACAAGCTCGGATACTTACCTAAATATAAAAAGCAAAACTCAGCCCGACTTCATTATTTGCTCAGGGACGATTTGCTGAAACTGGATAAGATTACTGCCGAGGTCAGGTTATTAGGTTCAAATAAAATTCAAACAGAAGAACAGCTTCTGACATACAAAGATAAAGCGATTAAAAAAATCGAAACCCTTACATCAGACCGAACTGAGCTTAGGAAGAAATCAAGAAGAAAACTAAGTGATGAAGAACTCTCAAAAACAAAAGAAGAAATATATCAGATTACTGATAAGCTAAAGGAACTTCGCAAAAAAGTTAAGCTCTGTGACAGTATCGAAGAAAGGTCAAAGAGTATTCACTCTAATCTTTCACAGGTATTGGCAGACGAAGATAAATTCAAAGGAAAGGAGACAAAGATTTATGAACAACAGCGGTGATGCAGCAGAACAGGTTGTGCGATTATCCCTTGAGGGATTTGAAGTAGCCGCAAAGCTGACAGGTTCAGCGGCAAAAGAAGTTGCAGTTTTACTCATATCTGTTTTAAAACAGGAACACAAAACAAAAGGTAAGGCACGACTTACAAATATGATTAAGTCAGGCAAAGAACTTAAAGTGTTTTCAATTCAGCAAAAAGATTTAAAACAGTTTGTTCAGCAAGCAAAGCGTTATGGTGTTTTATATAATGTCCTGCGTGACAGAAATTCCAACAGCTCAAGTGCCGAGGTCGATATTATTGCTCGTGCTGAAGATGCTTCAAAAATACAGAGAATTGTTGAACGCTTTAATATGGGAGCAACTGTTGATAAGGCTTCTATCGTAAGCGAAATTGAAAAATCTAAAGCGGAACGTAGTGAAACAGAAATCGAAAGACCAACTAAAACAAAAGGTCAGTTATTGTTAGAAGAGGCTATGGGTAAACCGATAAATAAAGACGGGGTTAGTGAAAACCCTATCGTTGCCAAAACGGACAAAGACCCTCCGTTAAGGCAAAACTCAGACCTGATATCAGCTGATAAGGGTGGTAGCGTGAAAGAAGCAGATAGACCATCTGTTAGAGAAAAGCTTGAACGATTTAAGGTACAAGCTCAAAAGCGTAAAGAAGCAGCTGAGCCTGAGAAAACTTCCGAATCTAAGAGTAAATCTAAGAACGGCAAAACTACCCATAAGCAACCAAAGAAGAAAAGATATAAACCTAAACATAGTAAATCGAAAGTGAGGTAATAATTTATGACGAACAATTTTACACCTAAGAGAAATGGTTATAACAAAAATAGTAAACCTAAATACACACCGGCAGAGTATGCCGACCATAAGCAGAATGAGAAGGACAAGGTCTTTCAGTTGATTGATGATACAGCTGTAGCAGTTGTATCAAATTCTGAGAAGTTTATGTCTTTCCTTGATACGCAGGCTCGTATGGACAGGTATTCAACCGCAAATGCACTTCTTATCAACGCACAGCTTCCTGAAGCTACTCAGTTGAAAGACTTTGCAGGTTGGGGTGAAGATAATATCCGTGTAAAGAAAGGCTCTAAAAGTATTTCTATTCTTGAACCCGTTGAATACAGCAAGAACGATGGTACTTCCGGTATTTCTTATAATGTTAAGAAGGTATTTGATGTATCTCAGACTAATGGCAAGCGTAAGCCTGCACCAACAGCAAATCACAATCCTAAAGAGCTTGTATCAGTAATGATTGACAGTTCTCCTGTGAATGTTGAAATTGCAGATTCACTTTCAATGCCTAATCTTATGGCACAGTACGACAATGAGAAACAGACTATCTATATTTTAAGAGGTGTGCAGGATAGTGTAGCTCTTGCTCAGAGTATGGCATTAGAGCTTGCCTTTGCACAGCTATCAATCGACAGTGATACATATAATCGCAGAGAACTTGGTCATACTGCCGCTTGCGTTGCGTATATGTTATGCAAAAAGTTTGGTGTAGATTCAAAGGTGTTTACTGTTGACCGTATTCCCGTACCTCTTAAAAATGCAGAGGCGAAAGAAATTCGTACAGAACTTGGC
>JAFUOM010000036.1 GCA_017481885.1 Ruminococcus sp.
AAGAAGGTTTAAAACATGAAGTTTTAAATGCTAAAAACCATGAAAAAGAAGCAGAAATAATTGCGCAAGCAGGTAAATTTGGCGCTATTACAATTGCTACAAATATGGCTGGTCGTGGTACCGATATCGTGCTCGGCGGTAACGCAGAGTTTATGGCAAAGTCAGCTATGAGAAAAGACGGCTTCGAGGACGAAATGATTGAAGAGGCTACTTCTTTTGCTGAAACAGATGACAAGGAAATCCTTGCAGCAAGAAAAGTGTATTCTGAATATCACGACAAATTCAAGGCTGAAATCAGCGTTGAAGCTGAAAAAGTAAGAGAAGCAGGCGGTCTTTACATCATCGGCACAGAGCGTCACGAATCGCGTCGAATTGATAACCAGCTCAGAGGTCGTTCAGGACGACAGGGCGACCCTGGTAAGAGCCGATTCTTCCTTTCTTGTGAAGATGACTTGATGCGTATTTTCGGTGGCGACAGAATGGGTATGATGCTCGAAAAAATGAAGGTCGAGGAAACAATGCCTATCGAAAACGCTATGCTTTCAAATATTATCGAGAGCTCACAGCAGAAGGTTGAGTCACGTAACTTTGCAATCCGTAAGAGCGTTCTTGACTATGACGATGTTCTTAACAAACAGCGTGAGATTATTTACACTCAGCGTAATCAGGTGTTAAATGGCGAAAATATCCACGATACAGTTGTCAAGATGGTCGAAGATACTATCAAGAATAACGTTAATATGTACTTAGGTTCTGACATCGACAAGGATAACTGGAACCTTTCAGGTCTTAACGATTTCTACAGAGGTTGGCTCGTAACTGACGATAACAAGTTCAGCTTTACAACAGAAGAGCTTGAGAAAACCGATAAGGAAGACATTATCAAGATTCTCACAGACCGTGCTATGGCTCTGTACGATGAAAACGAGTCGCTCTTTGACGATGACACAATGCGCGAGATGGAGCGTGTTTACTTACTTAAGAGCGTTGACACATACTGGATGGAGCATATCGACAATATGGAACAGTTAAAGCAGGGCATCAGACTGCGTGCTTATGGTCAGCGTGATCCGGTTGTTGAGTACAGACTCGAAGGTTTTGATATGTTCGACGAGATGATTGAGTCAATCCGTCAGGATACAACAAAGCTTATTTTAGTTGCTCCAAAGCGTGTTCTTGAAATCCAGCGCAGACAGGCTGAAATTGAGCGTCAGCGCAAAGAGATGGAAGAAAAGGCAGCAGCCGCACATCAGGTAATATTAGGCAACGGCGAAAAGTCTGAAAAGCCAAACGCTGTGACACTTTCATTAAAGCGTGAGCAGGTTGCAAAGCCTGTTGAACCTGCAGGCGACGGCACAATGAGCACTAACCGCACTGTTGTTAAGAAAAACAAAATCGGCAGAAATGACCCTTGTCCTTGTGGTAGTGGCAAAAAGTACAAAAAGTGCTGTGGCAGAGATGCGTAATTAAATATTGATTTAAACCTGCAGGGTTAAAACCTTGCAGGTTTATTTTTTGCAGATATTGAAAATGTGAGCATATGGTGGTATAATAACTCTGAATTTGTTTATGATGGGAGAATGTGACTATGAGTAAGGTCAGAACAAGATTTGCACCATCTCCAACAGGATTTATGCACGTTGGTAATCTGCGTACCGCTTTGTACGAGTACCTTGTTGCTAAATCTCTCGATGGTGTGTTTGTTTTAAGAATTGAAGATACCGACAGAGAGCGTCTTGTTGAGGGTGCTGTCGACGTTATTTACAACACTATGAAAACCGCAGGACTTATCCACGACGAAGGCCCTGACAAGGGTGGTGAGTATGGTCCGTACGTACAGTCTGAGCGTAAAGATATGTATCTGCCATACGCTGAGCAACTCATTAAAGAGGGCAAGGCGTACCGCTGTTTCTGTACAAAAGACAGACTCGAAGAAGTGCAGAACTCAACTGTTGGCGGTGGCTACGACAGACATTGCAGAGATCTTCCACAAGAGGAAATCGACAGACTTTTAGCTGAAGGTACACCATACGTTATCCGTCAAAAGATGCCTATAGAGGGCGAGACAAAGTTTGTTGACGCTGTTTTTGGTGAGATTACTGTTGATAACTCAGAGTTACAAGACCAGATTCTTATCAAGGCTGACGGTTACCCGACTTACAACTTCGCTAACGTTATCGACGACCACACAATGGGTATCACTCACGTTGTTCGCGGTAGCGAGTATCTTTCTTCAACTCCAAAGTATAATCTGCTTTACGAAGCATTCGGTTGGGAAATCCCAACATATATTCACTTGCCACTTATCAACGGTAAAAACGACGATGGCACAGTTTCAAAGCTAAGTAAGCGTCACGGTTCAACAGGCTTTGAGGATTTAATCGCTGAGGGTTATTTGCCGGAAGCTATCATCAACTATATCGCACTTTTAGGTTGGTGCCCAAAGGATAATCAGGAAATTTTCACACTAGACGAGCTTTGCAAAGTGTTTGATATCTCCGGTATCTCAAAGTCACCATCTGTATTTGACTATGATAAGCTTGACTGGTTCAACGCTGAGTACATCCGCAAGATGAGTGTTGAGGAGTTTGCAAAAGTTGCTGACCCATACTTTACACAGGCTTTGGGTGACAGTGACATCGACCGCATCAAGTTAGCAGGCATTTTACAGCAGAGAACAGTAAAGCTCACTGACATCCCTGCAACAATCGACTTTTTCAAAGAGCTTCCACAGTATGACAAAGAGCTGTTTGTCAACAAGAAGAGCAAGACTAACCTTGAAAACGCTCCAGTAATGCTCAAGGCAGTTTATGATAAATTATCAGCTCTTGAGAGCTTTGATCACGATTCAATTCACGATGCACTTATTAACCTTGCAACTGAGCTTGAGGTTAAAAACGGCACAGTTATGTGGCCTGCACGTATTGCTGTTGCAGGTAAGCAGGTAACTCCTGGCGGTGCTATCGAGATTATCGAAATCTTGGGCAGAGAAGAGTCCTTAAGACGTATGCAAATCGGTCTTGAAAAACTTGCTTAATTTGCAATTACACTTAACAAAGAAGGTTTATATATGACAGAAGAAATCAAGAATATTACTGAAAAAGAAGAGGGTAGCTCTAACTTTATCCATACTTTTGTTACTCAGGATATTGCAGAGGGCGGACAGTATTACGGTAAAACTGTACACACTCGTTTTCCTCCTGAGCCAAACGGCTATCTTCACATTGGTCACGCTAAAGCTATATGCATTGACTTTGGCACAGCAGAAAAGTTCAACGGTATGTGCAACCTGAGAATGGACGACACTAACCCTACCAAGGAAGATGTAGAGTACGTTGATGCTATCAAAGAGGATATTGCTTGGCTTGGTTTTACTTGGGATGACAGATTCTACTATGCTTCCGAGTATTTTGACAAGATGTACGAGGGTGCTGTAGAGCTTATTAAAAAAGGCTTGGCTTACGTTTGTGAGCTTAATGCTGAGCAGATGAGAGAGTACAGAGGTGACCTTTCAACTCCTGCAAAAAGCCCATTCAGAGACAGACCAATTGAAGAGAGCTTAGACCTTTTCGAAAGAATGAAAAACGGCGAGTTCGAAGACGGCAGAATGACTCTGCGTGCTAAGATTGACTTGGCATCAGGCAACTTCAATATGCGTGACCCTGTAATCTACAGAATCAACCGCATCCGTCATCATAGAACTGGCGACAAGTGGTGCATTTACCCAATGTACGACTTTGCTCATCCTATCGAAGACGCTATGGAGGGTATCACACACTCACTTTGTTCGCTCGAGTTTGAAGACCACAGACCACTTTACGACTGGGTTATTGATAATGTTACTCTTCCAGCTAAACCACGTCAGATTGAGTTTGCTCGTCTTGGTATCAACAACACAGTTATGTCAAAGCGTAAGCTTAGAGCTTTAGTTGAAGAAAACTACGTAAGCGGTTGGGACGACCCTAGAATGCCAACTCTCTGTGGTTTAAGAAGACGTGGTTACACACCAAAGTCTATCCGTAACTTCTGTGAGCGTATCGGCGTTTCAAAGGTTAATTCAACTGTTGAGTATGGTTTCCTTGAGCATTGCTTAAGAGAAGACCTTAACGAAACAGCACAGCGTGTTATGGTTGTGCTTGACCCTATCAAGCTTGTTATCACAAACTATGAAGAGGGCAAATCTGAGCAGTTCGAGGTTGAAAACAACCCTAATTGCGAAGCAGACGGCAAGAGAATGATTACTTTCTCACGTGAGTGCTACATCGAGCGTGACGACTTTATGGAAGAGCCAATCAAGAAGTACCAGAGACTTTACCCTGGTAACGAGGTTAGACTCAAATCAGCTTACATTGTAAAGTGCACAGGCTGTGAAAAGGACGAAAACGGCAACGTTACTACTGTTTACGCTGAGTATGACCCTGAAACTAGAGGTGGCAACACACCGGACGGCAGAAAGGTTAGAGGTACAATCCACTGGGTTGATGCCAACAACTATGTTGATGCTACTGTTAACCTTTACGATAACCTCTTTACTGTAAGCGATCCTGAAAGTGGCGACCGTAACTTCCTCGATTTCTTAAACCCTGAGTCACTTGTTGTTAAAACAGGCTGTAAGGCTGAAAAGGGTATTGAGAATTACGAAGTTCCTGCGAACTTCCAGTTTATGCGTCAGGGCTACTTCTGTCTTGACAAGGACTCAACAAAGGATAACATCGTGTTCAACCGAAGCGTTGGCCTTAAAGACGGTTTCAACAAAAAATAACTGAATATAAAATAAGAAGGAGCAGAGATTTTTCTCTGCTCCTTTTGTGTTTATGGTTAGTATTAACTTTTGATAAGATGAACGTTTCCGATAAGCTCAAATCCAGCTTTCTTAAATGTTGACACAGCACTGCGGTTACCATTGTTGGCGTATAGCATAAGCGTAGTGTCAGCTTTTTGGTGCATAACTGAACTTATGTTTGTCACAAGCGTGCCGTAGCCGTTGTTTCTTTGTGATTGTTTTGTTGCAACTGAACGAATTGACGAACAATTATCTGTGTCGTTGCTGATAACGCAAACTGAAATTATTTCGCTGTTTTTAAGCAGAAGATAGACGTTGAGTTTGGTGAATTTCTTTACCATACGTTCGGCCTTTTCTTCACTCCAATGGAATTCATCTTTGAGTTCCATATAAAAACCGAGAAGTTTGTCGAAGAACTTCTTGTTGTATTTTAGCACGGTAATATCATCGTTTTGGAGTGTTGATTTTGGAGAGAATACATATGTTCCCAACGAGTATTCACTTTTCACCTGATAATCAAGCTCGTTGCTTACAAGTGCGTACATATCAGAAAAAATCTGTGCAATCTGCGGTTTAGTGAAAAATTCAAGGCCTTGAACATTGAATTCTTTCACCACTTTTGCGATGTTTGCAACGATGTCTACGTTGGTACTGGTTTCGTTATCAGTCCATATCCATACGCTTTTATTATCCTTTTTGCGACAGACGATAACGTGCTTTTCATCTGAGTAAAACTCAGTGGATTCGTCCTGTCTTGCGTTATCGATATAGTTGAAAACCAACCTGTCCTCAAGAAAGTCTGGCCTTTCAAAAATATCATCATTTGCAGATATACGTGTAATCTCAGTGCTCATATAAGCCTCCTTGAATAAATTCAGGAAATTTAAGAATTATTCAACTGTGATACCGAGCTTTGCAAATTCGCTTTCAAACTCAGCCAAATCGTTTTTGGAATAAACAGGTGACGGACAGTTAGCTATTGCACTTTCAATGTCTTTCAAGCCGTTGCCTGTAACAACAGAAACAACTGTTGCGTCACTTTCGATAAGACCTTCTGCACAGAGCTTTCTAAGACCTGCTGTAGCAGTAACGCCAGCTGGTTCACCAAACACACCGCACTCTTTTGCCAAGAAACGCTGAGCATCTCTGATTTCGTCATCAGTAACATTAACTGTGATGCCGTTTGAGTCGATGATTGCGTTGATAGCTTTGTCAGGATTGCGTGGTACACCAACAGCAATTGAGTCAGCGTAGGTGTTTTCTTCCTGTGGAGTCCAGTTGTTTGTCTTGTTAGCTGCCGCAACGTTAATTGGACAGCATCCGCTTGCCTGAACAGAAATCAGACGTGGGATTTTGTCGATAAGACCGACTTTGTACATATCGTAAAGACCCTTGTAAACGCCTGCGATTGTGCATCCGTCACCAACAGAGATTGCAACATAGTCAGGAGCGTTGAAGTCGAGCTGTTCGATAATCTCTAAAGAAACTGTCTTCTTGCCTTCGCTAAGATATGGGTTGATAGCGGCATTTCTGTTGTACCAGCCGTACTTGTCAATAGCAGATTTTGAAAGCTCAAAGGTTTCTTCGTATGTGCCCTTAACTGCTGTGAGGTTCGCGCCGAACATCATCAGCTGAGCGATTTTGCCCTTTGGTGCACGCTCAGGAACGAAGATGTATGTCTTAAGTCCTGCGGCAGCGGCGTTACCAGCGAGTGAGGAAGCGGCGTTGCCTGTTGAAGAACAAGCAATTGTTTCATATCCTGCTTCAATTGCCTTTGTGACAGCCATTGCGGATGCTCTGTCTTTTAATGAAGATGTTGGGTTAACGCCGTCATCCTTGATGTAGAGCTTTTTGATGCCGAGCATCTTTGCAACCTTATCAGATTCGTAGAGTGGTGAGTTGCCAACTCTTAAACCCTTTGGAGTTGTGTCTTCTTCAATCGGAAGAAGCTCACGGTATCTCCACATTGTTTCGTCCTCACGATTCTTGAGGACATCTTTGTTGAAGATTGTTTTAATATAATCGTAGTCGTAAATTACGTCAAGTATTCCACCACACTCGCAAGTTGTTGCATCAGCAGTAGCTTCGTAAGTCTTGCCGCATTTTACGCACTGTAAGTATTTTACATTTTTCATAGTTTCACCCTTACAGAGTCTTTAAGAGACCAACCTCTTCGTTGAACTGGTCGATGAGTTCGTCGAGCTCTTCGCACTGCTTGTGAACCTTATCCCAAGTGTTTTCTGTATCGTACCATAAAGCGTCGAGCTCTTCAACAGTTCTGCCCTGCTGTTCAACCCATGTGTAGTACTTGAGGTTGTGAACACGCTTTCTGTCAGCATATGTAAGCTCAATGAGGTTGTCGGTTTTAAGACCGAGCATATGGAGCTTGTGGTCGATTTCAGCCTCTTTGAGGTTGTATTCACCGTGCATCTCGTTGAGCTCAGTAATTCTTGACTGGTACATATCAGCACTGTCAGTGAGAACTGTAGCAACAACATCGTGCTCTGTGAATTCGTAGTATTTAGCCATCTTGATACAGCAAAGGATGTTAGCAATACCGGAAATACCAAGCCAAGAGAGCTTTTCGACAAACTCTTTGTCAAGACCGAGGTCGTTGATGAGATATGCCTTACCGTCCTCTGTGTTGAAGAGTCTTAAGAGTCTCTGGCTGTCTTCGTCGTCAATTGCGATAGCCATATCTGTATTCTTAACGTTGTGGATGAATGGGATGTGTTTGTCGCCGATACCCTCAATTCTGTGACCGCCGAAGCCGTTGTTTAAGATAGTTGGACACTGGAGGGCTTCGCCAACGCCGAGTTTCATAGTTGGGTAGTAGTCTTTTAAGTAGTCACCACTGCTCATTGTACCTGCTGAACCTGATGTGAAGCAAGCACCAGCGAGCTTGTCACCAGGGCGTTTGATAGCCTCGAATACAGTAGCAAGACCGTGACCTGTAACGTTGTAGTGCCAAAGTGGGTTACCCATTTCTTCAAACTGATTGAAAATCATAACATCGTCACGCTGTTTGAGTTCCCATGTTTTGTCGAAGATTTCCTTAACGTTTGACTCACAACCAGGAGTTGCGATAATTTCACCGGCAACAGCTTTAAGCCAGTCAAAACGCTCCTTGCTCATTTCAGCAGGGAGGATTGCGATTGAATCGCAAGCGAGTAAGTTAGAGTTGAACGCACCGCCACGGCAGTAGTTACCTGTGGATGGCCATACAGCCTTGTGTACAGTTGCGTCAAACTGACCTGTAACAAGACGTGGTGCTAAGCATCCAAAGGATGCACCAACCTTGTGGCAACCTGTTGGGAACCATTTGCCAACCATAGCAAAGATTCTTGCCTTAACGCCTGTGAGCTCACTTGGAAGCTCAATGTAGTTAGGAACATCCTGAAACAGACCGCCTGTTTCTTTAGCTTCGTTTTTCCATGTGATTCTGAAAAGGTTAACAGGGTCTAAATCCCACAGACCTGTTTTGCTTAACTTTTCCTTGATTTACTCAGGAATAAGCTCAGGGTTCTGCATCTGCTTGATTGTTGGGATAATGATGTTATTTTCTCTTGCTTTTTCAATGTTGTGCTTAAGACCAAGCTCGTTGATTTTAAAATCAATCATTGTAAATACCTCCAGTCTGCATCGCTTTTACTATAGTGAAATCACGTAATTAAAGGTGGTTTTGCTATATCGGTGCAGTAAAAATTACGGGTCGTTTTTGACCATACATATATAGTAATACAACAGAAATCACATTTCAATATTTTTTTGTATCTAAAATTTGAATTTTTGTTTGACACAAATGCAACTTGCGGTATAATGTTATTAAGTAGAGTTTACTTTTTGTATATGATTACTAAATGCGTATTTTAAGCTTTAAAGAGAGGAGCTTTTTGTTATGAATTTTGAAGAGATTAAAAAGGCAGCCGAGGGTTACGAAAAGGATATGACAAAGTTTTTGCGTGACCTTGTAAAGATTCCGAGCGAAAGTGCTCAGGAAGAGGGCGTTGTAAAACGTATCAAGGAAGAAATGGAAAAACTCGGCTTTGATAAGGTTGAGATTGACCCAATGGGTAATATCTTAGGCTTTATGGGCGATGGCGATAAAATCATTGCTTATGACGGACATATCGATACTGTAGGTCTGGGCGAGATGTCTAACTGGAACTTTGACCCATACGAGGGTTACGAAACAGAAACAGAAATCGGCGGTCGTGGTACATCAGACCAGGAAGGCGGACTTGTTTCTGCTGTGTATGGCGCTAAGATTATGAAAGATTTAGGCCTTATCCCTGATGGTTACAAGATTTTAGTTACAGGTACAGTTCAGGAAGAGGACTGCGACGGTCTTTGCTGGCAGTATATTCACAACGAGCTTGATATCACCCCTGAGTTTGTTGTTATCACAGAGCCAACTGATAAGGGTATCTACCGTGGTCAGCGTGGCAGAATGGAAATCAGAGTTGAGGTTAAGGGCGTATCTTGTCACGGTTCAGCTCCTGAGCGTGGCGACAATGCTATTTACAAAATGGCTGATATTATCACCGAAATACGCGATTTAAATGACAGACTTCACTACGACGAGTTTTTAGGTAAGGGTACTGTTACTGTATCTCAGTCTTTCTATAACTCTCCATCACGTTGTGCTGTTGCTGATATGGCGGCTGTGTCACTTGACAGACGTTTGACTGATGGTGAAACATGGGAGTCAGCACTTGAAGAAGTTAGAGCACTTCCGAGCGTTAAAAAGTACGGTGCTGAGGTTACTATGTATACCTACGAGCGTCCATCTTGGACAGGACTTGTTTATCCTACAGAATGTTACTTCCCGACTTGGGTTATTCCAGAAGACCACCCTGCAACTTTAGCAGTTGTTGAAGCACACAAGGGTATGTATGGAGAACCACGTGTTGATAAGTGGACATTCTCTACAAACGGTGTTTCAATTATGGGCAGATACGGTATTCCATGTATCGGTTTTGGTCCTGGTGCAGAAGCTCAGGCTCACGCTCCTAACGAGAAGACTTGGAAAGAAGACCTTGTTCGCTGTGCCGCTGTTTATGCTGCTATTCCTATGAACTACAAAAAGTGAGGTTTTTGCTATGAGTAAATTTGAAGAACTTATAAAGCATCTTGAAACTCTTGATGTTAAAGATATGTACGAGGGCGATTTCTTCCTTACTTGGGATAAATCTGATGACGAGCTTGAGGCTGTGTTTACTGTAGCTGATGCTCTTAGAGATATGCGTGAGCGTAATATTTCGACAAAGATTTTTGACAGCGGTCTTGCTGTTTCTAACTTCCGTGATAATTCTACACGTACACGTTTTTCGTTTGCATCAGCTTGCAACTTGCTCGGTCTTGAAGTTCAGGATTTAGACGAAGGTAAGAGCCAGATTGCTCACGGAGAAACTGTGCGAGAAACTGCAAATATGATTTCTTTTATGGCTGATGTTATCGGCATCCGTGACGATATGTATATCGGTAAAGGCCATACTTACCAAAAGGAAGTTGTCGAGTCTGTAACTGAGGGTTATAACGAGGGTATCCTGGAGCAGAAGCCTACTCTTGTTAACCTCCAGTGCGATATTGACCATCCAACTCAGGCAATGGCAGATATGCTCCATATTATCCACCAGTTCGGCGGTGTTGAAAACTTAAAGGGCAAGAAGGTCGCTATGACTTGGGCGTACTCCCCATCATACGGCAAACCGCTTTCTGTTCCACAGGGTGTAGTTGGTCTGTTCACTCGTTTTGGTATGGATGTTGTACTTGCTCATCCTGAGGGTTACGACATTATGCCTGAGGTTGAAGAAGTAGCAAAGGCTAACGCTGAAAAATCTGGCGGTAGCTTTACAAAGTGCAACAGTATGGCAGAGGCGTTCAAGGACGCTGATATTGTTTATCCAAAGAGCTGGGCGTCTTTTGCCGCTATGGAAAAGCGTACTAACCTTTATGGTGAGGGCGATTTCGACGGCATCAAAGAGCTTGAAAAAGAGCTTCTCAAACAGAACGCTGAGCACAAGGATTGGGAATGTACTGAAGAGATGATGAAGTTGACAAAAGACGGCAAAGCACTCTATCTGCACTGCCTGCCGGCGGACATCACAGGCGTTTCCTGTAAAGCAGGCGAGGTTGAAGCATCTGTGTTCGACCGTTATCGTAATCCGCTTTACAAAGAGGCATCATTCAAACCATACATCATCGCTGCTATGATTTTCCTTGCAAAGGTTAAAGACCCTGCAAAGGCTTTAGCAGAGCTTGAAGAAAAGGCTAAAGCACGCAAAGCATTTTAATTGAATAAGCAAAAAGAGCAAAAATTAAGGAGAGCTGATTGTTTCAGCCCTCCTTTTTGTTTTATATTACCTTTTTACCTTTTACAAATTTTGCGGTTATACCTTTGAAATCTGCGTTTAAATACACTGCACGCTGTAAGCGTTCGTGAACACCAAGTGCTTGCGGATGTGGAAGTACTGAGTCGTCGATTACAACTGCGTCAAATTCGTAGTCTTTTTCAAACGAGCCGACTTTGCCGAAAAACTCACCGCCACCGATTGTTGCAAGGTAGAACGCTTCGTTAAATGTGACAGGCTTAGCGTTTTCGTCAACAAGCCTGTAGTATAGCTTTGAAACCTGAACTGTATCTGCAATCGCTCTGAAAAGTGAAACTGAGTGGCCACCTGCCACATCAGTGCCTAAACCGATTTTTAAATCATTATCCAGATATCTTCTTACGGGTGCGATACCTGAGCTAAGATTTATGTTTGATGCAGGACAGTGAGCAACAAATACGCCGTTTTGTTTCATCAGCTCAACTTCGTCATCGCTTGAGTATACACAGTGCGCCATAACAGTTTTTGCATCTGTTCCAAATAACCCAAAACTATCGTACGCATCACCGTAGTTTTTCGAGTCAGGACAAAGCTCTTGTACCCATTTAATCTCGTCTTTGTTTTCACTTAAGTGAGATTGCACAGGCAAATTGTATTCTTTCTGAATTTCTGACAGATTTTTCATCAGTTCACCAGTACAGCTTGGTATAAACCTTGGGGTTAATATCGGCTTTGTGTTTTCGAATTTGTCCTTGGTTTCGTTAATCCAAAGTACAGTGTCTTCTACTGATTTGTCACTGCTTTCTTCGCACAGATTATCAGGCGAGTTGCGGTCCATATTTACTTTGCCTACAAAGGTGCAAAGCCCTGTGTTTTCGAGCTGTTCCATCAATACTTTTGTTGCATCCTTATGAAGTGTTGCGAAAATGCATGCTCTGGTTGTAACTGAATTTTTTAGCACATCGGCAAAAATTGAGTAAGCTTTTTGAGCGTAACCTAAATCACTGTATTTTGCTTCTTCTAAAAAAGCACTGCTACTCAGCCACTCAATAAGCTCAGCGTCCATATTCAGTCCTGAAAAAGCAAACTGAGGTGCGTGAGTGTGCAAATCTGACATAGCAGGAAGGACGAGCTTGTCTGAATAGTCAAAAAGCTCGTAATCGCTGTACTCAATCGGAAGATTTTCAAAGACACCTTTGCTGATGCCGTTTTCACAAACAGCGTAGCCGTTTTCAATTGTATTTATCGTTGCTTTGTCTGTACTGTAACAGATGTCGCCTCTAATTACGAAGTTGTTCACGGTATCACCTCGTCATTATATTTTGCACTTTAATATTATAATAATGATTTACAGTTATATTTCTCAAAAACAAAAATAACGATATCCCAACAAGTAATTTTTAGGGGAAAATTGTGCAAAGTCCAATATAAAACGCAATTAAAATCGGCTTTTGTAGACTTTTTTTATAAATTTTTCGTTTTTTTTTCTTCAAAAATATTGTCAATCATATAAAGAGAATGTATAATTGATGTGTTAGACCACTCTCTTTTGACTGGCTAATCAAAGATTTCCAAACGGAAATATTTTTAAGGAGGAGATTTCCAATGAAAAAGTTAATTGCACTTATCCTTGCTATCCTTATGGTAGCTTCTCTTGCTGCTTGCGGTGGCACAGACACAGCTACAAAGGACGAAGCTGGCAAAGCAGACGCATCTTCTGATTTCAAGATGGGCGTTATCCTTATCGGTGACGAAAACGAAGGTTATACATACGCTCACATCCAGGGCATCAAAGACGCTGCAAAATCTTTAGGTCTTGCTGACGACCAGATTATCTGGAAGTACACAATCCCTGAGGATGAAACTTGCTACGATACAGCTGCTGACCTTGCTGACCAGGGTTGCGACCTCGTAGTTTCTAACTCTTACGGCCACCAGTCACATATGCAGCAGGCTGCTACTGAGTTCCCAGAGGTTACTTTCATCGCTATGACAGGTGACACAGCTAAGGCTTCAGGTCTTCCTAACTTCTGCAACGCTTTCACAGCTGTTTATGAGTCAAGATTCGTATCAGGTGTTGTTGCTGGTATGAAGATTAAAGAGCTCGTTGACGCTGGCAAGCTCGAGGACGACAACTTTGATGCTGACGGCAACGTTAAGGTTGGTTACGTAGGTGCTTACCCATACGCTGAGGTTAAGTCTGGCTACACAGCTTTCTTCCTCGGTATCAAGTCAGTTTATGACAAGGTTTCAATGAGCGTTCAGTTCACAAACTCTTGGTTCGACCTCACAAAAGAGGGCGAGACAGCTAACCAGCTCCTTTCACAGGGTTGCGTTATCATCTGCCAGCACGCTGACTCAACAGGTGCTCCATCTGCTGTTCAGGCTGCTTTAGAGAAGGGCGACGTTTGCTACTCAGTTGGTTACAACATCGATATGCTCGAGGTTGCTCCACAGGCTGCTCTTACATCAGCTACAAACGTTTGGTCTGTATACTACACAGAGGCTATCGGCGCTGCAATGAAGGGCGAAGCTGTTCCTACAAACTGGGCAGAAGGCTACGCTAAGGACGCTGTTGCTATCACACCACTCGGTGAGTCTTGCGCAGAAGGCACACAGGAAAAGGTTGACGAGGTTATCGCTGCTATCAAGGCAGGCGAGCTCCACGTTTTCGATACAGAGACATTCACAGTAGGCGGCAAGAAGGTTGAGTCTGCATTTGCTACAGATACAGACGGCGACTTCGTTCCAGATGCTGATGAGGCTGTATTCGATGGTTACTTCCACGAGTCATACTTCCAGTCAGCTCCATGTTTTGCTCTCGATATCGATGGCATCACACTTCTTAACTAATTAATTGACTTAGTATAAGTTCATAAGGGAAGCCGAGAAATCGGCTTCCCTAAACTTGTTTAATATACACCTTAGCTTTAGGTAAAACACAATCGCCTGATAAGTTTCGGACTGTTGTGTTTTATCTAAATCAATAAAAAGAGGAGGATGTGTAGTGGATAACAACATTGCTGTTAAGCTACAAAATATTACCAAAACCTTTGGTAAGCAGGTTGTTGCCAACAAGGATGTTACGCTCGACATCAGAAAAGGCGAGATCCTGTCACTTCTTGGCGAGAACGGTTCCGGAAAAACAACACTGATGAATATGCTTGCGGGTATTTACTTCCCTGATTCAGGCCATATTTTTGTTGATACTGACGGTGAGGGTTTAAAGGAAGTTTCTATCTGCTCGCCTAAGGATGCATATGAGCTTGGTATTGGTATGATTCACCAGCATTTTAAGCTTGTTGATGTTTTTACAGCTACCGAAAACGTAGCTCTTGGTCTTGATAAGAGCATTGCGTTTAACAAAAAGCAGATTGCTTTAGATATCAAAGCTATCTGTGATAAATACGGATTTAAGGTGGACCCTGACAAAAAGGTCTACAATATGAGCGTTTCTGAAAAGCAGACTTTAGAGATTGTAAAGGCTCTGTACAGGGGTGCAAATATCCTGATTCTTGATGAGCCTACTGCGGTACTCACTCCTCAGGAAACAGATATGCTTTTCGATGTAATGCGTAATATGAGAGAAGATGGAAAGTCTATCATTATCATTACTCATAAGTTAAACGAAGTGCTTGAGATTTCTGACAGAGTTTCAACTCTTCGAAAGGGTGAGTACGTCGGCACTGTTGATACTGCTGACGCTACAGTAAGTTCACTTACCGAAATGATGGTAGGTCAGAAAGTCACCCTCCACATCGACAGAAAAGAGCCTGAAAATACAAAGGAACGCTTGGTGGTAAAGAACCTGACCTGCGTTAACAAATACGGAGTTAAGGCACTTGATGATGTCAGCTTTACTGCTTACGGTGGCGAGATACTCGGTATTGCGGGTATTTCGGGCAGTGGTCAGAAAGAACTTCTTGAAGCTATTGCGGGCTTGCAGGAAACTGTTGGAGAAAGCTCAGTTAAGTATGTTGACCCTAAAACCGAAACACCATCTCAGCTTATCGGCAAAACAGCCCTACAGATTAAGAATATGGGCGTTGCACTCTCGTTTGTTCCTGAGGATAGACTTGGTATGGGCCTTGTTGGTACAATGGGTATGTCAGACAATATGATGCTCCGTTCTTACAGAAAGGGTTTTGTTTTCACAGAGCGTAAGGGACCAAAGAACCTTGCAAATAAAGTAAAAGAAGAGCTTGAGGTTGTTACACCAAGTATCCAGACTCCTGTTCGAAAGCTTTCAGGCGGTAACGTTCAGAAGGTTCTGGTTGGCCGTGAAATTGCTGCTGAGCCTACAGTGCTTATGACCGCATACGCTGTTCGTGGTCTAGATGTAAACACTTCTTATACAATCTACGGACTTTTGAATGAGCAGAAAGAAAAAGGTGTTGCTGTTATCTATGTCGGCGAGGACCTCGACGTATTGCTCGCACTTTCTGACCGTATCTTAGTTTTGTGTGACGGTAAATTAAACGGCATCGTTGATGCACGAACTACTACTAAGGAAGAAATCGGTCTGCTTATGACACATTTGAGAGAGGAGGAGCAGAAAAATGGCTAAGGTTGCAACTCACAAAAGAGAACCGCTTGTTCGTATTGCAAAGCGTGACTCAATGCCTTTATGGCAGTCAGTACTCATCAGGGTGCTTTCTATTGTGCTTGCCCTTGTGGTTTGCGGTGTTATCATCTATATGCTTATTAAGGTTAATCCTCTTGAGGTTTATAAATCAATGGTTGAGGGTGCTTTCGGTGCTTTTAGAGAGGACTATAAATTCTTCAACCGCAGAACATGGATTACTATTCGTGATACAATGATGCTCCTTTGCATCGCTGTCGGACTTGCTCCTGCGTTCAAGATGCGTTTCTGGAACATCGGTGCGGAGGGTCAGATTTTAGTTGGCGGTATTGCTACAGCCGCTTGTATGATTTATCTGAAAACTCTTCCTCCTGTTTTACTTTTCGTTTGTATGATAGTTGCAAGCTTACTTGCAGGTGCGTTGTGGTCACTTCTGCCAGCTATATTCAAAGCTAAGTGGAACACCAACGAAACATTGTTCACACTTATGATGAACTACGTAGCTATTCAGCTAACATCGTTCTTTGTTGCTTTGTGGGAGAACCCATTCGGTTCAAACACTGTCGGTATTATTAACCCGCAGGGCAAAGAAGGTTGGTTTCCACCTGTATTCGGTCTTGATTATATGATGAACGTAATCGTTGTTATGATTATCACAATTGGTATGTTCATCTACCTTAAATATTCAAAGCAGGGCTACGAAATTTCTGTTGTCGGTGACTCTGAGAATACTGCACGTTACGCAGGTATTAACGTTAAAAAGGTAATCATCCGCACAATGCTCATTTCTGGTGCTATCTGCGGTTTGTCAGGCTTCGTTGCTGTGTCAGGTGCTTCGCACACTATTTCTGTTAACACAGCAGGTGGTAAAGGCTTTACTGCTATCATTGTTGCTTGGCTTGCAAAATTCAACACATTTACAATGATTCTGATTTCTCTGCTTCTTGTTTTCCTTGACAAGGGTGCTATTGAAATCGCTTCAAAATACGACCTGAACGACTACGTTGCAAGTATGATTACAGGTATCATCCTGTTCTTCATCCTGGGTAGCGAGTTCTTTGTAAACTATCGTATGATTTTCAGAAGCAAGGAAAAGGGGGTACAGTAATATGGGTAATATGAATACATTATTGCAGTTGTTACAGTCCTCGATTGCTTTTGGTACAATCATTATGTTTGGTGCTGTCGGTGAGATTATCACCGAAAAAGCAGGTAACTTAAACCTCGGTATCCCAGGTGTTATGTATTTGGGTGCTATTTCATCTTTAGTTGGCGTTTTCTTCTATGAGAAAAACGTTGCCGACCCTAACCCATTTGTGTGTGCCGTTATCGCTATCCTTTGTGCGTTTTTAGCGGCGGCTTTGGGCGGTTTGCTGTTCAGCTTTTTGACTATCACTTTAAGAGCTAACCAGAACGTTACGGGTCTTACACTCACCATTTTTGGTTCGGGTGTTGCAAACTTTTTCGGCGGTCTCTTAAATGGTTTTTCAGGCGGTGTTGGTCAGATTCGTGTTGAAACAACAAGCAAAGTGTTTATGGCAAAAATTCCGTTTTTGTCTGACTTAGGCGTTGTAGGAAAGCTATTATTCTCTTACGGCTGGCTTGTTTACGTTGCTATTATCATTGCGATTCTTTCACAGTGGTTTTTGAACAAAACACGTTCAGGTCTTAACCTTCGAGCTGTTGGTGAAAACCCTGCTACTGCTGATGCGGCAGGTATCAATGTAACACTTTATCGTTATCTTGCAACTTGCATCGGTACAGGTATTGCAGGTCTTGGCGGTCTTTACTACGTTATGGACTACACAAAGGGTACTTGGGCAAACGATGGTACTATGGAAAACCTTGGTTGGCTTGCTGTTGCTCTTGTTATATTTGCAATCTGGCGTCCTAAGAACGCTATCTGGGGTGCTTACCTGTTCGGTCTTCTTTTCTGGGCTTACCTGTACATCCCTGGTCTTACAAGAAAGAGTCTTGAGCTTTTCAATATGCTACCATACGTTGTTACAATCATCGTGCTTGTTTTCACATCTTTCAGAAAGAAGAGAGAAAATCAGCCACCAAACGCTTTGGGTCTTGCATATTTTAGAGAAGAGAGATAAATATTGGACAAATAAATCTTTACTTTATAAAATCCCTTGCTTTTTGCAGGGGATTTTTTTATACTTGTACTATATTTTATTGACAGGTGATTATTATGGCATTACTGCTTAGAAATGTTAATTTTGCAGTGTCGTGTGATAAAACCGACACATTATATGAGGGTGTTGACATATTTATAGTTGACGGCAAAATAGAGGCTATCGGTATTGACCTTGATGTGGGTGCTGAACAGGTTATCAATTGTACCGATATGATTTGTTATCCGGGACTTATTAACACCCATCATCACTTGTATCAGTTCTTCTCACGCAATATACCTAGTGTGCAGAATATGGAGCTTTTCCCTTGGCTCAAAGCTCTTTATGGTGTGTGGCAAAACCTTGATAACGATGTTGTGTATCTTAGCTCGAAATGCGGCATGGCAGAGCTGATGAAAAACGGCTGCACAACCTGCTTTGACCATCACTACGTTTTTCCACAGGGTAGCTCGCTATCACTTTTGGATAGCCAGCTTGAAGCTGCAAAGGAGCTTAATATAAGGATGTATATGTCACGTGGTAGTATGAACCTGTCGCAAAAAGACGGCGGTTTGCCTCCTGATGGCGTTGTACAGACAACAGACGAGATTTTAAAAGACAGCATAAAAGCAATTGAAAAGTACCACGATGCTTCATTTGGTTCTATGAATATGCTCGCACTTGCTCCGTGTTCACCATTTTCGGCAAGCTCAGATTTGTACAGCGAGAGCGCAAAGCTTGCTCGTCAGTACGGTGTTCGACTTCATACACATCTGTGCGAAACTATTGATGAAGAAAACTACACGCTTGAAAAGTTCAATATGCGACCACTTGAGTATATGCAGTCACTTGATTTTATCGGGGACGACGTGTGGTATGCTCACGGAATACATTTCTACGATGCAGAGGTGTCAATTCTTGCTCAGACAGGCACAGGTGTAGCTCATTGCCCTGTATCTAATATGAAACTCAGTTCAGGTGTTGCAAAGATTCCGCAAATGCTTAGAAAAGGTGTCAAGGTAGGTTTGGCTGTTGATGGCAGTGCGTCAAACGATGGTTCAAATATGCTTGAAGAAATCAGAGCGGCGTACCTTTTGTCACGTCTTACATATGGTAGCGAGGGACTCACACCATATCAGGTGCTTAAAATAGCAACCGCAGGTTCGGCACAGGTTCTTGGCAGAGATGACATAGGTACGATTGAAGTCGGCAAATGTGCGGACTTATTCCTTGTTAATAAACGCAGAGTTGAGCTTGTCGGTGCAACATTCGACCCTAAATCAATGCTTGCTACAGTCGGACTCAAAGGTGCAGTGGATTATACAATCGTCAACGGTGAAGTAACAGTCGAAAACGGCAGATGCGTTAACATTGACGAAGAAAAGCTGTATTGCACAGCACAGCAGAAAGTTCAGGATTATCTGAGCGACTTATTGTAATACTTATTCACATTAAAAGGGAGAGCTTGCTTGGCTCTCCTTTTTTATGCTTATTTTTTGCTTTGTGGTTGCTTTTTTGCTTGAAAAACAAATCAGTGTTGACATTTCAACGTCTGTGCTATATAATACCAGAAGTTGAAAATTCAACATCTTTATGAAAGGGTTGTTATTATGATCGAGAGATTTGAAAAATTTTCATATGTTATTTTTGAAATCACCCGTTACTGGCACAAGCTTGCATCGGATGAAATGGCTAAGTATGAGCTCAAAGGACCACACGCTACATATCTCACAACCCTGTACCGTTTCAAAGACGGTATCACAGCACCACAGCTTTCTGAGTTGTGCGGCAAAGACAAGGCTGATGTTTCCCGTATGATGTCAATTATGGAGCAAAAAGGCTTGGTTATTAAAGAATCTGTCGGAAAGAATATGTACAGAGGACTTTTGAAGCTTACTGACGAGGGCAGAACTGCTGCCGAGCACGTCAGAGAGCGTGCGGCACTTGCTGTAGAGCTTTCAAGCAAAGGCTTGTCTGACGAAGACAGAGAAACTTTTTACAATGCGTTGGAGATTATTTCAACAAATATGAAAGCTCTTTGCGAAGACGGTCTGCCGTCATAAACCGAAAAGGAGAGTATTATGAGCGTTAAAATTATTGTGGACAGCACAACTGACCTTATCCCTGCTGTCAAAGAAAGAGTAGATACAGTCCCACTTTCAATTCGTTTTGGCGACGAAGAGTTCATCGATGGTGTTACAATTAACCACAAGATGTTCTACGAAAAGCTTATCGAAAGCGATGTTATCCCAACAACAAGTCAGGCTTCCCCGGCAGCATTTGAGTCATACTTTGAAAAGGTTAAGGAAAACGGCGACGAGGCTGTTGTTATTGCTATTTCAAGTAAGCTTTCAGGCACTTATCAGAGTGCTTGCATTGCAGCTACTGAGTATGACAACATCTACGTTGTTGATAGCGGCAGTGTTACAATCGGTGCTGGTGTTCTGGTTGAATACGCACTAAAGCTTGTTGATAGCGGTCTTACTGCTAAGGAAGTTGCAGACAAGATTGAGAGCATTAAGGATGACGTAGTTATCGTTGCTATGCTTGACACACTTGAGTATCTCAAAAAAGGCGGTCGTATATCAGCGGCTGTGGCATTTGCAGGCGGTGTGCTCAACATCAAGCCTGTTGTTTGCGTTGATAAAGGAGAAATCAAGATGCTTGGTAAAGCCCGAGGCTCAAAACAGGGCAACAACCTTCTTGTTCAGGAGATTGACAAAGCAGGCGGAGTTGATTTTGATAAGCCTGTACTACTCGGTTACACAGGTCTTACAGACACACTTTTGAAGAAGTATGTTGAAGATAGCAAAGCACTCTGGGCACACGCAAAGAGCGAGCTTAACACAAGCGTTATCGGTAGCACAATCGGAACCCACGTTGGTCCTGGCGCCGTTGCAGTAGCATTCTTTAAGAAAAACTGATATACTTAGTACCTCGATTCTTATCGAGGTATTTTTCTTTTTTAGTGAACCTTTTGCCACTTTTTGTAATCTAATAGATAGAATGAATTCATTACTAATCTTTTTTGAAAGGCGATTATTATGAAAGATAAACTTCAAAATGCGTTCAAAGAAACGCCCGAGCGTTTTTCTTATGTCATAGACAATGCGTTGTGTCAGGCAAAGCTAAAGAAAACAAAGAATAGACTTAGCACACCGCTGAAAGTTGTTATAGCTGTAGTACTTATTTTTGCTGTGCTTCCGAGCGCAGTGTTTGGTGCGACAAAGCTGTACGGTGCTGTTGCTCAGCGTGTTGGCAATTTTGGTGTCAGCTTAGATATCAGCATCAACGAAGATGTTCCGCGATATGTAAAAATGAGCGTAGATGTTCCAACCGGTTTCAAAGAGCAACCAAATTCTGCCGGACTAAAATATGACCGAGATAACGAAGAGCGGGAATTTGGGTTTACAATACTTCCAATGAGGTTTTATGAAAGCGTTAACTACGTTGTGCTTGAAGAAAACGTAAAAGATTATAATAAAATGATGATAGCATCCCGTACATCTTACGAGCTTATTGGTACAGATGATTATCATGGGTTAAGACGTTACTATGTCTGGTATGAAGAAGCGAATGTGCTGATTTTGATTTATCGTGGCGAAACTGTAACAGACAGCGAACTTGAGGCTTTTGTGGATTGCATCAGCTTTGAACAGGGCACCGAAGCTGACCACGACAGCTTTTTTGAGCCTGAAAGAAATGCGAGAGAAATCACAACTGATACAGGATTATATGAGTATGAGCTGGAATTAATCGAGATGCCAAAAGACACTAAGGTTCTTTTTGCTGGATTTAACGAAGAAGCGGATGCGTATGACCTTGAGGTTGAATCTAAGATAACAGACATTAGAATTACCGACAATATTAACGGAATTGATGAAAGTTGCATCAATTCGTTGTATGATTTGAGCGAAGTGGCAGATGCAAACGGAAATCTTCTGCCGAGAACTGTTGAAGTGTGGCAGGAAGGCGATGGTGTTAATACTGAGACAATACTCCTGAGCTCCGAAAGCAAGGAACAAAAACTTATTTTAGTGGATATTGAGTATAAAAACACTGCGGGTAAAGAGGTAGCGGTTTATGTTCCACACAGACTTGAAACAATTGTAAAGGATGCAATCGGTTGTTATTATCCTGCAAACCAAATCGATAAATATCAGCATATATATGCAAATGAGTATTGCGATTTAGAGATGTTCTATTTGAGTCGTCACGGTGACAGTGAAAAGGATTTCTATATTCCAAAGCTAGCTCCTAACGAAACGGCAACAATTACTATCGGTTACAGGTGTATAGAAGAACAGCTACCTAATGCTTATATTGTTATGAATCCATTTACTGATGGAATTATTGCTCCTGAATATTCTGGTAGCAATAATACATATTACATTTTCAAGGTGCAGTAACGATGATGGACTTAAATAAATTTGAATATCTTGTGAGAGAAGCACAGGACACAATGTACAGAACATCGATGTCTATGCTCAAAAACGAACACGACGCGTGTGACTGTGTCCAGAATGCTGTTCTCAAAGCGTACGAAAATCTGCATAAGCTAAAAAACGAGGAGTACTTCAAAACATGGCTTATCAGAATACTTATTAATGAGTGCAAGCGTACTCTTAAAAACAAAAGCAGGGCAGAGCTTTTGAGTGATACAACACTAACTGAAATATCAAGCAGAGATAATCCGTATTTAAACGTTGAAGTAGCTCAGGCACTTGATAGCTTACCTCAGAAAATCAGGCTTGTCGTGATTATGTTTTACGTTGAGGATTATTCAATCAAAGAGATAAAGCGAGTGCTGGGTATACCCGAAGGCACAGTTAAAAGCCGACTGAATAAAGGCAGAACACTGTTGAAAGAAATGCTCATATAAACACAGAAAACCCCCGATGTAAAAATCGGGGGTTGATTTATTCTTTGCAATGGTTATACAGACGGACGACCAATGGTCGCCCCTACAAACAAGGTTTACTGAACTGAATACAGCATATCGCCGTAGGATGGATATGGCCAGTGTTCACTTGACATATCAATCTCCATTTTATCGCCGACAGCTCTTAACTTATTCATTGCTGACAGTACATAATCTCTGTAATACTCAGCGAGTGTGAGCGGATTGGAGTTGTACTTTTTAGCAAGTGTTGTTTTTTCTTCGAGCTCATCAGTGAGAACTGCGAATTTGCAAAGTAACTCGGACATTTCCTTGAGGAGCTTTTCTTCTGCATCTGTCTTGATGAATTCTGACACAGCCCTTTTGTTGACAATAGTCTGTGCAAGTTCGCCTGTGAATTTGGACACAGCAGGGAAAATATCCTTTCGTGCCATATTTATCATTGTCTGAGCCTCGATTGCGATAACCTTGGAGTAGTTTTCGAGCAGGATTTCATATCTTGCTCTGACCTCAGTTTCGCCGTAGATGTGGTTTCTTTCGAAAAGCTCAATGTTATGTCTGTCGATAAAGTGCTTTAGTGCCTCAGGTGTGTTTTTGAGATTTAAAAGGCCTCTGCGTTTTGCTTCTTCAACCCACTCGTCTGTGTAGCCGTCACCGTTGAAAATGATACGCTTGTGCTCTTTGAAAGTGTGCTTGATAAGACGTCTGCAAGCTGACTCGAAGTTTTCTGCATCTTCAAGAGTGTCTGCAAACTGTGACAGAACATCGGCAACTATTGTATTGAGCATAATGTTCGGACAAGAGATGCTGATTGATGAACCCAAAGAACGGAATTCAAACTTGTTACCTGTGAAAGCGAATGGAGATGTACGGTTACGGTCTGAGTTATCCTTTTTAAAGTCAGGCATTGACTCAACACCTGTCTTCATCAGTACACGGCCGTGAGATTCGTAATCCTCGTCGTTTATGATAGCGTCAACAACAGCTTCCAAATCGTCGCCCAAATACATTGAAATGATAGCAGGTGGTGCTTCGCTTGAACCAAGACGGTGGTCGTTGCCTGCAGTTGCAACAGAAATTCTCAGCAAGTCCTGATGCTCGTCAACTGCTTTGATGACAGCTGCAAGGAAAAGCAAGAACTGAGTGTTTTCTTCAGGTTTTTTGCCCGGTTTAAGCAGATTTTCGCCTGTGTTTGTCGAGAGTGACCAGTTGTTGTGCTTACCTGAACCGTTAACGTCAGCAAAAGGTTTTTCGTGGAGTAAACAAGACATACCGTGCTTTCGAGCGATGGTCTTCATTGTTTCCATTGTGAGCTGGTTTTGGTCGGTTGCGATATTTGTTGTAGTAAAAACAGGAGCAAGCTCGTGCTGTGACGGAGCAACCTCGTTGTGCTTTGTTTTTGAGTAAATACCGAGCTTCCAGAGCTGAACGTCTAGCTCTTTCATAAACTGGGAAACTCTGTTTTTGATAGCACCAAAATAGTGGTCCTCAAGCTCCTGACCTTTAGTTGCTCTTGCTCCGAAAAGTGTACGTCCTGTGTATTTCAAATCCTTACGCTTGTCGTACATTTTGCGGTCAATGAGGAAGTATTCCTGCTCAGCACCGACGTTTGCAGTAACACGGGTCACATCGTCTTTGCCAAAAAGCTTTAGAATTCTTAACGCCTGTGAACTTACTGCATCCATTGAACGCAAAAGAGGTGTTTTTTTGTCGAGCACCTCGCCTGTGTACGACATAAAGGCGGTTGGAATGTACAGCGAACCGTCTTTTACAAAAGCGTAAGATGTAGGGTCCCACGCTGTGTAGCCACGTGCTTCAAATGTCGCACGAATGCCACCATTTGGGAAAGACGAAGCATCGCTCTCGCCTTTAACAAGAGCAGTTCCTGAAAATTCCATAATTACCTTGCCGTCTTGCGCAGGAGTCAAAAAGCTGTCGTGCTTTTCCGCAGTGATACCTGTCATTGGCTGGAACCAGTGTGTGTAGTGGGTGCAACCCTTTTCAATTGCCCATTCCTTCATAGCTTCAGCTACAATATTAGCAACAGCAATGTCCAGCGACTCGCCGTTCACGATAGTAGCTTTCAGAGCTTCGTATGTTTCTTTTGGCAGGCGTTCTTTCATCACCTGTTCGTTAAAAACGTCTATGCCGAAAATGCTCGGAACATCTATCATAGTACTCTCCTCAAAATGTGAAAATTAAGTAAAAAAATATAGCAAAAGTATAGTCTTTAAGGCGGTTTTTGTCAAGCGTGGAGGGTCGATTTTTCAAGGTGTTTACACGCTTTTGCACGCCGTTTCAGTGCCTTGATATTGTAAACTTTACTGCTTTATGCTATAATATTTATATATTGTTATGCAGGAAAGGTGACCAAAATGTTGAAATTCACAAAAATGCACGGAATCGGTAATGATTATGTTTATATAAACGCAATTGACCAAAAAATCGAAGACCCAAATGCGCTTGCGTTAAAGCTTTCTGACAGACGTTTTTCAATCGGCGGTGACGGAGTTATTCTTATCTGCCCTAGTGACGTAGCTGATGCAAAGATGCGTATGTTCAATGCTGATGGTAGTGAGGGCAAAATGTGTGGCAACGGTGTTCGTTGCGTTGGTAAGTATGTTTACGATAACCTGATTGAAGATAAGTCAAGGGATACTATTGCTATCGAAACTCTGAGTGGTATTAAAACAATGAAAATAACAGCAGTTGACGGCAAGGCTGAACTGCTTCAGGTTGATATGGGTAAAGCCGAGCTGAAAACAGAGAGCATACCAGCTATTTTTGAGGGATGCGAAACAGTTGTTGCAAAGCCACTTGTGGTAAACGGTAAGGAACATTTTGTGACTTGTGTTTCAATGGGTAATCCGCATTGCGTTACTTTCGTTGATGATGTTGACTCACTGGAGCTTGAAAAAATCGGTCCTCATTTTGAAAAGCATCCTGCTTTTCCTGAGCAGGTTAACACCGAATTTGTCAAGGTGATTGATGACCATACCTTGCAGATGCGTGTTTGGGAGCGTGGCAGTGGCGAGACCTGGGCGTGTGGTACTGGTGCGTGTGCAACCGCTGTTGCCGCAGTTGAAAACGGCTACTGCAAAAAGGGCGAGGATATTACCGTGCATCTTCGTGGTGGCGATTTGATTATCAATTACACCGACGAGCGTGTGCTTATGACAGGCCCTGCAACAAAAGTGTTCGATGGTGAAATAGAAGTTTGATTTTCCTAAAGACATAAATACATTTTCGTTAATCCCCACCAAAAGCGGTGGGGATTTTTTGTGCAACAACGCTTTTTGTCTGTCTTAATATACAAATTAAAAGCTTTAATTATATGCAATGTTTCGATATTTTTATGTCTTTAATTCGTAATATAATTAAAGTACAAAGACTAAAACTTAGCATCGGTTATATTGGGTGAAATATTTTTGAAAAAAATAAAAACTGTTGAAACCAAAACTCGATTTCAAGCGTTTTATTAATGAAGGGTATTTTACTCTAAGTGTAATTTTAACCACAGGAGGCGAAAATTATGAAAAAGATTATCAGTATTTTGTTGGTTGTTGTTCTCGTTTTTGCGTGTGCATCAATCACAGTTTGTGCGGAGTATGAATATAAACTTGAAAGTAATTTGCTAAGTGTTCTGGAAACAATAGAAGATGATTTTAAGCTTCAAGTATTTATTTGGATAAATGACACCGTAGATGAAGAGTTGGTTATCCAGAAAACATTTGAACAATGCGGATTGACGCAGGGTACAGCTAAAACTAAAGAAGAGGTAGACCTATATCAAAGGACCTATCGTAATATAAAAGCTCAGCTATACGAAGAGTATAACAATATAGTTTTTGAGAAGATGAATGTAGTTGACGAAGATGTTATCTTTTTCAGTCAGTTGACGCCGTCCTTTATTATTAAAGCTACAAAATCAAAAGTATATGAGTTGGCACAGCTTGACGAGGTTGTTTCCATAGGTCTACACAAAATGCCTCTTTTTCCACAGCCTGAGCATCTTTATGAAAAGAGATTTTTGGAGCTTTATGAGGATATGATTTTTTCTGAAACTCACGATTATGATGAGTTGTATTATCATCACGATGAAAACGGTGAGGTTGACTGGGCGTTGATTGAACAGTGTTCGTATAATGCTCCACCGTGGGAATACCACAGAGTCTTTAAGGGTCGAGTGTTTATGTATGGTGACCATCGTCCGTTTTCCTTCCGATATGGTATATATGATGTGAAAGAAGACAAGTTCTACGATATTATAGATGATCAATTTGATTATTCTAAATACGACGACCTTGAAGAAGTGTTCAATACTTTTAACTTTGGTTATCTGATAGGAGACTCTGACAGTGATGGAGTATTATCAGTGATGGATGCTACCCTTATTCAGATGTCATTAGCGGGTCTTACTGACCTTGATGATGTACTTATAGATTATGACGGATATTTCAATGGATTCCCGAAATATATATCAGACTTTGACTGTGATGGTATGCGTACTATTATGGACGCCACAGGTATCCAGATGAAATTAGCAGAGATATATTAACTTAAACCAAAACACGTTTTCACGCGTTTTATTAATGAAGGGTATTTTACTCTAAGTGTAATTTTAACCACAGGAGGCGAAAATTATGAAGAAGATTATCAGTATTATATTAATGACAGTACTGCTTGTATCGGTGGCAATTATGCCTGCATTTGCCCAAGAAGCATCAAACATTGATGCTCCTTTACAGGAAGTGCTTGACAAGGTTGACAGCGATTGCAATATCAAAGTTGTTGTTTCTGTTACAGACTATCTTGACGAAATTGAGAAAGTGAAAATCAAGGTGCAGACTGACGCAGAGTGTGGGTATACAAAAGATAAAGCCGAAACAAGAGAAGAGCAAAGCTACTGGCTTAACACTCAGACAAGGCTGACAAATGAGTTTTATGAAAAAGCAAATCAGTCGGTTGTAGACCAGATGAATTTTTCTGATGACGAATTGCTCGACTACTTTCAGTACTACTATACTTTGTTCACAACAAAAGAAAGAATTCTGGAAATTTCTGCTATAGAGGGTGTACAAAAAATTTATCTCAGATGTGGATTTGTTTCAGTTGACCCTGAGCATCTTTTTGAAGAAGAATTGTACAGAAAGGTGAATATTGTTTCTGATATTTATGAATACGATGAAGTTGAGTATCACTACAACGCAGATGGTGAACTGGAATGGGTTTTAATTAATACTACATTTGATTATCCTCAACCACTCATTGTTTATGCAGTTATAGGTGACAGAGTGTGGGTAGGCGATTCCAGAGCTCCAAGCGTAGGCTACTATGTATATGATGTTGCACGTGAAAGTTTTATAGATATCTGTTCTTCAAAAATTAGTTGGGATGACTACGACGGTCTTGAAGAAGCTATTTACAAACAGAATATCGGTAGACCTATAGGCGATATTGACAGAGACGGCAAGCTGACGATTTTAGATGCTACTAAGATTCAGTGTGCGTTAGCCGGTCTTGAAGAATTCGACGTTTATGATGAACTGAGTGATTATGTTTCCAGTTATGGTTATTTGGAATATATTTCAGATGCTAACATGGATGGTAACAGAGATATCCTTGACGCTACTACTATCCAGTTAAAATTAGCAAAAGTTGAAGCATAAGCTTAGATTTACGTTACATTTGATTTAATATTAAACACAGGAGGCGGAAATTATGAAGAAGATTATCAGTATTATATTAGTGGTTTTGATGCTTGTGTCTGTGCTCAGCGTGACAGCGTTTGCAAAAACTACAATCAATTCAGAACTTCAAGGACATCTTGATAATATGGATGAAGATGATTTAGTAAGCGTATGGATTTGGATTAAAAGCAATATTGACATTGAGGCTATTGAGCGTCAGGCAAGGATTGAAAGTGGCGTCATCTACGGAGATTTTAAAACAATGGAAGAAGTTGATGCGTACAGATCAGCTCGTACACGTTTGATGGTTGAATTCTATAAAGCTGAAAATCAAGCTGTGATTGATAAAATCGGTGTGAGAGAAGAAAATATTGATTTTTTGAGCACACTGTCGCCATCGTTTATTGTTAATCTTACAAAGGAACAGGTTGAGTACGCAGTGACTCTTGATGAAGTGACAAGTGTGAGTTATTACAAAGAAGCGGTAATGGAACCTGACGTTATACCTGAACCAACAGAGAATTCAACCGATGAACCTACAGTTAAACCATCTGTTAAGAATTACAAAGAAAAGTTTTTAGAGAATTATGAAGACTCTATTGGCTGGTACGACGAAACAGAAATAACATATTTTGAAGATGCATATATTGATGAAGACAATGATGGAGTAACGGATTATGTCATTATTTACGCACATGCACCAATGGCTGCCGATTCATTTTACTTTGCAGATTTAGGAACTCATTTTATTTCGGAGAGCTGTATTTACGAGCCGTTTGGCAGTGGATATGCTTTGTATGATGTCAAAGCTGACAGATTCTTACCATTCACAAAATATATGCTGGAAGAGTATCCGTTTATGGTTGATTATCTTAAAGAGCATCCTGTGGGAACTCCGTACGGTGATGCTGATGGAGATAATGAGCTTACAATTCTGGATGTAACAGAAATCCAGCTTGGAATTGCACAGCTTTCAACAACAGGCGGTTGGTGTTATCAGATTGAAGCCTCTGGCGGTGTATACAGGAGTGATATTGACCACGATGGAGAAATTACAATTTTAGATGCAACGGATATTCAACTTGTACTGGCAGGTATTGATAATTCTGAGGACAATGTTAACAACGAGCTTGTGTATGTAGAATATGATGAAGTGCGTTATCCGGACACTTACCCTGAAAAACCCGATGAGGGTGTGTCACTTGCTTATGAGGTGAAAGGTAATTCTAACTCATATAATTATACAGCAAGTCATTTAGGCTATCCTGAAAATTTTATGGCTGTTATCAAAAGTAAAGAGCAGTATGACTATGTTTTTGACGGATATAACAACAGTTTTAGTGAAGAGTTCTTCGAGACACACTGGCTTGTTGCCTCTATGACACATACAAGCTGTGATGAGGAAGTTGCAAAAATTACTTCAGTTTACTTAACAGGAGACACACTATATGTCAGCGTTGACGAGTATATTCCTGGAGATTTCGGACCGATTTCGCCTAGCGCACCACCGTTTATTTCGCTTGCTGCTATTGAAAAAGAAAAGCTTGCTCAGGTGACAAATATTGTCAGAGTAGAATGATACTTTTATGCTAAAAAAACCGCCCGACAAAACCTGTCGGGCGGTTTACTTTATGTTGTTAAATTATTTGAGCGACTATTGGTCGTACAAAATATTTATCGCGTTATTAAAATCAGAACTTGATTTTCTCAGCGATATATGCTTTGAGCTCGTCAATCTTGATTCTAACCTGCTCCATAGTGTCACGGTCACGAACTGTTACACAGCCGTCTTCGAGTGACTCGAAGTCATATGTGATACAAAGTGGTGTACCGATTTCGTCCTGTCTGCGGTAACGCTTACCGATAGAACCTGCATCGTCGTACTCAACCATAAAGTCTTTTGAAAGGTCTTCAAAGAGCGCTTCAGCCTGCTCGCCTAATTTCTTAGAGAGTGGGAGAACTGCTGCTTTGAATGGTGCGAGGAATGGGTGAAGTCTTAATACTGTTCTTACATCGTTCTTTTCTGCATCAACAAGCTCTTCGTCATAACCCTCAGTTAAGATTGAAAGGAAAAGTCTTTCAACACCAAGAGATGGCTCGATAACGTATGGGATGTATCTTGAATTGTCAGTTGGATCGAAGTACTCAAGGCTCTTGCCTGATGTATTCTGGTGTTGAGTTAAGTCGTAGTCAGTTCTGTCAGCAATACCCCAAAGTTCACCCCAACCAAATGGGAAGAGGTACTCAAAGTCAGTTGTAGCCTTTGAGTAGAAGCAAAGCTCTTCTGGGTCGTGGTCACGTAAACGTAAGTTTTCTTCTTTCATACCAAGTGCGTACAGCCAATCACGGCAGTAAGCTCTCCAGTAGTCAAACCACTCAAGGTCTGTGCCAGGCTTACAGAAGAACTCAAGCTCCATCTGTTCAAACTCTCTTACACGGAAAATGAAGTTACCAGGTGTGATTTCGTTACGGAAAGATTTACCAATCTGTGCAACACCGAAAGGAACCTTTTTACGTGTAGTACGCTGAATGTTAGCGAAGTTTACGAAAATACCCTGTGCTGTTTCAGGACGGAGGTAAAGCTCAGCTTTTGAGTCCTCAGTAACGCCCTGGAATGTCTTGAACATAAGGTTGAACTGACGGATGTCAGTGAAGTTCTGCTTACCGCAGTTTGGACAAGTGATGCCCTTTTCCTTGATGTATTCTGTCATCTGCTCATTTGACCAGCCTGCAACATTTGTGCCGTCAAAATCCTCGATGAGGTTGTCAGCTCTGTGACGTGTTTTACAATCTTTGCAGTCCATCAGTGGGTCGGAAAATCCTCCAAGGTGACCTGATGCTACCCAAGTTGTAGGGTTCATAAGGATAGCTGAGTCAAGACCTACGTTGTACTTGTTCTCCTGAACAAATTTCTTGAGCCAAGCCTTTTTGATGTTGTTTTTGAGCTCCATACCAAGTGGGCCGTAGTCCCAAGTGTTAGCAAGACCACCGTAGATTTCAGAGCCCGGATAAACGAAGCCTCTGCCTTTGCACAAAGCAACGATTTTTTCCATTGACTTATCTGTGTTTTTCACGAATACCCCTCCATTATAAGATAATACATATTATATAGTACAATTTTAGGAAAGTAATGTCAAGAAGATAAGTTATTTTCCTTATTTGTTGACATCTATTATTTGGGGTGGTATCCTAGATTTAAGATATCTTTAATTCGGTACCGTGATGCCGACAAGGTTTCTAAATATGGTTTAGTACACTTGCCTTGTTTGCATTTTGCAACAAGGCTATTTTGTTTTTATGAGGTTTTTATGAAACTTAAAGCACAGCTCTTAAATGATGCAGACATAAACAGAGTGTTAAAAAGAATTGCCCACCAGATACTTGAAAAAAACAGGGGCACAAAGGACTTGTGCCTGATTGGTATAAAATCACGTGGAGTTCCGCTTGCGCAAAGACTTGCTCAGTATATTTTTGAAATTGACAGTAACACGGTTGATGTCGGCGAGCTTGACATTACCCACTATCGTGACGATAGAGAAAAGCGTGAGGATGGCACGGTTATCACAGGTACAAAGGTCGATTTTGACATCAAAGGTAAAACAGTTGTGCTTGTTGACGACGTTATTTTCACAGGTCGTACTGCACGCTGTGCACTAGACGCTGTGCTCGACTTAGGCAGACCTGCAAAAATCCAGCTTTGCGTGCTTATAGACAGAGGACATTCTGAGCTACCGATTAAAGCGAATTTTGTCGGCAAAAATATCCCTACTTCACTTGATGAGGAAGTAGCGGTTAGACTTATTGAATATGACGGCGAAAATTCTGTCGCAATTTACACTAAGTAATGAGGTTAGTGACTATTATGAAAAAGAATTTTGCAAAAGTTTTGTCGGTGATTCTTGCGTTTGCAATTGCCACATCTTTATGTGCGTTTTCTTTACCTGTTGTCAGTGCGGCGGATTCCTTGCCTGACTTTGTAGATAACAGCGAGTCACCATACTTTCCTGCGATTGAAAATCAGGGTTCTTTAGGAGCGTGTGTATACTGGGCTGAGACTTACTACCAGTTTACATACACAATGAACAAGGCGATGGGCGTTGCGACTACTCGCCTGAACCCCTTTTCGCCTAGTTTCACTTTATCAAAGGTCAGTCAGAAAAAGTGAATATTTTAAAGAAAACGCACCCTGATAAATAAAGGGTGCGTTTGTGTTCTATTTTGTGAAGTTGATTTTCCAGTTTCCGCTTATGATTAGTGGCTGGTCAGCTTTTTTGCTACTTATGAATTCTTCAATCAAAAGAGTGTATGTCCCATGTTCCAAATCGTCTATAGGGATGTCGATTAATACTGTGCTGTCAACTATATCCACCTGAGCAGTTGATTGCTTTTTAACAATAGTATTATTGTTTGCATTAAGAATGCTGTAACAGTTGATTCCAAAGGCTTCAGAACAGTTGTACGGTGGCTTGTCGATGTTCAGTAAAGTGATTTCTACTGTAAGCTTGTCTGACACATTAATAATATTTACATCTATTTCATCTGTTGCCTGCTCGTAAGCTGTGCCTGTAATAGCACCGCTTAAGTTTTTGATATCTCTGAAATATCCCTGTAGTTTTCCTGACGATGCAAAAACAACAGTGGACGCTATGCAAATACATAGTACTATTATGGCTACCGCTACAATAGGTTTTTTGATAAATGTAGTTTTATTATTGCTCATAGATTTTATCTCCATTTCTTGATAGCAGTTTTTTATGATACGTTGTTTCATATTTTGTGGTATTCTGATGTTCTCAACGCTGTTAATCAGCTTGTTTTTATCCATCTACTTATACTCCTTTCCGTAAGCTTCTTTCAGTCAGTGTCGACATTTTTGCAGACGCATATTTACGGCTGA
>JAFUOM010000037.1 GCA_017481885.1 Ruminococcus sp.
GTGGTCTTCTTTTTCGACTTTCAGATACTCGCGGTAGTTTGTGTGTTCGAGAATAAGCTCGTATAATTCTGCAAGAGAATAATCACCACTGTTATGAGCTTCCATTAACCCATCAATCAACAAAACAAATGAACTAAGCTTTGCCGCTGCACGGGAAAGGTCAGGGTAATCTGCTGCGTGCTTGATAACAGAATACAAGCTCTCGCCCAACCCTGAAGCAATATCCATAGCTTTTGAAACTGTTGTTTCGCCGATAGAACGCTTAGGTTTATTAATGATACGTCTGAGTCTGACGTCATCGTTAGGATTATTGATAACCTGCAAATATGCTGTCATATCCTTGATTTCTTCTCTGTCGTAGAAGCGGTGGCCGCCGATAATTCTGTGTGGTACACCAGCTCTAGCTAATGCATGCTCGATAGCGTTCGACTGAGCATTCATACGGTATAAAACGGCAAAATCAGAATACTTTCTGCCCTGAGCTACACCATCCATAATTGTGTTTGCGATGTAGAGAGCCTCTTCCCTTTCAGTTGCAGTTGTGTGAACAGTAATCTTGTCGCCAACTCCGTTTTGAGTCCACAGTGTTTTGCCTTTACGCTCGGTGTTATTTTTTATAACCTCGTTTGCTGCATCGAGAATAGTAGATGTACTGCGATAATTTTGCTCAAGGCGGATTACGGTTGCACCTGTGAATTCGTTTTCAAACGACAAAATATTCTCAATAGTTGCACCACGGAATTTGTAAATACTTTGGTCATCGTCACCGACAACGCAGATGTTGTTGTGCTTTTTAGCAAGAAGGCTGACAAACTCGTACTGGACTTTATTTGTATCCTGATACTCGTCGACCATTATATATTTGAACTGGCGCTGGTACATTTCGAGAACATCTGGACATTCACGGAACAATTTTACAGTGTTGCACAAAAGGTCGTCAAAGTCCATAGCGTCACTAGTTTTTAATCGCTCCTGATACATTTCGTAAGCGTCAGCAATCATATTCAGACGGCTGTTGTATACTTCGGTTGTTTTCAAGTCCTTAGGGCCCTGCATTTTATCTTTTGCACGGGATATTTCAGCGAGCACAGTACGATGTGGGAGAATCTTCTCGTCCACCTGAAGCTTCTTTAAGATATCTTTCATAAGACGACGCTGGTCGTCGGTATCGTATACAGTGAAGTGACTACTATACCCGATTCTATCGCCATAACGTCGAAGAATACGCGCACAAGTAGAGTGGAATGTTGACGCCCAGATATCCTGTGCACCAAACTCAACAACATTTGCGATACGCTCTTTAAGCTCGCCTGCGGCTTTGTTTGTAAAAGTGATTGCGAGTATCTGCCAAGGCTGACACAGCTCCATTTTCAAAATATATGCAATACGATTTACAAGCACGGTTGTTTTACCTGAGCCTGCACCAGCAAGGATAAGAAGCGGTCCCTCGGTGTGAAAAACCGCCTGCTGTTGCATATTGTTCATTTTAGAGAACTGACTTTTAATCTGTTCAACAGTTAACATATTATCTATCATTTTACAGTTTCCTTTTCAAAACGTTTTCCGACATATTGTAACACAAAAAAACAGATGCCACAATATGTGACACCTGTTATTTTCAAAAAATTTAATTATTCAAAATATGAATCGTAAACAGCTTTGATATCAGCAGCATTGTCAGCAACAATGAGTGATACATAAACACCGTTTGTTTCAACTGAGCAACCCTCTAACATTGCAACAGACTCAGGGTTGTAGCTCTTAGCCTCGCTCATACGTGACTGTAAGTGGTTGTTAAGAAGTGTTGCGATTTCAGAAGCAGCAGCTTCGTCAACAGCTTTGATTAAAACGATTTCTGTGAAAACTGAGCTTTCAGCAGAGAACTCAGCAGCAAACTGCTCAACCTTGTCCTCTTCAATCATATAGTAACGATTGAGCTTTGATGCATCTTCGATAACTGTTAAACCTGTGATACCAAACTGTGAGTTGATATCGTCGAAAACAACCTTTAAATCAACGTCAGCAGTACCGCAAGCAGTAAGCATACAAAGTGAAAGCACGAGTGATAACAAGCAAATAGCGATTTTCTTCATAATCGTAGCTCCTTTAATTTAATTTTGTTCGTTCATTGTAACAAATCATAAAATCAAAGTCAACATCAAGAAAGTTACAATTATATTACCGCATAAAATAGAAATAACCCTTGACCGTGTTTCTTCACACAACAGTCAAGGGTTATCTCTGGTCGATCTTGTTATCTAACATCATTTTAACCTCTCCTTCGTAGAATGGCGATGACGACGTTTTCTTTTTCTTAATCTTTCTTCTTCACTAACTTTCAATCATTCTCATAAGTTGAGATTACTTTCGTGTTCTGAAAAATTTGAAATTAACATCGTCTGTGGTTTCGTCTTTACTCAAAGCTTAGATAATAATTGAATTTTTATATTTTGTTATACTTAGTTATTACTAAATCTAACTTGCTTCGGTTTTTGACCTACTGAATAAAATGTTTACTTATCTTTGTTAATTAATTTAAAATTTAAGTTTATATATTAAATTCAGCTTTAAGTATTGACTTTTAACCTTTAGGATTTATCATTTCATTGGACTCATCCTTTCTGTCTATAATATAGCATAGGGACAGGGGTTTTGCAAGATGGAATTTTGTATAAAGTTAACATAATTTTCTTGTGCATTTCATAGAAAGTGTGTAATCTGTTAAGTTTTCGATTGACTAAACCAGATTAGTTTTGATATAATTATAGTGTTGGGCGGTATAAAATCGCCTTTTTTTATTTAGATAATTACATAAAACAGAAAACCTTAACGCTCACTATTGTTCACACCATAATATATTTAACGAATAACGCATAAAGTTGGTGATATGTGGTACTATATATAGCAGTGAGATAAATAATAAAAAATTCAAAAATATGAAAATTTTTCTTGACATTTCGGATTTATCTGATATAATAAATAATGTTGATGCGGAATTGTGTAAGGGTAGCACAGCAGACTCTGACTCTGTATGTCTGGGTTCGAATCCTAGTTCCGCAGCCACTAAAGCCTCGAATTTTTATTCGGGGCTTGTGTTTTTTCGAGGTGTAGCGCAGTTTGGTAGCGCACTTCGTTCGGGACGAAGGGGCCGCAGGTTCGAATCCTGTCACCTCGACCAAAAACAAAGGGTACCGTTTGGTACCCTTTTATTTTTTATATACAAAATAGACCCCGAGAGTTAATAAACTGTTGTAGTACGACGATTTTAGCGAGAGCTAAAATGAACAATAAATAAGCCTGTTGCACAAAAGTGAACAGGCTATTTTAGTCTTAAAATCAATCAACTCGCTCGCATATTACAAGAAAACGCTGGGCGTTACTTCCATAAGGATGACAAGTTAAAAGAGTTACGAGGTCTTCCCCTTTTTCAATCAAGAAAGAATTTGTCTGACTAGGGTTAATGATTCTGGTTTCACGCACTCTGTAGTGTAATTTTCCCCAGTAATTCACGATGTATAAGTCGTCACCCTCGTTCATATAAACTATGTTATCAAACATAGTCTGGTTTATCATCCCACGATGAGCGGCTATTGCACAGTTCGTACTTTTACCGCCAATCGGCATTGAGGTTCGGTTCATATGAGCGGCACCCTTTGCCATATTGTAATTGTTAGCTCCAAGATAAATCGGCAGATGTGTGTCAATAGACGGAATCGATACATATCCAATCAAGCCGTCATATATTCCATACGCTGACAAATCAACGCCTGCATCCTGATAAACAAACGCATTGCCATAACTGGACTGACCGTTAACTATCAAATCATCGTTGTACGCTTTCAAATCCTTGTACAACTGGTCGAGCAACTCTTTATCAAGCACCGGCATATTCTGTTGTTTTTTATTCTGTTTTTTGTCTTTCTTCTTGTTACTTGTTTGATTATCGGTGGCATCGCTCGAGCTTTCCTCGTTCATAAGCTCAACGGCGTAATCAAAATCTTCAATAACGCTGTTGGTTTTCGCCGTGTTAACCTCTTTGGAGAGTGACGGATACAAAATCAAAGCAATACCTAAAACAAACAATACAAGTGAAACAACAGTCAAAGCCTTGCGTTTCATTTGTATTTACTCACACTTTTCTTCTTGTAGTTTTTTGATTTTTCTCAGCTTTCGTTTTAACAGAATAACAAAGATAGTTATAAGAATTGCTGAGATAATCGATGGTATTATAACATAATAAAGGATAAATTTAAACGAAAATTTTGAATTTTTCTCAGTGGTATTTATTTCATCTGATGTTGAATGTTCTGCAACCTCTTCCTCTTTTGTCTCATCAATCTCACCGTTGTAGTCTACTCTTGTTCCTCGAACCAGAAGTCGATGAGTATTTACACCGTAAGGTGTGCAAGTAAGCAGGGTAACATAATCCTCACCTTGAACAATCTGGATATCGCTAGTGTCATTTGGAAGTACAACCTTAATCTGGTCAATCTGGTACGCAAGAGTATCATCTAAGGTTTTGATATAAAACTTCTCGCCTATTTGCATATCTTCAAGGTCTGTAAAAAGCATCATACCAGGGATTCCGGAATGTCCCGATAAAACACAGTGGGTGCTCTCGCCACCAATTGGAAGTGAGGTGTTTTCCATATGACCGATACCACGCTCTAAAACCTCATCGGAAGTTGAATGATAAATTGGCTGATTAAGGCTGATTTTTGGTATAACGATATAGCCCATCTGCTCGTTTGTAAGGCTTAAAAGCTCGCTGTATGGCGGGTTACCACTGACAGCTGAGAGGTCCTTTTCTGTTAACGCAGCATCAGAAAGCTTTTGGTTATAGCTTTCTGCATCGACCTTTAATTGTTCAATTTCAGTTTCTTCAAGCTCTTTTATCTGTTCGTTGTAACTGTTGATAATCTTATTTTGCTGGGTCACAAAAATAACATTATTTGTTGCAGGATAAAACAATACTGCTATACCAACTATCAGCGACACAATAGATAAGATTACGTACTTTTTATTTTTATTCATTAAAATCACTCTGTAGTTTTATTGCTCTTTTTCCTACGTTTTTTCAAAACTTTTACTAACAACAAAATAAGTATAAGCGAAACAATTGCAGTGATTACAACATAGTAAAGAATGAATTGTTTCGAGAACTTACTGAATTTTGTGGTGGTAACTGTTTCATCAGCAGTAGACTGCATAATTTCTTCGTTTTGAGTTGTGGTTTCTTCGACCACAGCAGCATTCAAGTCGTCAATCTCACCGTTATACTCCACTCTGGTTCCTCGCACAAGCAAACGGTGTGAGTTAACACCATAAGGAGTGCAAGTTACAAGAGTGACAAGGTCTTGACCTGGAATGACCTTGAAGTATTCGGTTACGTTAGGCAGGACAACTCTGATGCTGTCAACCTCGTAGGCTAGGACTTTGTCAAGAGTTTTAAGGTAAAACCTGTCCCCGACTTCCATCTTTTCAAGGTCGGTAAAAAGCATCATACCCGGAACACCTGTGTGACCGGTGAGCACTGCGTGGGTGTTTTCGCCACCGATAGGAAGCGAAGTGCTCTCCATATGACCGATTCCTCGCTCAAGCACACTATCGTCAGTACCGTGGTAAACAGGCTGATTAAGGCTGATTTTTGGTATAACTATGTAGCCCATCTGCTCCTGACTGATATTGAGCAACTGACTGTAAGCAAGATTACCACTGACAGGCTGTTGCTGTTCTACTTGGTCATCTGCAGACTGCTCCACATAAGCACTTGCGAGTGAATCGTTATACTTTTGTGCCTCTTCTTCCATATTCTTCACAGTTTGTTCGTCAAGGTTGACGATTTGTGTATTGTAATCGCTGATTACCTGATTCTGTTTATACACAAAAATTATATTATTGATGGCAGGATAAAAGAGCATACAGACCCCTGCAATCAATAAAACAATCGTTGCGATATTTAAAATTCTTGTTTTATTCATAGCAAAATTTCTTATAGATAAAAGCCAATCAGGAAACAGGTTAAACCTGTTCCCTGATTCAGCATTGATTATGAACTAATAAAAGTCTATTGAATTAGTTAGACTTCTTTGTCTTTCTTGAAAGTACGAAAAGTACTGCTGCAAGTGCGATGAGTGAAAGACCTGCAACTGTGAAGAGAGTTGTACCAATACCACCTGTAAGTGGAACATCTGGGATTGGAACGTTAGTTACCTTTACAGTCGGAGTATCTGTGTATGAAGTCTTTGTAACTGTGAAGTTGAACTTTGTTGTGAGGAGCTCGTGTTTCTCTGGAGCCTTTGTCTCAACGAGGTAGTAGTCGCCGTCCTTAAGACCCTTAACTTCAAAGATACCGTTCTTATCTGATGTTATGCCTGTTCTAACAGGATTTTTGTCATCATTTACACTGTAAACATCGAACACTGCACCTTCAAGTACTGAATCGTCAGTAGAAACCTTTAAGAATTTGAAACCGCCTGTGTAAACCCATGGCTCTTCGTTTTCTACAGCTTCACCATTTGGGAAAGCAGCTGTTGCATACTTGAGTACTACGTCGTTCTCAATAGCATCGCCCATAACAGTTTTTGCCTGATCAAGAGTTGTCTTGTACTCAATCTTAATTAACTTGAGGCCCTTAAGATCTGCTGTGTTATTTGAAAAATCAACTACGAATGAAGCACCTTCAACGAAAGCTTCGTTGTTTTTATCAAAAATAACATCGTATTTGCTTTCATCTAATACGCCATCAAATACCTTACCGTCTTTTGATGTTGTTACTGTAACTGAGCCATCTACGAAAATGAGCTCTTCATCCATAATATCTGCTACTTTATAAGATGTGTATTTTGAATCCATATCTGATGGTACATCAGAGATAACAATCCATGTTACGTCTTCATCAAAAGATGTGTTGTCATCTTTCTTACCGATAGATGTAACATACTTTTCAATCTGTGGCTGTGATGAGTTGTCAGCTGAGATTACTGAAAGACCCTCGTGTTTGAATGTGCCGTCGAGGTTATCGATAACTTCTGTTGACTTACCTGATACAACACTGAATCTGTAAATATCAATCTTGATAATGTAGCCTGTTGGAGCAACCTTCTCTACGAAGTAGTAGTCACCAACGATGAGGTTGTTAACGTAGATATAACCGTTGTCATCTGTTGTGAGCCAGTTGTTGTTATTAGCTTCGCCGATAGCTTTGCCGTAGAAGTCAGCTGTTACCTGTGTATCATCACTGAAGTTGTCAGGTGTGCCGTTTGTGTTATAAATAGCAAACTGTGCACCCTTAAGACCCTGCTTACCTGCTTCCTTAGTTGAGTCAATCTTCTGGAGGATAGCACCACCAAGTGTTGTGTAGTTCTTAGGGTAAACGTATGTAGCTGCGAGGTAGTCATCACCATTAGGGTTTGTTCTAGGAAGTACAACAACGAATGACTGTGACTTAGCTGTTACGTTTGCAGGAGCAGCTGTTTCCTTAACAAAGTAAAGACCGAAATCAGCCTTAGCAACATTGAATGTAGCTAAACCATTTTTGTCAGTAGTCTGTTTGTCAGAATAGCCGATTTCTTTATCATTGTATGTAATCTTACCATTCTTGTAAGTTTCATCAATGTTTCTGATGTCAGTTTCTGAAAAATAATATGTATTGTCATATGTAGGCATACCTTCGAGCTTGAAGATAGAGAATTCAACACCTTCAAGTGTTTCGTAGTTGATTTTTGACTCATCTTTCTTCTCGCCTGACTGGTATTCAAGTTTAGATGTGAGAGTAGTTTCGCCGTTCATCTGTGGTACCTGATACTTTTTAACTACGAGTTGTGTGCTTTCTGGAAGCTCTAAAGCTGATGCTGTAACAGCAAAAACTGATAAGAGCATTAACACAGCTAAAATTAAACTTGATAATCTTTTCATGTTTTTCACCTTTCTGTATTAAATACAATTAATTTTATCTGTAATGTCTGCCAACGTAAGCTTTTCTTTCTTTTCTACTCTGAATTGAGAGGAAAACAAAGCTACAAAGAAGACAACCTATACCAATAATAGCGAATACTGTAACGCCTATGCCACCTGCTTTTGGAAGCCATGAGAGAGGGTTATCTGAGAAATCAACAGTGATTACACCATTGTTTTCTGCAGTTTTCTTTACAGTAACGTGCATTTCTTTGCTACTGAGTTCGTAACCTGTCGGAGCTTTTGTTTCTATGATAATATAATCGCCCTGTGGTAAATCTTTAAACTGAGCGTAGTAACTGCCATCATAATTAGCTACCTCAGATGTAACAGGCACAAAAGCAGAGCTTTCGTCCTGAATCCATTTTCCGTTGCCGTCTTCTTTAGCCGCAACGATTTTGAACTCAGCACCCTGAAGGGTTTCGTTATCTACGTTTTTCTTTATAACTCTAAGCTCGCAAGTTGCGTTCTTGTTATTAAAGAGTACGCTCTGAGGTACTATCTCCTGAGTGAAGTTAGCATCAGTGTAGTACTTAGGTGTACCAACTGTGAGTGTACCTGTAGCTGAAATAGAGCTTACTTCTACCTTAGCGTAGTAAACAGTTGAGTCGTAAACATAGTTTATATCGTCACCTGCTACCTCTTCAATCTTATAGCAGTATGTACCTACCTGGCCATAAGTAAACGGAGCGTTATTAGGTGTATTTACAAAAGTAACTAAACCGTTTGTTACACTTGAAGCAGTCATCGATACTGTAGATGTGCTTATAGTTTGAACGCCGTTGAGGTTTCTAGATGGAAGACCTGTAACTTTGAACTCGAAATCTTCACCTGTGTAAAGCTCACCATCAAGTGTTTTGTAAGCTGATAGAGATGTGCTTGCAGGTGTATACTGATTTGTTACTACAACTGCATTTGAAGTTACATTCTTAACTTCACCGGATACTGTGTTACTTCTTACTTCTGCAGAAGCACCGTTGACTGTAGCACTGAGCATACTGTAGCCGTCTTTAATCTGCTCAGTAATCTTGTACTTAGTACCCTCGGGGATACCCTTGAATACTGCACTCTGTCCTGCTTTAAGAGTGAAAGTACCGCCGGTAGCTGTTTTGTTTCCTAAAGAAGTACCACCGCTGTTAAGCAATGTGTATTCAAGGTCAAATGCGTTATACTTATCTGCCTCATACAAATCAAGGGCAATATCAAAAGTGAAGTCCTCAGTGTTAGTTGATGTAATATCATTAGAATTCTGATCAACAACCTCTTTGGTCACTTTAAGGTCCTTAACTTTCGGAGTATTTGTATACGCAAGTTTTAAACTTGTTTTTGAGTCTGTGCTATTACTTGAGTTTATATAGTTAAACGAAGATGTTGTGCTGTTGCCTGAGCTGATTTCATCACCTGAAATCTTATCGGTCAGCTTATAAGATGTTGTGTAGCTGAGACCGGACTTAGACTTTGCATCCTCGACAACCTTCATAGCAGAACCGATAGTAAACTGAGAATCAAATCTTGCACTTTCGTCATCCTTAAGGTAGAACTTACCGTCGGAAGTTGTAGTACCACTTGAGGTTGTGTGAGTGTATCCTTTGTTTGCTGCAGGTGTGTTGTTTTCACTAATTGTGTATGTGAACTCTTCGTTTTGAGCAAGCTCTTGTGCAATACCTTTGTTTACTGATGTTGTGATAACATCCTTTGTAACCTCAAGGTCATTTGTGAGCGGAGTCATTGTAAAGTTGATACTCATATTTGACTCGATAAGACCACGCTCCATATAGAATACAGTCATTGTATATGTTTTCTGGTCTGTTGAGTTATCAAATTCGAAGTTCTTAACAACACTTGATTTAATACCTGCATCGTCAGGAGCGTCATCCCATTGATTGCCGGTTCCGTCACTCGAAAGCCAATAAGCGCCATTAGCACCGCTTAAAGAAATATCTTTGCTCTGGCTACCTGAATTATTGTTGAATGTAACTGATGTAGCACCCTGAGGAATCTCTACGCGCAGATTGTTACCATCACCATACGTTGACATTTTATGTCCAGGCCAAGCATTGCCTACTTTACCATTAGCATTAAAGAAATACGCATATGTGGAGTCATTACTCCAACCCATATTATCCTTAGAAAGATAAACATATCCAGTATTGCTTACCAAATCACCGTATTCAGTACCAGGGTGGACAAGGTCAACTGTTGCTGTTTTAGCGTTAAAGTCGATAACACCGTGGCTCTCTTTATGAGCACCACCCATATCAAGTACAAGCTGTGACGTACCTGTTTCATTATCAGTAATGTATACCCAAAGGTCATCGTCACCTGTAAACTCGAACTTAATAGGCTGTGATGTATTAGGAATCAAACCACCCGTAGGTACACGGAAGTCAATGTCCATACGAATACCGAAACCATAGTTAAGGTTTTCGTTTGAATTTTTGTTACCCTTGTTTGTACTTGAAGCATTGTTGAATGGGAAAATACCTTTGCCTGATGGAGTGTAACGCATAAAGTACTTTAAACCATCGTCAACACCGAAAGATGAATTATCGCTGTAATTAACCTTTGTAGGAACTGTCTGTCCGTTCTGGTTAGCCCATGTGAAGTAAACGTTATCTCTAGCGTCCTTAGAACTGAAGCTGTACTTTTTGTAACCACCTTCGTTCTCAATTCTGAATGGGAACTCAGCTTCAATAATCTTAGCGATATTATTATTATTCAGCCACTCATTATTGAAGTACGGAGCTGGTACATTTTCATTAACATACAACATGTTATTAACGAGTTTATCGTGCATAAGTCCCTGATAACTTACGTTGTAATTATCAAGTGCGTTTGAGTTGTTTGGCGCATACTGAAACTTATATGCATTATCGCTGTTAGTAACATTGCCCCAACCGCCACTGTTATGCAGTCTGTTGCCGTCAGAATATGAGCCGTTTGTATTACAGAAGTTACCGAAATACAATGGGGTTTCCCACGATGGATTAGACTTAGCGTACTGAGATATTCTCTGGTTATATCCATAGAATGGGAACCAGTTATCAGCACTGTCAATATCGTCGTCATTTGCTGTACCTGCCTGCAAAGGATTAAGCCAACCTTTGTTAAACTCTTCGTCAGAAATGTAGTCATAGTAAACAGCGTTTACACCAAGGATGTTGCCACCAAAATCACTTGGTATAGAGTAGTCAATATGACCTGTCGCAGCTCTAGCTTTTGAAAGTTCTGTTGTTTCAACAGAAGCAGCATCACTCTTTGCAATCTGTAAAACAGGTGAAAAAACACTGAGCATCAAAACTACCGCAAAGTACATGACAACAAATCTGCCAAGCCAGCCTAGCTTAAATCTTTTTTGCATTTAATTCTCTTCCTCCTTCTCTTAAATTTTATGTCACCGAGAACATATAGCTCTCTACAATACACATTATACTATATTTTGTGTATTCCTTTCAACAGTTTATGAACGATTTGTTAAGAACGAAAGCAATTTTGGTAGCTTAGATAAAATTGCATACCAGTCACACAGTTTTTTTATAAACCGTTTTGGATAAATTAAACAAAATCTTTGAATTCCAAAGAAGTAATTTGTGTTCGATATCAATTCTCACAATTTAACATTGTATTTTTTGGTGATTTTGACGAAACGTTTTTTGAGGAAAACGTTAAAAAAGTAACGTTCGAGTTATATTTTTTAATGATGGTAAATATTCGGTAACTAAAAAAGCCAAATAAAGCCCCATTTATTACACTAAATGTTACTTTTATTTATTAAAATTGCTAAAACAACACTACAATCATATCTCATTAATATGCCCAAAAGTCGTTTTGCCTTTTTGTAATAAACGTCAACGAATTCTATCTAATGCACAAAACACGCATATTTGTTTGTCACTTTCGCTGATTTTGCATATATTCGTAAAATAGAGTGAATTTTTGCTATATATATGTTATAATTAATTGTTGATATTAGGAGGGGTCTATATGACAAAAACATTTTTAAGAAGATGTATCAGTCTTATGCTCACACTGTGCATATTCTGTAGCGTCTTCACCTCTACTTGTCTGAACATTTCAGCTGCTGACACAACCGGTATCAGCGTTGATATCGTCAGCTTTATAAGAGGACCTCAAGAAGACTTGAGAGCAAGCGAACTGCTTGAAGCAAGAGTTACAGGATACCACGGTAATGTTCGTGAGCTTACATACGAATGGATTAACGAACTAGGTACATATCTTTACATTTACAACTCTCACAATATGTACCACATCAATAACACTGACGGCGAACTTGAAATATACAACAACAATGTTTCGTCAAGCAGTAACATGGTAGGTCGTTCGTTCAAAGACAAAGTGGCAAAACAAGGCTTTTGCTGGGCTTCTGTTTACGGTGCTTACAGTTCTGCTTACAGTGCATTAGAGGGTAAAATCACTGTTATTGTAAAAGACAAAGACGGAAAAGAACTGTGTAGTGACACACACATAGCGGATGCATCTCGTACCGGCTTTTTCCTCAATTACAGATACAAATACACCGGTATTGTCCCTTACTCTATAGAAGACGACTTGGATGATGTTACTATCGGCATTTTTGAGGGTGACGAAAGAAACGTTAAGGACCTGCTCGGTGAGTCTGCTATTCTCCATATCACTTGTGAAGAAAGCACTGTAGAAAACGGCGTTATCAGAAACGGCGATGACCATATTCAGCTTTACAAAAAAACTGATGGTGACTACTACATCAAAGGCACAGATGCACCTGAAGACAACGATATTAACCCAAGCGGTGATGCAAGTGTTAACCTGACAATCAAAAAAGCCAACTGTAAGTTCCACAAAAACACATCAGGAACTGCAACAACCACAGTTTTCGTATTCAAAAAACCTGATACCGCTACAACTGCGTACACACTTACTTTGACAGGTAATCTTGACAAAAGATGCGAATACTTTATCGATGGTAGAAAAGGTGTTGAACAAACTGACGGCACCATACTTTTCGACGGATTAACCCCTAACACACAGTACGTAGTGGAAGTAAAAGCAAAATATCCTGATGAGAGCAACAACACACGCTATGCATACGCCTATGTTTACGATACCACTCTGCCGGTATACACAGGTACAGTAGAAGTATACCTTAACGGTACTTACGATTCCGCTACTCACACAGCAAGTGGAACAAAGGTAAACATTGAGGCTGTGACAAACAATACTGACATTTACGTTAAAGAAGAAAACTCAACAAAGTATATTAAACTTGATAACACACAAACAGGTACATATAATACTGTACTTGACAATGGTTCGTACAAGCTTTACTACAAAGAAAACGACGAAAGCTCTAAGATAGATGAACAGATGCTCACTATCCATAACTCAAACAGAACAAGATATCTGTTCTACAACTCAGTTGAGTATAAGAGCGACGGCGAGTTACTTGACACTCAGTACTATGTATCTGATTCATCGGTTAACGTTTACGATAAGATTCCTGTAAAAGAAGGTTACGCATTTACAGGCTGGAAAATAGAAAACGATGACAGCGGAAAGCTTTATCAGCCAAACGAGTTACTGACATCGAACATCTCAGAACCTTATGTTCTTATTGCTCAGTGGGTTAAGGGTGTTGACGTTTATGTAAACTTCGAAATTGACCACTATGGAAAAAATGAAGGTCATTACACCGACAGCGACAGATACAACGTTGATTTTGACCTTATGGCTAGAAATTCAAACACAGGCGACTACGCTGACGTGTTCCCTGCTCCATACTCAATCATTTACAACGGAGAATCCGAATTTGTATCAGACCATTTCACAGTAGAAAACGCTGTTGTTCCAGAAGAGTCCGATAAAACTTACTACAAAGCAAAGGCCCCAATACTTGTAAACACACCAAAAGGTCAGGAATTTAGCATTGAGGTTATAAAATCAGGATATGAAATCATAGAAGTAACCACAACAACCGACGAAACAACCGGTGATGTTACAGTTAATGTTAAACTGAGATTCGACCCTAAAAACGCAGACCTTAATTTTACTGTTGAACTCGACCAGGATTCAATAGACCTTATCAAAAATCACCCTGATTATAAACCAAAGGCTGCACACGTTAAGGTTTTATCTTGGTATACATCCGACTACAACGGCAAAGACCACACACTTGAGAAAAACAACTGGCATCATATTTCTCAGCATCACGATACTTTCGTAACTGTTAATTTTGATGAAGGTAAAACATCGGCATCAGGCTCATACCCTGTATGGATGCACAATAACAGCAAGAGTGAGTATTATCACTACCGTATAAAGGTTGTTTCTTACGTACTTCAGGACGACACAATTGTTTATACTGAAGACGTTAATGATGCAAAAGATGTCGAGTATATCACAACTGATGACAGATACGTCGCTACTATCTCAGTTACCGATAGCGATAATGATAAAGACAATATACCTGACATAAATTACACCAATCTTCTTGGTGCGCATTTCAAAGATGAAACAGGCACACAGGATGGTGACTTACTGGCTACTATCCACATCAACACTCACAAAGTTACATTCAAGCCAAACTCAGGTCTGCTCCTTGGCTCAAATGAGGACAAAGAACTCGAAAAGCAGATTGAAGTTCCTGATTTAAGCCAGTATATCCCAACAAGAGATGGCGGATATGTTTTTGACGGTTGGTATATTTACGAAAACGATAAGATGACAGACAAAACTGTTAACAGTGGTGACGATCTGTTTGATGACATCACTCTTATCGCAAAGTGGAAAGACCCTCTCACAGTTAAAGGTCTTATTTCTGTTCCCGGATATTACCACCTTAACAATAACACTGATGAGGTAAGAATCATTGATAGTAATGACAGAACTCACCACGTTACTGTATATCTGCAAAAGATTCTTCCAAACGGATACACTGAGACTATAAACTCTCAAAAGGTTGCTATTGCTTATAACGACAATGCTCACGACCCTGTCGAGCTACCTATGGGTACATCCAATTACGAGTTCACTGGGGTTCCTGATGACGGACATCAGTACAGAATCCTTATCCAGAATCCTAACTACGTAGATAAATATCAAAACGAGCCGGACAGTCTGAGCGATAGTCTGAAGTTTGATTACAGCAAGTACTACGTAGAAAATTCTGATAAGAAGAGCTTTATAGCTGTGTTCGAGCCTGAAAACGCAGACGAAAAGAACAATCCGCTTGAAGCTGAAGTAAACGTATTTATGGAGTTCACTCCAACTCCTTTCCCACTCAAGTATACGGTAGATGCAAAAGCTATCGGAGAAGGTTTCAGACCAAGTAACGCTGAGGTTGCTATTCTTTACAAAAATGACCCTAACGAACTAAATCCACAGAAGTGGGAAACTATTTCTGATATGAAAAAAGATGGTGACGTTATTGGTAAAGTTACTGATATACCTGCTAATGGTATCGGTGAGGATAGCTATGACGCCTGGATGAACCACGCTGACGGCCACACCTTGTATGAATACAGCTTACTGCTCGATGAGTACACAGCTGCCGGCGATAACGCAAAAACTACTTTTGATATACACTCTGCCCCATTCTACGCTTACTACAACGGCAGCGCACGTTATAGTCCGCTGAATGGTCAGTCACAGCCATTATCAATCACTCTCGTTCCAAAGCAGTACGAAGTTACATTTAACATCGGTTTTGTGGAAACTGATACTGACTATGTTATGGGCATGGTACCTTACGAAGACGAAAACCTCGTTTACACTACTCTGCATACCTGGAGTTATAACACCGACATCAGCAAGGTTGCTCCTGTAAGACCTGGTTACAAGTTCCTCGGTTGGTATGACAAAGACCCTGCAAAATCCAGCGATGCTAAGCAGATAACTCAGATTGACGCAAGTGTCGCAACTAACACAACTGTTTACGCTAATTGGAAAGAAGCTATGACTGTTACTTTCCACAGTAACAACCCTGATATTGATTATCAGATTTTCAGAACATACTATGAAGCTGATGTTGAGCTTCCAGAAGGCGAAAACATTGATCATCTCACAAAGGAAAATAAGGTTAAGTTGTTCTACGATATTCCTGAGTTTAAATATATGGAACATAACGGATACATTTTCAAGGGTTGGTACTTAGACCCTGAATCTGACGAACGTCCTATCAGTTTTGATGATGTATATAAACAGACAACTCACATCTATGCACACTGGATTAAAACAGGTACTGTTGAAAAAGAAGAAGCTGATACAAAAATCACTCAATATGACACAGAATACCCTGGATTTGACCTTATCGGTGTACAGGTTAGAGATGTCGTAAAGGATGACATTTCACACGGCGGTGAAGCAAACACAGGTCTGAGATTTGTTACTGTGCTGAGCGAAGATGTTTATTCTCAAATCAATAATCTTAGCAGTAATAACTCAGGTGGTGCTGAGTATGGTTACGCATTTGCTAAAACAAATACAGCTAAGAAGTACTATGATGATGCAGGAAAGCCTGAAAAATACGAGTTGCAATACAATGGTACTAACGTTAACGGTATAGACACCAGCACAGACTTCAAGTATGTAAAAAATGCGAAATGTTCAGTCTATCCTGACCATTACAAAGGTGAAAAATACAGACTTTATACAACTGTTGTTACTTACAGCGGTGACGAAAACAAATTCAACACTGACCACGCAGCTCCTCTTCTTGCTCGTTCGTACATCAGATACACCGACGCAAACGGACTTTTGAGAACACACTACAACAACTACACAGGCACTAATGTGTTCAGCGGATGCAGTGCAAGTTTTGATGATGCGTTAAAGCTTATGGAACAGAATAACAAGTGATACTATGAAAAAATCTTTATTAATTACAATATGCATACTCTTTGTGGTTACAGCTCTTTGCGGTTGTAACCACAAGGATAAACAAAACCCGAGTAACACTTCAACTACAGTACAAAGTGCTGAAAACTCAGCTAATAATAAAGCTGACGACAACATTGACTCGGACGAAAAGACAAGCGATAAAAACGCTGAAAACACCGAAACCTCAAATGAGAATTCGGACAACACGACAGATAAAGTTAATCTTGAAAAAAGCGACAATAAAAGCGATAGTAATAAAAAAGACGAGGCTACCTCTGCCCTGGCTGATGATTACGGCGAAGCCGAGATCGACTTTTCTGAATTAGAATAAGGTGAGAAAATGAAAAGACTAATAGCTTACCTGACAGCATCGATGTTTATACTATTTGCAACAGCTTTTGCGACACTTGCTGACACTACATACAAATACGGCGATGTCAACCAAGATGGTGTAATCAGTATCAACGATGCTACGGACACCCAAAGATATCTGGCAGGTTACTTTAATTTTACCAGAGACATGCTGATACTCTCTGATGTTGACGACGACAACGACGTGAGCATTATGGATGTTACCCTTATACAGATGTATCTTGCACGACTGGTTGACGATTTCCCTGCTAATAACGAAGTCGCTCCTACAACACCGACTACACCACCAACTGACTCCGATGGCTATTACGACCAAGTAGTCAAGCCTTAATAAGTAGAGGAGGTATACACATGGAAATATATGAAAAAATTCAGATAGAAATTGAATTTATGAGCAACGAAGATGTTATCACAACATCGACACCACTAGAACCGGTTGAGCACGATAACATGTATCTTGGCTTTGATTTGTTAGAATAAAAGTGTTCCCTATGATTTGTGTCATAGGGAACGTTTTTGGAGGATTATATGAAAATTAAAGAAGGCTTTGCTTTAAGAAATTTTGCCGACAAGTGGATTGCCGTTTCCATAAACGACAACACCCACGAAAACAACCTGTTCATAACGCTTAATAACAGCGGTGCTTTTGTGTGGAATCTGTTGCAAAACGAAATGTCATACGATGATGTGATAAAGAAAATTACTCAAAAGTATGACATTGATTCTAAAACCGCACAGGATGATTTCGACTCATTTTTAAGCAAAGTAAGAAACGCCGGTATACTCGATGAATAGTCCGTCACAGTTACTCAACACACACGGGTACTACTGCTCCACTGTACACGGTTACAGTATGTACCCTTTGCTTTTTGACCACAAAGACAGCGTTTACATCGAAAAAGCCAAAGAATTCAAAAAATACGATGTTGTACTATTTAAAAGAAAAAGCGGACAGCTTGTGTTACATCGAATTGTCGGCTTTGATGGTGACACGCTTCTCATTTGCGGTGACAACGAGTTTAAAATTGAAAAGGTAAAAAAAGAGCAGGTACTGGGCAAAATGACCGAGTTTTCCAGAAAAAACAAAGAATACACCGTAAACAACTTTTGGTACAAGCTTTATTCAAAGGTCTGGTGTTTTTCTTTTCCTACTAAAAGAGTACTGCGAAAAATATACACTGTAATTAACAGGAACAAAAATAACTATGGATGAAATATACATAAAAAGCGGTTACGCTGTGTGCAAAGCGATTGGTGATGCGGTTAATTTAAAAGAAACTGCAATCCCTGAAATACAGTCGCTTGAAGATTTTGAAAACAGAATCAGATTTGTACAGCGACACAACCTTGATACGCTGTACACCTAGGCTACCGACAAAAAAGA